>NZ_OY762268.1:976479-1301973 GCF_963665245.1 uncultured Paludibaculum sp.
GATGCGGTCGATGTCGGGCCGCTCTTCGCGGTCGAGCTTCACCGCCACGAAGTCGCGGTTGATCTGCGCGGCGATGGCTTCGTTCTCGAAGGATTCGCGCTCCATCACGTGGCACCAGTGGCAGGTGGAGTATCCGGCCGACAGGAAGATCGGCTTGTCTTCCTCCCTCGCCTTCTGGAAGGCCTCGGGCCCCCACGCGTACCAATCCACCGGATTGTGGGCGTGTTGGAGCAGATAAGGACTCTTCTCGTGGATCAGACGATTTGTGTGCATGGGGAAAGACCAGAAGGTGCGGGAAAGGACTATTCTAACGGACGAGAGGTTGGATTCATGCCTGATATCGAAAGCTTCAAGAAACAAGCGCTGGACGAGCTCATCGAACTCCTCAAGATCCCGAGTATCAGTACTTTGCCCGAGCACGAGCCGGACATGCGCAAGGCCGCCGACACCGTCGAGGCCGCCCTGCTCCGTGCCGGCATGACGCGCACGGAACAGATTCATCGCGCCAATCATCCGTTAGTCTACGGGGAATGGCTGGGCGCGCCCGGCAAGCCCACGCTGCTGCTCTACGGCCACTACGACGTGCAGCCGGCCGATCCGCTGGACGAGTGGAAGTCGCCACCCTTCGAACCCGAGATCCGCGACAACAACATCTACGCCCGCGGAGCCACCGACGACAAGGGCCAAACCTGGATCCTCATCAAGGCAGTCGAATGGCTGATGCAGCACGATGGGAAACTGCCCATCAACATCAAGTTCCTGATCGAGGGCGAGGAAGAGTGCGGCGGCGAGGCCATCGAGGCCTATGTCAGCGAGAAACCGGCTCAACTGGCCGCCGACGCCGCCATCATCTGCGATAGCGAGATGTTCGCCCCTGGCCTGCCGTCCATCTGCATCGGCTTGCGGGGCATTGTCTACGGTGAGTTGCATGTCGAAGCGGCCCGCCAGGATCTGCACTCCGGAGTCTATGGCGGCGCCGCGCCGAACCCGATCATGGCCATCGCCGAGATCCTCACCTCGTTGAAAGACAAGGACGGCCACATCCAGATCCCCGGCTTCTACGACCGCGTCATCAAACCCGCCCCCGCCGAAGCCGAAGCCTGGGCCAGCCTGCCCTTCAACGAGAAGGAGTATCTCGAGAAGGAGATCGGAGCCACCGAGATCACAGGAGAGCCCGGCTACTCCGTTTTCGACAAGACCTGGGCCCGGCCGACCCTCGAAGTCCATGGCATCCGTGGCGGCTTCGTCGGCGAGGGCGCCAAGACGGTCATTCCGGCCCGGGCGGTCGCCAAGATCTCCATGCGTCTGGTCGCCGATCAACGGCCGGACGAAGCCATCAGCCAGCTAAAGGCCGCGATCGCCGCCGTCACGCCCAAGGGCGTCAAGGCGGAGTACAAGTTCCTGCACGGAGCCGGGCCGTCCCTGGTGAATCCGGACAACAAGTTCATCCACGAGTCGGCGCTGGCGATGGAAGAGGTCTTCGGCAAGAAGACGGTCTACATCCGCAGCGGCGGTTCCATTCCCATCGTCGGCCTGTTCGACACGCACCTGGGCATCCCCAGTGTTTTGATGGGCTTCGGGCTACCCGACGACAACCTGCACTCGCCTAACGAGAAGTTCCACGTGCCCAACTTCTACAATGGCATCGATGCGGTGATCCGCTACCTGGAGCGCCTGGGCGCTTAACGACACTATGAGGTTAGCGGAGCGTCCCTCCGCTAACCTCACAGCAAACGCCGTAGATACTTCACGTTACGGCGCAAATCCTCTTCCACGTCCTTCGAGGGCGCGTTGGTCTCCAACGTCACATACCCTTCATAGCGGATGTCGTTTAGGGCGGCCAGGGCGGCCTTCACATTCACAGCCCCTTCCCCGAGGTACCCTTTGTCTTTGAAATGGAGTTGGCAGATGCGCTCGCGGCCCAACTGGCGGATCTCCTGGGCCGGGTCGACATTGTACTGGTTGGTCGCATTGCCGATGTCGTACCAGACCTTCAGCGCCGGCGAGCCCACCTGATCAAGAATCCGCAGATCGTCGCCGGCCGGGATCGTGTTTTCGAAACCCAGCGTGATGCGCGCCTTCTCCGCCTCCCGGCAAAGCTCCTTGAGCGGACCCACCACGGCGTCCATCTCGGCCCGCGACGTCAGCGCGCATTTGCCGAAGAAGACGAGCATCAGGATCTTCGCATCCAGCCGCCGAGTGATCTCGATCCCCTCGGCGCCCCATTTCAGGGCCTCGGGGTCGCTCTTCAGGCAGTTCACATGCAAGATATCGATATAGGTCGCCACCAGCGGGACCTTATATTGCTTGGAGTTGGCGAGAAACTGCCCCTGCAGCGCGGCATTCGCCATCACCAGATGACCATCGGCCGCAACCCGGCCCAGGGTGACCTGCAGACCCTCCACACCCAGGCGGCTGGCGATCTCGACCGCGGACGGGTCCGACCGTTTGCCCAGCACGCCGTCCATCGCTCCGATCTTGATCCTGGCGCGACCCGCGGCGCCCAGCGGAGCGGACAGTGCGGCGGCGATCAGGTTTCTTCGCGAGAGCATGGAAAGAGTCATATCACGGCACGTCCGTAGAGCGCCAGCGGAAAGGGGTTGGACAGGGTCCAAGTGTTATACTCCGATGTATTGGGAAGGCTTCGGCCTGCACCCAATCGAACGTGCGTGGCGGGCCTGCGATCTAAAGGAAACCTGCCAGCCGGGGTGGCCGTCTAGGTTGTTTCGCATCCATGGGGGCGAGTGAGCCCTAGGTGCGATTTGGGGAGAAGGAAGGAACTTTTGGGAATGTCTATTGCGCGGTGTGGCGGTTGGAAGCGGAAGTCTGTCGTCGCCCTGGTAGGCGCCGGCCTGCTGCTGGGGCTGCCAGTTGTGAGTTCTGCCCAGTCTGTCCCCTCCTATATCATTTCTACGTTTGCCGGAACCGGCGCCAACGACGCCGAGGAGTTCGAGGGCGACGACGGCCCGGCGACCGCCGCCCAGTTGAACAATCCGTACAGCATCGCCATCGACTCCGCCGGCAACGTGTACATCGCCGACCAAGTCCACCACCGCATCCGTAAGGTCTCCACTTCGGGCATCATTACGACAATTACGGGCACGGGCACCGGGTCCTACACCGGCGACGACGAGGCCGCCACTGATGCGACCGTCTACGCGCCGTGCGGAATCATGGTCGATTCTACGGGTGACATCTATATCGCCGACACGTACAACCACGTGGTTCGCAAGATCACGGCTTCCACCGGCAAGATCTCCACCGTCGTGGGCAACAACACCGCGGGGTATTCGGGTGACGGAGACGGCATTGACGATGGAGACGACGAGGAGGATCCGCAGGCCACCGACGCGTCGCTCAACCGTCCGACGTCGCTCGCCACGGACTCCAAGGGAAACCTGTATATCGCCGACACTTACAACAGCCGCATCCGCATGGTACTGGCCAGCAACTGGACCATCGACACGGTGGTCGGCGACGGCGCGCAGCGCCGCTGGGGCGATGAAGGCCAAGCTGTGGATGCCTCGGTCTTCAATCCGCAGGGCATCACCTTCGACAAGGCCGGGAACCTGTTCATCGCCGACACGAACAACCACCTCATCCGCAAAGTGACCACGGACGGCATTATCCATACCGTGGCCGGCACGGCGGACTACGGCTACAACGGGGACGAGATTCCTGCCACGCAGGCGACCTTGTTTTACCCCAAGTGGGTGGCCGTGGACGACGCCGGCAATCTGTACATCGCCGACTCCTTTAACATGCGAATCCGCATGGTGACCACTGACGGCCTCATCCACACCATCGCCGGCAACGGCACGTATGGCTTGACTGGCGACGGCGGACCGGCCATCGACGCGGAACTGCGGTTCCCTTCCTCGGTCACCGTGGGTAGTGGCGGCAAGATCTATGTCACCGACAACCAGAACCACCGCATCGCATTGTTGACGCCGGTGGAAAACCTCGGCCTCTCGGCTCCCATCACGATGAAGATCGGCGAGAAGCAGTATGTGAACGCTCTGCTGGAAGACAGCCAGACCCTGGTGCTGCCCACCGACGCCCTGGCCGGAACGCCTTCGCGGCCGGCTCGCATTGGCGAGACGATTACAATGTACGCCACGGGACTGGGTGACACCCCCGAGCAGATCAACGACATGCTGGGCCGCATCCGCATCTACTTCGGCCACATGCCGGCCGATGTCAGCTACGGTGGCGAGGCCGGCAACGGTTCGAGCGCCAAGCGCCTGAACGTCGTGGTCCCCAACGTCCAGGACAGCAACGCCATGCCGGTGATGTTGACCCTGGATGGCACAGTCGCGCAGAAGGCCATCTACACGGCAGTCGGCAGCAACTAAGCAAACACCCGGCGTCGCGTGGAGAATGCAAGGCCATGTCCCGGCTCCACCTGATCCAAGAAGAAGTCCGGATGCGCGTCAACGAGATCACGTCCGCGCACAGGGACTGGCCGTGCCGCAAGGGATGCGATGAATGCTGCCGGCGCCTCGCCTCCATCCCCCGGGTCTCGCTGGCGGAGTGGCAGGCGATCTCCGACGCCATTGAAGCCCTCCCCGCTGAAACCGCTGAGTCCGCCCGTCAACGCATCCGAGATACAGTGGGGGCGCGGCGTCCTGTCGTCTGCCCTCTTCTCGACACCCGCTCCGGATCCTGCCTCATCTACGAGGCCCGGCCCGTTGCCTGCCGCACCTACGGCTTCTACGCGGAGCGGGAGCGGGTCCTCGGTTGCAGCCGCATCGAGGCCATCAGCCATCAGTCGCAGGATGTCATTTGGGGCCATCACCTGGCGCTGGAAGGCCAGCTCGGCACGTTGGGGTCAGCTCGCGAACTGCCGGATTGGCTGGCAGCGGGCAGCAGCGACAGCCCGTCTGTCCGCGAAGACCAGGCACCCTGAAGCCCGAGCCCAGCCCTACCGGGCCCGCCTTGGCTATACTTTTCTTGATGCGGTTCGCCGCCTTCCTCGAAGCTGGCCGTCAGGAGTTTCTCGATACCCTGAAGGACCTCACGCCGGAACAGGCGTCCGCCAAGCCGGACCCTGGTCGCTGGTCCGTGGTCGAGTGCATTGAGCATGTCGTCGCGGTTGAGGAGCGCCACCTGCGCTGGATCGAGCTCGGCCGGACGATCGAACCCCAGCGGGACGACGACCGGGAACTGCGCCTCTTCACGAACATCCGCAACCGGTTCACCCAATTGGAGTCACCCGAGGCCATGCGCCCCAAAGGCCGCTTCGACGGATTGGAAGACGCTCGATCGGCGTTCCTGGCCGTGCGGCAACGGACTATCGCCCTGGCCGACAGCCGCGGAGACGATCTCTACGCGATTAGCGTGAAGCATCCCTTCTTCGGACCGGTGAACGGCGCGGAACTGATCCAGTTGATCGACGGCCACGCCCGCCGGCACGCCGATCAGATCCGCGAGATGCTGGAGGCGGGCCCGCTGCCGCCATCGACGCCCGATCACAGGCCGAGAAGTGGCAAAGACCTGGAGGCCCCGCGCGAGCGCCCAGCCTTGCCGGGTGAGTTCCCCGCCCCGAACGAGCTCGAACGCCTGTTCGCGGACGCCGACATCACCATTCAGCGCATCCATGTTCAAGGCCTAGAACGGAATGGCCTGAAGGCCTCCACATTCCGGGCGGAAGCGTCGATCCTGGAGAATGTGCGGCTGGCGGACGCCGAGTTCGGGTTGGTGGTGTGGAGGGATGTTCGGCTGGTAGGCTGCGACCTGGCCAACCTGCACGCGCAGCGCATCGTGCTGGAGCGAGTGGAGTTCGTGGACTGCCGGATGACGGGCCTGTCGGCGGCCGCAATCGAGGGGCAGGACGTTCTGATTCGGAATTCCGACCTGCGCTACGCCAGCTTCCAGGGGGCTCGGTTCCGCAACTCCGAGTTCGAAGGATCCAACTGGCGCGAGGTCGACCTACGGGACGCGGATCTGAGCGGAACGATCATTCGCGGCTGTCAGTTGGGCCGGGCCGATCTGCAAGGTGCGACGGTGCAGGGCGTGGACTTCCGCACGTCCCAGCTCGAAGACATGCTGGTGGGGCTCAATGACCTCCGAGGAGCCATCGTGGAGCCTGGCCAGGCGATGGTTTTCGCGCGGGTCCTTGGAGTGAAAATCGTCTAGCCCGCTTTCCGTTGCATGGTTGAAGCGGATCGCAAACCAACACTGTCAACGATAGGCGGTTTGGCGAACCCGCGCTTTGTTAGCATGTAGTTGTGCGAGAACAGCCAGAGACCACGCCGGAAACCCGTCGTCGAACGTCTGGCCAGCCGATGTTCAGGGCTATGAGGGAACAAGTGGCAGGCTATCCCGTCGTTGGACGTTCCGGCCGAACCCTCGGTGTTCGCATTGAAGGGTCAATTCGCGACATTCCGGTCGCGGAAGACGGAACGGTGGCTCCTGAAACCGGTGGAATGTCCGTAGCACTCGACCGAGTGCAAAATCTCCCAAAACCGCGCCTTCCCAAGTCACTCGGTGGTGAAGGGCGGGACCCGGTGTTCCGGATGTTCTCGGAGGAGCTTCCTGCGACATTGGCCGCTCGCCCGGACCGGTATCCGCACGCTTGCGTAGAGCCGCGTAACCCCTGCCCCCTGACTGAGTATGAATCGGACCTCACTGGTACTCTTCATCGCTGGAGCAAGGTGCATGAGCATGAGTAAGGAATTCGCGCGCTACCGCCGGCTCGAGCGGCGATTGTGGATGACCCGCTGGAGGCACGAGGGAGAAGAATCCGCAGAGGAAGACGAAATCCTGGATGAGATGGAGTTGACTTGGACGGATCTCCCCGAGAGTGAACAGGCGGTGCTGCGAACCGAGGGCCCGCGATGCTGGCCCACCGACATGTCGGCACTGCCCCCACAGTTTGCGGACGCGCGATACGTATCGGAACCCGAGGCGTGGGCATACGAGGGGTTCGTGTCCCCACTTCAGGCGATCCTCTCGACGGATGCTGCGTAATGGATGTCGATTCAAAAGCTGTCGCGCGTGAACTGAACGAGTGGTTTCAGAGTGTCCTGCAACTGGCGGACGCTAGTCTGTTCGGCATTGCGCCGGAGGGTCCGCATCGAGACGCAGTTGTCCTCGACGCGCTGCGGCGCAACGCCAGGATCGTATATGACTCCAAAGTGGAGCCCGACGGCAAGCTCTATTCGCCTCTTTGTTTCTTTCTAGCGGCCGCATGCCGGCAGTTACACACGAGCTTGGGGGCTGGTCATTGGAGAGCGGCGCTCGACAACATCGGTGACCTGCAACAACGATTGGCAAACTCCCGCTCGGATTCCGCTGCGGTAGGCCTGGATATCGGCACGCCCGCGACACTCTTCAAGGCGGAGTTTGACGAAGCAATCCGGCAGGCCGGATTGGTCGATGGCACGACGTTCTTAGGCAAGGAGGATCGGCAGGTCGCACTGGGACTTGCCATCAATTGGGGCATTCGGTTCCTCCTCGCTTACGCGGTAGAAGCTCGACCATCAGGTCAACCATCCGAGCGAAGAGACCTCTCCTGGTTGGCGGGACGAGTCAGCCCAGATTGACCCGCGTGCCACTCTCCGGACGAGGCATCAGTTCGTCCAGACTGTGCCGTCCCGTGTCCCGCCGCTGGATCAGCGCCGTCTGAAAGCGCAGGATCCGGTCGATCATCTCGGGCAGGTCCTCTTCCTGGAGAGCCACGCGCACCGTTTCCGCCGCCCCTTCGAACTCGCCCAGGCGGCGCAGCAGATCCACGGCCAGGGCCAGTTCCTCGGCGGGCGTGTCCAGGAAATCGTGGCCCGCCGCCTTGCTGGCCTGAAACAGCCGGATAGCCCGGCGGCGGCAGCGCCTGGCGTCCTCCGCCTGACCGCCATCCTCATGATTCCAGGCCGCTTGCAAAGCGATCCAGCCGGCGTCGGCCAGATGTCCCAATTGCTCAAGGAGCCACGAATGACGTTCGAACCCAATTGGGAGCGCTTGGTATTCGGACGTTCGAACCCAATCCGCCACTCCTTCGGCCGCGTAGCTGAGATCCGGCGCCGCATAGCCGCAGGCCGGACAGGACTGGATCCATGTGGGCAGCGTCGACCGCAGCGGTTCGCCGGGCCTTGTGTCCAGGTCTGGCGCAAACGCGGGTTCGACGGCCGGCGCCGACGGTTGCTCCGAGACGGCTCCACAAACAGAACAATGATTCCTAGGCATCCGACGCTGGTTTTAGCACAATAGGGAGGATGATTGTTGAGATCGACGGCGTACCCTTGCATCTGGCTCATCCCGACGAGCTTTCCGTGAAGTGGGTGGGGCAGGAGGAAGTCATGCGGCAACTGCTGGCCGCGTGGCTGGTGGTGGACGAACGCGATATCCCCATGAACCCGCGGCTGGTGGGCAAGCCCGGCGTTGGGAAGACGACTCTCGCCTACGCCGCGGCCTCCAGGCTGTCCCGCGACATCTACATCATGCAGGCCACTGTCGACACCCGTCCGGAAGACCTGATCGTCCAGCCGGTGATCGAAGGGCCCGGGCAGTTGCGTTACGTCGCGTCGCCCCTGGTCACCGCCATGCTGCGCGGCGGCATCGTGATTCTGGATGAAGGCAACCGCATGTCGGAGAAGAGCTGGGCCAGCCTGGCTCCCCTGCTCGACACGCGGCGCTATGTCGAAAGCATCGTGGCCGGCATCAAGATCCACGCCCACCCGCTGTTCCGGCTGGTGGCGACCATGAACGACGACAGCTCCACGTTCGATCTACCTGAATACATTCACTCGCGCCTGCAGCCGCAGATCCTCATCGATTTCCCGGAGCGGGACGAGGAACTGGCCATCCTGCGCGAGAACCTACCGTTCGCCGACGACCGGATCCTGGAGTACGTGACCGACTTCCTGCAGCAGGCACACAACAACGATGAGCGCTTCACGGTACGCGACGGCATCAACATCGGGCGCTATGCCGTGAAGCTGATGACGACCCTGGACGGACGCGCGGACTACGTGCACGGAGTGCAGTTCGCCATCGACAAAGTCCTGGGTGAAGAGGCTCTGCGCTATGTCCGGCGCCCCTGAGAACATTCCCGGCGATCTCTCCAGCCTGCGGCGCGGACACCTGCGGTACTTCCCCGTCGTCCCGGGCCGCATGGAGTTTGCCGCGGCGGTGCGGCGCGAGATCCTGGCCAGCCGGCCCGCTGTCGTCGCGGTGGAACTGCCCTCCTGGCTTGAGCCTTTCTATCTGGAGGCGCTGGACCGGCTGCCTCAGTTCTCCGTGGTGGTCTACCCGGAAGGGGGCGATAGTGAACGCGGGGTCTATGTCGTGGTGGAACCGGCCGACCCGTTTGTCGAAGCGCTGCGCTCGGCCCAGGAGATTGGCGCCGATCTGCTGTTCCTGGAACCCAACTCCATCGACCGGCCGCACCTGCCGGACCAGTATCCCGATTCCTACGCATTGCGCGCTATTTCGCTCGACCAGTACATCGAGGCCTACCGCGTCTTTCCGCAATCTCGCAACGACGAGATCAGCGAGCATGCGGCCGGCATGGCCTGGCGGTTGCAAGGGTCGGATCCGGACAAGGCGACACTTGTTGTTTTGAGCCTGAACCTGTTCGACGTGGTGCTGGATGCGATGGAGGTGCCGCAGGATCCGCCGCGGGAGCGCCGGGACCTGATGGCCGACCTCGTCAACCCGCATCCGGACTGCCTGGCCGAGATCAGCCAGGAGTATCCATACCTCCAGGAAAAGTATGAGCAGTACCGGACGTTGATGGGTGACGACACCAGGATGGACCGCCGCCGGGTGCAATATGAACTGCTGCGCGAGGCGGAGCGCAACTATGTGGCGCAAACCGGTGATTCGATTACGCATTGGCAGCGGCGCATGATGGCCCGGTACACGCGGAATCTGGCCATGGTGGAGAGCCAGCTGGCGGCCGGACTCTTTGACCTGACCGTGGCTGCCCGTGCCGTGGTCGACGACAACTATGCCTGGGAGGTCTGGCGCGCGGCCAACGCCTACGCCTGGCAGGACGAGCACACGCAGCTGGAAACGGTGAACCTGTCGGCCGAGGAGGTGTTCCTGAACAGCCGGCGCATGCGGCTGCGGCGCAGATTGCCTCGCAAGAAACAGAAGATGATGCCGCGCGGGCTGAAAGAGCGGCCCAAGGAGAAGTATCCCGGCGAGTGGGCCGAGCAGCTGGATGGGACCTCCATCTGTAGTTACCCGCCAGAGGATCTGGTGATTGAGGACTACGGCAAGTTCCTAAAGGAGCGGGCCAAGACCATGCTGCGCGAGGAACGCGTGCGGGTGGAGCCGTTCACCACCTCGGTGCACGACGGCATCGACATCCGGGAGACCATCCGCAACTGGCACGAAGGAAAGATCTACGTCCGCAAGTTCGAGCGCTTGTCAGGCGATGTCGGGGCGGTGGTCGTCATCTTCGACGAGGATCCCTTCGACCGCTATACGTACATGACCACATGGCTGGGCGAACACCAGAATGAGAGCGACATGGCGTACTACGCGACGCAGCCGTTCGAGCACCTGGTGGGTCCGGGCATTGGGCGGGCGGAGTACGGCGGGTTTCTGATGGTGCTGCCTCCGCGCCGGATGTTCGACGTGTGGACGGACCCGGACTACGACTTCGCCGAGTCGAAATCGGAGCGGCTGCTGATGGCTGCGCTCGACTACTCGGTGGAACGGCATGTGGTGTATGTGGCGTCGAAGCCGCCGCGCTCCATCTTCCGTTCCGTGGCCGCCCATCTGAACCGCCAGATCATCTACATTCCCATCGGCCAGCTTTCGCCCACTAAGCTGAAGAAACTACGTATAGTTCACGTTCTCGACGGACATGAACGCAGGAAAGTCGCAAAAGACTTCTTATGGTGAAACCGGGATTGGTGAATGGCGCGTCAGTACTGGGGTAAGCCTTGATATACTGTGAGTTTGCTTAACCTGAGACCAACAATGAAGTGGACTGCCCTCTTGCTCGCAGCCTCGGCCGTTTGCCAGGCGCAGCAGTTTTCCACCGGCCAAGCGGCCCGACTCGTAATAGGCCAGCTACCGTATACGGCCCAGGATCCCGGCATCAGCGAAAAAGTGCTGGGTTCGATCGGAGGCGTCGCCTACGCTGCCGATACGCTGGTTGTCGCTGATTCCAATGGGATTGGCGGTTCGCCGATCAATAACCGCGTCGTCATTTACAAGAACGTTGGCCAGTTCGTGCCGGACCGGCGGGCGGCCTTTCCCCAGACCAGCGACCGCTGCAATGCGTGCGTGGGCACGGCCGCCGTCGTCCTTGGCCAGCCCGACTTCTATACCGGCCAGATTGTCGATAGCAACGTCGACGGGACGATCGACTATAAGGACATCCCCGCGACGGCAGCCGACAGCCTGCGCCGGCCGCTGGGCGTGGCCTACAACGGGCGGATTCTGGCTGTGGCGGACACCGACAACAACCGCGTGTTGATCTGGAAGAGCCTGCCGACCGTGAACAAGCAGCCCGCCGACCTTGTCGTGGGCCAGACCAGTTTCACCACGGCGAAGACCGGCACGTCGGCGACTACCTTGCGAGGCCCGGAAGCAGTCTGGGTGGACGACAACAACGGCCTTTGGGTGGCGGACACCGGCAACAGCCGGGTTCTGTATTACGGTGAGGTGACGCAGAACGGGCCGAGTGCCAAGTTTGCCCTGGGCCAGAAGGATCTCAATTCAGATCAGCAGCTTGCGGCGTTTCCAGACTACAAGACAACAGCGCGCACGCTGCTGTCGCCGACCTCTGTTGCGGTCTCGGGGTCGAGGGTTTTTGTGGCCGACCTGGGGGCCAATCGCGTCCTGATCTGGAACCAGATCCCCACCCAGACCGAGCAACCCGCCGATCTCGTGCTGGGACAGCCGGACATGACGTCCAACGTGAACAACAACTCCTCGGAGTTGTGCCCGTCCAACGGCACCGACGAAAACGACGAACCCACCTATCCGGACCGCTGCGGCCGCACCCTGGAGATGCCGCGCGCTGTGATCTCCGACGGTACTCGTCTGTATGTGGCGGACGCGGGCAACGATCGCGTCCTGGTGTGGAACTCCATGCCCACCGAGACCGCCCAGGTTGCCGACATCAGCCTGGGACAACTCGACCTGGAATTGAATCAGGCGTCGGATTCGTCGGAACCACGCCGCGTCGCTTCCACTGATTCGTTCCGGACACCCACTTCGCTCGCCTGGGACGGCCAGAATCTCTACGTTTCGGACACCTTTAATCGCCGTGTGGTCCTCTATACACCCGGCGACTTCGCACTGCCGATTACCGCCGTCCGCAACGCCCCCAGCCCGGACAACTACGCCAAGGGCCGCATCGTGCTGGGTGGCACGATGGAAGCCGACTATGAGATCTCGGTGAAGATCGGCGACAGCCGGGTCAAGAATTCCGATGGCACGACAGCCGACCCGACCGAGTACAAATACAAGACGGTAAAGGACGACACCTTCGACACGGTGGTCGATCAGTTGGTGGCGATCATCAACGAAAGCGATCCATATGTCGTCGCGGCTCCGAACCACTCTTCGCAGGCCGTGGTGATTACGGCCCGCCAGGCGGGCAACGACGGCAACAACGTCACGCTTTCTTCGTCCGTCACGCCGAGCACCGCGAAGCTCACGGTGAACGCGAGCGGGGCCAATCTGACCGGTGGTCAGGATCCCTCCCTGATCGCGCCCTATGCGATCGTAACCGTGCTGGGTGACAATCTGGCCGACGAGACCACACCCGTGGCCGATCTGACACAGCCGCTCCCCAAGGAATTGGGTGGTGTGCAGTTCTTCGTGGACGGTCTGCAGGCTCCTCTGATTGCGGTTTCCCCCACCCGCATCCTGGCCCAAATTCCGGTGGAAACTATTGACGCGACAAGCGCGGCGGGTGTCCTGCGCGTGCAACGGAAGGACGGTTCGGTGACGGTGTCGGCGGCCGTGGCAATTCCGATCATCGGCCAGAATCCGGCGGTCTACAGCGACCAGTCGTTGGACCCGCAACCCGGGTTCGCCTACCATTATTCGAGTTCGGCCACGGGCACGATCTCGGTGGACGGCACGGCGGCGGGCGGCGACGTGATCAAGATTACGATCAATGGCCGCGTCACGGAATACACCGTCCAGGCCACCGACACGCTGGTGATGGTGCGCGACGCGCTTGTGGCCCTGATCAACGCCACCGACCCGGAGGTGGAGGCCTTCCCCTCGGGCTTCTATTCACGGCTGCGGCTGCGGGCTCGCATCCCCGGCCCGGAAGGTAACAATATTCCGTACTCGGCCACGGCAGCCAGTGGCTCCTCGGTGATCGTGACCGCGTTCAACTCGACGCTCTGCTGCTCGAATGAGGAAGGCGCGCCGGTGACAGCCGACAACCCAGCCGTGCCGGGCGAGACGATTGTGGTTCTGGCCAGCGGCCTGGGCATCGTCAATCCCCAGGAGGCGCGCGACGCCATGACCGACGGCATGCCCTACTACGGTCCAGCGCTGAACGACGCGTCGGAGTCGGTATCCGCGCTGGCGGGCGGCAAAACGGCGAACGTGCTGTTTGCCGGGCTACGGCGCGGATCAGTGGGCATCTATGAGGTGCAACTCGAGCTGAACCCGGATCTCGCCACGGACCCGCAAATGCAGGTCACGATTGCACAGAGCTTCCAGGTCTCGAATATCTTCACCCTACCCGTGGTGAAAACCAAACCCTAGCGGTACAGCCGAGCAGTACCGAATGAGTGCCGGGCGGGTCTGAAAGGACCAGCCCGGCCTTTCTTATTTGGCGGTCTGCCCGCCGGGTTCGTAGATGGCATAGCCGGCCGAACGCAGCAACTCCCGGGCCACATCCGCCTGATCCTCAGTCACATAGAAGAAGGCGCCGATCAGCTCGCGGATGAAGAGGACGCCTCCGCGGTAGCGGTCGGGCTCGACCAGATAGTCAAGATCGCCTTTGTCGAGCAATTCTTCCACGGACTGAGATTCCCTCAGCCGTTTTCCTATATAAATGAGGACAAGTTCCTGGTCCCCGAAGTGGGCGTCATCCCGGCGCATGTTTCCATTCCAGCGTAACGCACAGAGAGAGCAGTTCCCCAGATCCAGCACTCACTTACTGGAATATGTCTCCCTCCTCTTGTGATCGAACCACGGAACAACTACTGCACTGGCTGGCTTTGCGATTGACACCCGGCCTGGGTGCGCGAAAGACTTCCCTTCTCCTGGAGCATTTTGGCTCACCGGAAGCGATCTTCCGGGCCTCCACGTCGGAGCTGGAGGCGGCTGGGCTGGCCGGCTCGGTTGCCCGGAGCATTTCGAGCGGCTGCGCCTTTGAGGACGCGGCGGAGCAGCAGGACCAACTGACGGCCACTGGCACACAGGTTGTCGCCTTCACCGACGCCCTGTATCCGCCCCAGCTCAGGCAGATCTACGATCCGCCGCCGCTGCTGTTCGTGCAGGGCCGCCTGGAGCTGCTGGACACCGTGATGGTGGCGCTGGTGGGCAGCCGGCGTCCCAGTACCTATGGGATGGTGGCGGCGGAGCACCTGGCCATCGACCTCGCCAAGGCCGGGGTGACGGTGGTGAGCGGCATGGCGAAGGGGATCGACACGGCGGCGCATCTGGGGGCTTTGAAGGCGGGTGGGGGTACGGTGGCTGTCTTTGGCTGCGGTCTGGACATTATTTACCCGGCGGAGAATCGCAAGCTGGCGGCGCGGATTGCTACGGAAGGGCTGCTGATGAGCGAGTTTCCGCTGGGCACCCCGGCCCATCCCCAGAACTTCCCGATTCGAAACCGCGTGGTCAGCGGGCTTTCCGACGGGGTTGTCGTGGTGGAGGGTGTCCAGTACAGCGGGAGCCTGATCACGGCCCGGCTGGCGCTGGACCAGAATAAGGAGGTGTTCGCGGTGCCCGGCAACATCACGTCGAAGCTGAGCTTCGGACCGAATCTTCTTCTCAAACAGGGAGCACAGTTGGTGCAAAGCGCCACCGACATACTTGACGGCTTAAGTTGGGAAACACGGTCGAAGTTGGCCCGGCAGGGTGAGCTGCCGATGGAGGAAGCCACGGCCGAACCGGCGGGACCGATGGCGCAGCTCGCTAAGCAAATCCTTTCTTTTCTATCGGTTGATACGCCGTTGCATCTTGACGCCCTGCTTGAGCATCTGCTTGACTGTTCGCCCTCCGAGGTGATTGCCACGCTGTTCGAACTGGAATTGCGAGGGCAGGTCCGCCAACTCCCCGGCCGCAGTTATGTTAAGGTGTGGTACGAGTGAACTGCCTGGGAGCCGGCTCGGCCGCCCCGGAGCGGCGTAAGTCGGAAATCATAGTCGTTACTAACCTGTTATGGCCAAATCTCTAGTGATCGTCGAGTCGCCCGCGAAGGCGAAGACGATCGGCAAGTACCTGGGCAAGAACTTCACGGTCAAGGCAAGTCTGGGCCACGTGAAGGACCTGCCGAAAAATGACATCGCGGTGGACGTCGACCACGACTTCCAGCCGTCCTATGTGGTCATCGAGGGCAAGAAGAAGCTCATCGATGAGTTGCGCAAGGCGGCCAAGGATTCCGACGCCATCTATCTCGCGGCTGACCCGGACCGCGAAGGCGAAGCGATCTGCTATCACCTGCAGGAAGAGCTTCAGCCCAAGCGAGGCGAAGGCCCCGAAGTATTCCGCGTCACCTTCAACGAAATCACCGCCAATGCAGTCAGGAAGGCGTTTGAGACGCCGCGGGCGGTGGATACGAATCTGGTGGACGCCCAGCAGGCACGGCGCGTCCTGGACCGGTTGGTGGGCTACAAGATCTCCCCGCTGCTGTGGGACAAGGTGCGGCGCGGACTGTCGGCCGGACGTGTGCAGACGGTGGCGCTACGCCTGATTGTGGACCGCGAGCGGGAGATCCGGTCGTTCCTGAAGCAGGAATACTGGTCGGTGGAAGTCCATCTGAACGCCAAGAAGGCGCCGGTGCTGAAGGCCAATCTGGCCAAGCGCGACGGGGTGAACGTCGAGATTCCAGACCAGGCGTCGGCGGATGCGATCGTGACGGCGCTGGAAGGCGCGCAGTTCGTCGTCCGTTCGGTGGGCACGAAGGAAAAACGGCGTCACGCCGTGCCTCCGTTCATCACCTCGACCCTGCAGCAGGAGTCCGCCCGCAAGCTGCGCTTCAGCGTGAAGCGCACGATGATGCTGGCGCAGCGGCTGTATGAAGGCGTGGAACTGGGCGAAGAGGGCTCGGTCGGCCTCATTACTTATATGCGTACCGATTCGACGCGCGTCAGCGACGACGCGTTGAAGGAGGTGCGCGAGGTGATCGGGCAGCGTTTCGGCACCCAGTACCTGCCGGAGTCGCCGAACGTCTACAAGACCAAGAAGGCGGCCCAGGATGCGCACGAAGCGATCAGGCCTACCTCGGCCCTGCGTCATCCCGACCAGATGGCCGCGTATCTGTCCGAGGACGAGCTAAAGCTGTACCGGCTGGTCTGGATGCGGTTTGTGGCGTCGCAGATGACGCCGGCCGTCTTCGACCAGACCACCATTGAAGTGGTGGCGGCGGGAGCCGACCAGGCCGAGTATCTGATGCGCGCCACGGGCAGCGTGCCCAAGTTCGACGGCTTCCAGGCCGTGTACAAGGAAGGCAAGGATCAGAAGGACGAAGAGGACGACGAGGAGAGCGCGCGGCTGCCGCAGGTGAGCGACGGCGAAGTGTTGCGCTTCAAGGCGATCCATCCGGAACAGCACTTCACAGAGCCGCCTCCGCGCTTTACGGAAGCGACGCTGGTGAAGGAGTTGGAAGCCGATGGCGTGGGCCGGCCGTCGACCTATGCCTCGATTCTTTCGACGATTCAGGAACGCGAGTACGTCAAGCGCGAGGGCGGCAAGTTCATCCCCACCGAGTTAGGGGTGGTGGTGACGGAGCTTCTCGTGGAGAGCTTTGCGGACATCTTCGACGTGAACTACACGGCGCGGATGGAGGACGACCTCGACGAGATTGGGGAAGGCAAGCTCGACTGGCGCAAGGCGATGGCCGACTTCTACCAGCGCTTCCAGACGGATCTGGGTGAGGCCGAGCGGTCGATGCGCGACATCAAGCGCATGGAGTTGCCCACCGACCAAATCTGCGAGAAGTGCGGCAAGCCGATGGTGATCAAGTGGGGCAAGCACGGCAGCTTCCTGGCTTGTACGGGCTATCCCGAGTGCACCAATACGCGGCAGCTCAACAAGGGCATCCACGAGCTGGACAGCCCTGAGAACGGCGAAGAGAAGGTCGAGATTTCCGAGCAGGACGCGACCGAGTACTGTCCGAACTGCGGCCGTGAGATGGTGCTGAAGAAGGGCCGCTTCGGGACGTTTCTGGCCTGTACCGGGTATCCGGACTGCAAGACGACTAAGCAGTTGGGCCAGGCGCAGAAGCAGCCGGACGTGATTCTGGACGAGAAGTGCCCGCTGTGCGATCACAACCTGGTGACGAAGAGCGGCCGCTTTGGCGAGTTCACGGCCTGCTCGAACTACCCGAAGTGCAAGTACGTCAAGCAGAAGACGATCGGCATGGCGTGCCCACAGTGCGGGACGGGCGAGCTGAGTGAGCGGCGCAGTAAGCGGGGCAAAACCTTCTATGGCTGCACGCGGTATCCGGAGTGCGATTTCGTCGCCTGGGCGCGGCCGATCGCCGAGAAGTGCCCCGAGTGCGGATCGCCGTACCTTGTCGACAAAGTGCTGAAGTCAGGTCACTTCGCACAGTGTCCGAACAAGGAGTGCAAGTATAAGCGTGAAGTGGAAGAAGCGCCGGTGCCGGCTTAAGGAATAGCCGCCGGCGGTCGGGGGATCTCTAGTCATGAAGCATCGTGCGGTATCCCTGTTCCTGCTGGCGGCGTTGTTCTGCCTGGCCGTCTGGTCGGCCGCGCCGGAGCTGTCGGGGCCGACGCCGGCCCGCCCGGACGAGGTATGCGTGGTGTGTTACGGCGCCGTGGGTTCCAACGGTATCGCCTATCTCGTGAACGGGGTGCGGTATGCGGTCAGCAAGGAAGAGGCGCCCATTTTCCTGACCGACCCCGAGGGCTACGCCAAGCGATTTGACGAGCACCAGAGGCCGAAGCGGTCGTCGGTGGTGATGGGTGGAGGAGTGGCGACCCTGACTGTGTTGCTGATCATTGTGGCGGCGCGGCGGCGGCGGATGCGGCGGCAGGCGGGCTGAGGCGAGAAGTTCGAGTCGAGGGACCAACGCATGGCACTACAGTACATGGCTGTTGTCGAGCAGGCGGAAAGCAACCTCGCGGCGTATTTCCCCGATCTTCCGGGGTGCGTAGCCACGGGTGCCGATATGGAAGAACTGAAGGCGAACCTAAGTGTCGCACTGGAATGGCATCTAGAGGCTCTTCGAGACAACGGGCAGGAACCGCCGGCTCCCGCGACGCAGGTCGTCCTGGTGCTGGCAAAATAGGGCACTGATATACTTGACGCAACCTTGAACGAGAAGCTCTTCCCTTGTCCGTGTTGCGGTCAGTTTACCCTTGATGAACAGCCGCCCGGGACCTACTCCATCTGTGAGGTATGCGACTGGGAAGACGATCCTGTTCAATTCGCCGATCCTGATTGTGAAGGTGGCGCAAACGCCCGAAGTTTGAATCAACAGCGGGAGTGGTATCGCCAACATGCGAGAGATGCTCAGGGGAGACTGCGGTATCCCCGTCAGGCCTAGCGAGGCGGTCGCGTCAAGCACATCGCCAAAATAGCCGCAGCCCGGATACTTACACCGTGGCCGCGAATCGATGGAATGATTCCGGCAATCTAACTACACTGAAACATATGCCTTCTGAGCGCCTGCGCCTGATGGAGGCGCGTGACCGCGTCAAGCATTGGAAGCGCTGGGGGCCCTATCTCTCCGAACGGCAGTGGGGCACTGTCCGCGAAGACTACTCCCCAGACGGTGATGCCTGGGCTTCGTTCCCTTTTGAGCATTCCCATTTGCGGGCCTACCGCTGGGGCGAGGACGGACTGCTGGGCGTCAGCGATAACCACCAGCGCCTCTGCTTCGCCGTCGCCCTGTGGAACGGCCACGACCCCATCCTGAAGGAGCGCCTGTATGGCCTGAGCAACGGCCAGGGCAACCACGGCGAGGACGTCAAGGAGGTCTACTTCTACCTCGACTCGACGCCGACGCACTCCTACATGAAGGCGCTCTACAAGTATCCGCAGCGCGCCTATCCGTACGACTGGCTGCGGCGGCGGGCGGCGGAACTGGGCCTGCACGAGCATGAGCCCGAAGTCTGGGAGTCGGGCTGTTTCGATGAGAATCGCTACTTCGACGTTTTCGCGGAGTACGCCAAAGCCGACGAGGACGACCTGCTCATCCGGCTGACCGTACACAATCGCGGACCGGAGGCGGCTCCGCTGCACCTACTGCCCACGCTCTGGTTCCGCAACCGCTGGACCTGGGGCCGGAAGAACCGGCCGCGGCCCAGCATGGTCCAGACCGCCGACGGGCATGTGGAAGCGTCCGAAGCCACGATGGGCCGCTGGAGCTTCACCCTGGAAGGCGCGCCGCCGCTGCTGTTCACGGAGAACGAGACGAACGAGCACGTGCTGTACGGAAACTCCGTCGGCGGCGTCTACACGAAGGACGCCTTCCACCGCCGCGTGGTGGAGAGTGACGAGACGGCGGTGAATCCGTATCAGACCGGCACGAAGATGTGCGGCTGGTATCAGTTCGATGTTCCGCCCGGAGGCAGCGTATCGGTGCGGCTCCGGCTGCGGGCCGAGGAGGCCGCGCCCGGGGGCTTTGCGGAATTCGATTCGATCTTTGAACAGCGGCAGGGGGAGGCCGACGACTTCTACTGTTCGCTGCGGTCGTGCGAACTCTCGGACGATGCCCGTCTGGTGCAACGCCAGGCCTTCGCGGGCCTGCTGTGGTCGAAGCAGTTCTTCCACTACGTCGTCGAGGATTGGCTACAGGGCGATCCGGCGACTCCGAAGCCTCCGCCGGAACGGCTGGAGGGCCGCAACTCGGAGTGGCGCCATTTCTTCACGGACGACATCCTGTCGATGCCGGACAAGTGGGAGTATCCGTGGTTCGCTGCCTGGGATCTCGCGTTCCACATGATCCCCTTCGCGCAGGTCGATGCGGAGTTCGCGAAGACGCAGCTTCAATTGCTGCTGCGCGAATGGTACCTGCATCCGAACGGGCAGATCCCGGCATACGAGTGGGCGTTCTCCGACGTGAACCCTCCGGTGCACGCCTGGGCCTGCTATCGCGTGTTCAAGATCGACGCGAAGGAGAGCGGGAACCCGGACTACGGCTTTCTGGAACGCTGCTTCCACAAGCTGCTGATGAATTTCACGTGGTGGGTGAACCGCAAGGACTCGACCGGCGACAACATCTTCGAAGGCGGGTTCCTGGGCCTGGACAACATTGGGGTGTTCGACCGCTCAAGGCCGCTGCCGACGGGCGGGTATACGGAGCAGTCCGACGGGACCAGTTGGATGGCGATGTACTCGCTGAACATGCTGCGCATCGCGCTGGAGCTGGCCAAGGTGAATCCGACGTATGAGGATATCGCCAGCAAGTTCCTGGAACATTTCCTGTACATTGCGTCGGCAATGAATACGCTGGGCGGCGCCGGGCTGTGGGACGACCAGGACGGGTTCTATTACGACAGGCTGCGTCTGCCTTCCGGCAAGTGCTACCCGTTGCGCGTGCGCTCGATTGTCGGGCTGATCCCGCTGTTTGCGGTGGAGACATTCGATGCCGAGACCGCTGCGAATCTGGATGGGTTCCAACGGCGCACAAGGTGGTTTCTGGAGCACCGGCGCGATCTGACGGAGCATCTGCTGTGGCATCCGGCCAATGAGAACAATCCGTTGGGCATCATCGCGCTGATTCAGCCCATCCGCCTGATCCGGGCGCTGGAACTGATGCTGGACGAGGAGGAGTTTCTCTCGCCGTACGGCATTCGGTCGATGTCGCAGGTACATCGCAAGCAGCCGTTTGTCATGCATGTGAACGGGGACGAGTACAGAGTGGACTATGCTCCGGCGGAGTCGTCATCGCGCATGTTCGGTGGGAACTCGAACTGGCGCGGACCCATCTGGTTCCCTCTGAACTACCTGCTGATCGAATCGCTGCAGAAGTTCCACCACTTCTTTGGCGACCGGCTGACCGTGGAGTTTCCCACGGGTTCCGGGAACGTGATGGATCTGGGCCAGGTGGCAACGGAGCTCTCCAAGCGTCTTTCGCACCTCTTCCTGCGGGATGACAACAGCCGGCGGCCCTGCTACGGCGACACGGAGCTGTTCCAGACGAACGAACATTTCCGGGACTATTTGTTTTTCCATGAATACTTCCATGGAGACAATGGAGCCGGGCTGGGTGCGAACCATCAGACGGGCTGGACGGCCCTGGTGGCGAAACTGCTTACGCAGAGCGGGGAGTGAGGTGGGGGGGGGGCCGGGCTGAGCGGACAGCAACTGTGCATAGTGAACCGGAGCCGGCCTGAAGTCCATCGCAGCCCCCGGCCACGCCGCGCTACCAACCAGCTCAGGACGACTGCAGCGCACGCAAGGAGGGTAGCCACACCGCACCAGATGGAGGCAGCTAGTTTAAAACGTGAGCGCTACGCGAACCCCAGGTCCTCCGACCGGACGGACTCTACTTTGGAGGCCCCTCAGGCGACGCCGCTTGGCGCCGCTTCCATGCATCCGGCAGCCAGTCTGCCAAGTCGCTGAGGCGCACCGACGGCAGGTTGGTTAGCAACTGCGTCAGGTACAGTTGTGGGTCCACGTCGTGACGGCGGCAGGTGCTCGTCAGGCTCGCCAGAATCGCTGCGGTCCGGCCGCCCCTCGCATTGCCCACGAAGAGCGAGTTCTTGCGGTTCAGCACCACTCGCTTCATTTCCCTTTCGCTGATGTTGTTGTCCAGCGGCACCGCTCCATCGGAGCAGAACACCGTCAGTTCCGCCCACTGGCTCAGCGCGTAGTTCAGCGCCTCGGCCATCGGATGCTTCGGCAGCAACTGTTCTTTCCAGCCCAGCAGTTTCTCCCGTAACTCCGTTACCACCGGCACCGAGTTCTCCTGGCGCAGCTTCAGCCGCTCCGCCACCGGAAGTGCGGCCGCCTGACGTTCTACTGAATACAGCGCGCGCACCACCTCCACCACGCTCCGCGCGATCTCCGGCGCCGCCTTCTCCGCCTCCACTACCTTGCGACGGAAATGCGCCCAGCACCCCGCGCGCGTGATCTCGTTGCCCGCCACCACGCCGTTGTATCCGCCGTAGGCATCGGCCAGCAAAACCTGCCGGTAATCTTTCAGAAAATGTTTCGGCCCATCGCGGCCCCGGTTCAGCGTGAAGTCGAAGACGTTGTAGGCATGGTCGTCATCCCCCACATAGATCCACATCCGGGCGTTCGCCGTTTTGCCTTTGCTCAGCATCGGCATGATGGTGTCGTCGGTGGCTACCACATGCGAGGACCGCACTCGCTGCGCCATCAATTGGTACAGCGGTTCGGCCAAGTCTGCCACATCGCCGCACCATACCGATTGGGTGGCGCGCGAAATCTCGAAGCCCTGCCGCGCGAAGATGTCTTCCAGCCGGTAGAGCGGCAGGTAATCGGAAAACTTGCTGGTCACGATGTAAGCCAGCAGGCCCGGTCCGGCCAACCCCTTGTCAATTGCTGCCTCGGGCTTGGCCGCCGTTTCGATACTGGGTTTGCCGCCGCCGTTCTCGCAGGCCGTACAGGCATACTTCTTGCGCACGTGGTGGATGCGTTCGAAGTGACCGGGCAGATACTCGATCTGCCAGCTCTCGTCGGCGCCGATCTCCTGGCGCTCGGTTCCACAGCAGGGGCAGGCTCGCTGTTCCGCGCTCAGCTCGTGGACATGCGTGGTGGCCGGGAGATTCTCAAAGTTGGCGAGATTGCGCCGGCCTTTGCGGCGCCGCACGCGGCGCACTTCCGAGTCCTGTGGCGTCTCGGGAGGAACGTCATCCGGATGAACCGGCTTCTGGTCCATCGATGCGGCGAAGTCGAACAGCATCTGCGCCAGATCGCCAGTTGATTGCAGCCGGTCGGCGCGGGGACCGTAATACCACTTCTTATAACGCTCCAATTCCAGTTGAAGGCGGAGCATTTCCACGCGGAGTTCTTCAGCGCGGCGAGTCTGTTCATCGGCACGCTGAGTCTGCTGTTCGGCACGTTGTGCCTGCTGTTCGGCGCGCTGGGCATGGTGATCGCACTCGGTCAGCAGGGAGAGCACCATCGCCTTCAGCGCTGCGCTGTCCCCGGGTAAGTCGATCAAATTCCCGCTGCCAATGGCCACGGATAATTAGATGCGATTTCCATATTAAACGTTACGCGAATAGTGACTTTTCTTGTGATTCAGACGACGCGCGCGCCGCGCTCGTAGCGGGCGACCCGTTTCAGCCGCGATACATCGATTCCATCCAGAACCATGGCCAGTTCACTGGCTCTCAGTTCCACCGAAGATGAGCCCGCTTCCACGCGGGGCAGTTTGAAAGTGCCTGCCTCGAGCCGCTTATACCAAAGAACAAAGCCGTCGCGATCCCACACAAGAATTTTTAGCCGGTCGCCGCGGCGCGAGCGAAACACAAACAGGTGACCACTTAAGGGGTCCTGCCCGATGACGGCTTTCACGCGTTCGGCCAAGCGGTCGAAACCGCAGCGCATGTCAGCGGCCTCGGCGGCGAGCCAGATGCGCGCGCTTTGCTCGCGGTCGAGCGTGCGCAGGCTCGGCAGACCGGTCAAACGCGGGACTCCAACACGGCCAACAAAGCGCGCAGATGATTGGGATCGAAGCCTGGCTCGACGAGCAGGCTCCGGCCGGTGGGCAGTCGAATCTCAATCGCCGATCCATGCCCAGCCGCCGCTTGAGTCGCCCTGCCGGCGTCCACCAAGTGGACCTCGACGAAGGGTTGCGGGCCAGCCAGGATCAGACGTTTCTTCCAGGCAAAGAAGTGCGTTGGAGATAGCCCACGTGCCCGGCAGAACGCCGCCACACTTTGACCGCTCCGCTCTTGCTCAGCGACCAACTCCCGCCACTTCGTCCAAGCCTCAGGTCCGCGTGTGCGCATGACTTCACAGTGGGGCACACGGAGCACGCATTCAAGATGGGGTTTGCGTAGCGCTCACTTTAAAACTCGCTCGACCCTCGGAAGTAGCACCGAAAGTGCAAGCAGCGACAGTCTAAGGCTAACGAGCGAAAACGGCGACACCGCAAGCGGCAATCACAGCACGGCCATCCGACTCCCAGCAACTGTGTGGCTCATGGCAGGTCTAGAGGTGAGCTAACGCGCGGGCGGTGGTGGTGGCGGTGGCGGAGCATTGATGGGCGCACCGCGATCGAAGGAAACCACCTGCCGCTCCACTTTGCCCTCGACACCCTCTGATTCCTTGATGACTGGGCTCAATCCGAGCACGCAAAACGCATCAGCTGCGGCCAGAGCGGGTTGGCACAACAAGCGCCATGGGAATGTGGTCTTTGACTTCGACGTAAAGTCCTGCAACGCAACCCGCGCCGGTTGAAAGCTCGCGCCCCATTTGATCCGCGCGGGTTTGCCCCCCATGGGCAAACTATAGTGGGACACGCCGGAAAAGAGATAATCAAAGCCGTCGATCATCAGTAGGCCAGTGGCAGCGTCGACTCGGATACCCGACGCCCTGGTCAGTTCTTCGGCGATGGCGTTCAGAGTGTCTAGTGGCGAGCGTTCCTGCTCGGGGACGGTAATTGAGACATCCAGCAGCGTTGTTACTGCAACCTGACGGCCCGAAGCGTCGGAGGCTAACTTCGGTACCATCACCCAAGCGTCACCTATCACGCGGAGTTCATATTGGGCAACGGGTCGCGATCCCGAGTAGGCGGCAATCATTCCGCGCACGACTGCCTCCCGCGCCCGGGTGCCGGAACCAGCCGCTTCGATCTGGTTGCGCATGGCTCCCAGGTCCAAGACCGTGTACCGAAGCGATCGGGAAACAGTGGCCAAATTGGCTGTGCTGCTCGCCGGTCTCCTCGCCACCAGCGAGGGATCGGGAATCATGTCGCCGGCATATTTCCACACCGGCTCTTCGTAGTTGAAGACCCAACCCTTCCGCGCCTGCAACTCTTCCAGTGCGGTCAGTAGGGGCCGTCCCCCCTCATATCGGAGAGAGCCAAGAGGTGCGCTCTTCATTTGCGCGTGTGACAGAGACAATCCCGCACAGTACGCAAAAGCGATCAATAGACACCGTGCCACTCGCAACTTTCCGAGAGTTCTCAATTCCATGATCGTCCTTAGCCATCACCCGAGATCAAGAGCCAATATGCGATCCCAGAAGGCATGTGAGTCACGTCCATATCAGACATCCATTGTTCGGACATCCGCAAATTCCACAACCGAATTATACTGATGCTACAAAGAGGGGGCTTCACGTGCCAGAGAAATCTGAGAACGACGAAGGCATTTCCGCAAAATATGATCTGTGGGACGGGCTCTCGACCGGGCTGAGCGGATCAGGGGATCCGCTGCGGACGGAGGCGTCCACCTTACTACGAGCGGGTCGCGGTGACAGACGGGTGGGGATCGGCGGATTGGTGGCCGGGCTTGGATCGGCAGCGACGGGTATCAACCCTCTTTAAACGGCGAGCGGCCGATGGCGTAGGCGATGGCTTCCTTGGGTACCTGGAAGACCTGCATGCCGACGTTGCCTTTGTAGCCCACCGCTTTCACGCCCTGCGGTGAGGTGAAGTAGGCGTCGACCACCATGCGGCGCGCCCAGTCGAAGAAACGGATGCCCGGGCCTGTCTCCGGAGTGTCGTTGCGGCGATAGGCGATGAGGTCGAGGATCTCGGTCTGCTGGGCGGGCTTGGCGTCGAGGAACGTGGCTTCGTAGCGCTTCAGGCACTGGTCGTCGAGCCAGGCGAGTCCGCCGAGCCAGATCTGGGCCATGCGGTCGGAACCGGAACACAGCAGGTCGATGAACTCGGGCGCTCCGACGCCGGCACCGCCGACTTCAGAGCCCTCGGGCGGGATGATGAGGTCAGACAACTTCGTGACGGTCTTGTATTCGTGTGGGTTCAAGGCCTTGGGTTTGTAGACGCCGCTGGCCGCCTTCTTCTCCTCGGCCACGTGCTGGTGCACGTGCTGCATGGCCTCGGCCGACAACTGTCCCAGTGTGGCCGCGATAGCGGCGTTGCGGAGAAGCTCGCGTCGTGTCGCTTCCATTACAGCTCTCCTTTCTTCAGGCCGTCGGCGATGAACTCCGACGCGCGCCAGGCCATCGCGCAGATGGTGAGCGTGGGGTTCTTGTCGGGATTGGTGACAAACGGAGCGGCGTCGGCGACGAACACGTTTTTCACGTCATGCGCCTGCGAGTACTTGTTCAGCGCGCTGCTCTTGGGATCGGAGCCCATGCGCACCGTGCCCAACTCGTGGATGATGGCGCCCGGAGTGGAGATGGCGCGCTTGGTGTCGGCCACCGTCTTGGGGCCGTTCACGCGCCCGCCCATGCCTTCGATGATGGCCGCGAAGGTGTCGTGCATGTGCTTGACCATCTTGAGTTCGTAGTCGCTCCATTCGAAGTGGAAGCGGAGCACCGGGATGCCCCAGCGATCGACGACATGCGGGTCGATGTCGCAGTAGCTCTTCTCGTTGGGGACCATCTCGCCGCGTCCGGCAAAGCCGACGGAGCAGCCGTAGCTGTCGATGACCGCCTTCTTCAAGCCGGCGCCATAGCCTTCGTGTGAGCGGCAGACGCCGCCGAAGCTGCCCAGCATCGGCATGTTGTAGCCGCCGCCGACTTCGATGTGGTAGCCGCGCGGGAAGTCCTTGTTCTTTTGCTCCAGACCCCACCAGGGCATGTAGACGTGGCCGCCCGCATAGCCGTCGGAGTCGTGCTTCATCATGCCTTCGAGCGCGGGCACGTAACCGCCCAGGCTGTAGCCGACCGTATCGGTGAGATTGCGGCCAACGCTGCCGGAAGAGTTCGCCAGCCCGTCCGGGTGGCGCGACGATTTGGAATTCAGCAGCAACCGCGCGCTTTCGCAGGCGCTGGCCGCCAGCACGACGACACGGCAGTTGATCTGCTTCTCGGTGCGGGTGGTCTTGTCGATGTAGCTCACGGCCTTGGCCTTGCCGTCGGGACCGGTGATGATCTCGCGGGCCATCGCGTTGGGGATGACGGTGAGGAGTCCTGTCTTGAGGGCCGGGAAGATCTGCACCTGGCTCGATGAATAGTTGGAGGCGGTGACACAGCCACGGCCGCACTGGCCGCAGTAGTGGCAGGCGAGGCGTCCATTCTTCGGCTTCGTGAGAATGGCCATGCGTGATGGCACGCAGGGGATGTTCAGCTTTTGGGATGACTTCTGGATGAGATACTCGTGAACGCGCAGGGCGGGCGGCGGAAGGAACCTGCCATCGGGCGCGGAGCGCAAGCCTTCGGCGCTGCCGCAGATGCCGATGAACTCCTCGGCCTTGTCGTAGTAGGGAGCGATCTCGTCATAGGTGACTGGCCAGTCCGTGCCGATGCCATCGTTGAGCAGGCTGGCCTTGAAGTCGTAGTCGGCGAAGCGGAGCGAGATGCGGCCATAGTGGTTGGTGCGGCCGCCGAGGATGCGGGAACGGAACCACTGGAACTGGCTGCCTTCGGCGACGGTATAGGGCTCCTCGTCGATCTCCCAATAGCCGGTGGGCGCGCTGAAGAAACCGAAGTCCTTGCGGCCGAAGTAGGAGGCCGCGTCGTCGCCGGCGCCGCGGTGGGGATAGTCGGCGGGCGTCTTGTGTTCCTTGTAGTCGCGCGCCGGGTTGAGCATGGCCCCGGCCTCCAGCAGCGTGACCTTCACGCCGAGCTTGGTCAACACGTGGGCGACGGTTCCGCCTCCGGCCCCAGAGCCGATGACTACAACGTCATGAACCGGCGCGCCCCTCATCACCTGTGGCATGTCCATCAGGTTTATCACATCCTTGAGGAAAGAGTGAAGGAAGGGCAATCCGGTCAATGCGATGGAGAGCCGCGAGGCTGGACGCCGGAGCTTCCGGAAACATTTTCGGGCTTTGCCGCATCGATTCCATCATGGCGCCTTGTAAGGCTTCGGAATCCGTTGCGTCATTGATTGATAATTGTCACGGATTGAGAGGTTGGAATTATTCATGCAAATCACTCCACTGATGATCGCGGTCTCAGCGCTGTGCCTCGGTGCAGCGGGACAGACGCGGCCGGCCGGCGCAAGTCCACAGGACATCGTCCTGCTGGAGTTCACCCCTGGCTTCAAGGACGGCTGCGGGGCAAACAAGATGGAGTTTGTCCGCTCGTGGGGCGATGGGAGCGCGGAGACGTCGGCCTTTCGAGTGAGCGAAGGAGCGCTGCTGGTGATCACGGATGTCGACTGGCGCTATGTGACTGGGCCGCCCAATCAGTTCGCGGTTCTGCGGCTGCTGGTGCAGAACCTGGGGGATCCGGCGAAGTTCAGACGCACGTTTGAATCAGCGGTTCGCCTGGATGGGTATGGGAATGGCGGAACCAGCGAACACATGACCACAGGCTTCGTCGTTCGTCCGGAGGCGCGTCTCTGCGCCGAGGTTCCGGGCGAAGCGGAAGGGTCGGTGGTGCGGCTGTCGCGAGTGCTGCTGCGGGGCTATGTGACGAGCGGGCGCTAACAGCCGCTTCGCAATGTGGCCGGCGGGACCGACAGGTCCTGAGTTGAGGTTGATTTGTGCTCAGCAGAGGCGGGGGCCAGCGCGATCGCCTCCAGCCGGTCACGCATCAGCTGACCGACCGCTGCGGGACTCAGGTTCGTCCGAACGAAGGCGCTGGCGGCAGCGGACAACCGGGCGCGGAGGTCGGGCTCGGCCACAATAGTCCTCATGTGGCTTGCCGCCTGCTCGATATCCGGACCGGCCCAGCGGCAGTTCTCGTCGTAGGGCTGGCAGCCCTGCCCGACCGGAACCAGGCGGAAGTCCGCCAGCATCGAATTGTCGCTCCGTGTGAAGTCAATGTTCCCGGAGTAGTTCGTGACAATGGTGGGCTTGCCGAAGTACATGGCTTCCGCGATGTGAAGGCCGAAGCCTTCGGAGCGGTGCAACGAGACAATGCAATCGGCGCACTGGGTGAGCGCATGCATCTCGTTGCGTGAGAGGGTGGCATCCATGATGCGAATATTGGGCGAAGTGCAGGCGGAGGTCACTTCCTCCAGGGCTCTCCGAAACTCTCGCGGCGCGGTGGCTGCGTTATTGACCTTCACGACGAGTTGGCAGTCCGGGTCGGAGCCAAACGCCTCCAGGAAGGCGCGAATCGACGCCAACGGGTTCTTTCTCTCAATCACGCTCAGTACGTCGAAGGCGGTCAGAAACACGAACTGACCGGGCTTGAACCCAAAGTGCTGCCGGTCCAGACTGCCGGAAACTGCGGGATTCACCGCGTGCGGGATGGTGTGGACGGACACGCCGGTCTTCTGCCGGATGGCCCGGCTGCAGAACTCGCTGGGAGTCCACAACTCCTGGTAGTAGGAGAAGGCATCGCTCCAGCGGTCTGGAAACTCCTCCAGTTCCCAGGCCCAGAAGCCGATATTGTGGCGGTTCCGGAAGAAGCGCCCACCAAGCTGGTTCGCGACGTTGACAGTCTGGTCCGCGTTGACATGGATCAGATTGGTCGAATAGGGGAACTCGGCGGACATCGGTCCAACCGAGCGATCGCGAGCCTGGCAGTAGCCAGCCTCCTCGGCTCCGCGCAGGCTGATCGGAACCGAAGCGGAGCGCAAGGCCCCGCACGCAGCGCGGACCGATTCGCCCACGCCGGTTTCAGACCGGAAGTACCCCACAAGGTTGACGCCGAACTCGGCGCACTCCAACTCGAGCGGAACGGCAACGGCCAGTCCGGACGGGGCGACGTAGGGGAGGTTTCCAACCGTTTGGGCACGCTGGGATCCATTGCGGAGTACGCCAATTACGGACCTCGCCCGGCTCAGCAAGCCGCGCGTGGACAGGGAGGCGCTCATCGCTGCCAGTATTGCTTGGTATCGAAGTCTGGCATAGGAACTAGGCAGGGAGTCGAGGACGGATCGCCACTGCTGATTCAGGATGGCTACATGGTGACTTGAAAGCTGATACTCCTGGCGCCCATAGGTCAGCAGCCAGACCAGGAAGCGCGCGCGATCACGCCCGCGCGGATCCGGGAAGATGCGCTGCAATTCAGGGCGTGCATTGTAGATCGCCGCGCCCAGCCGTGTGAGGTGGAGCCGGGAACCGTCGACCGGCGCCTCCCCGGGTGCACCGTCGACGCCCTCCCGCTCGTCCAACGGATCGGGCGCGGCCAGACTCTCGCGGTGATCCCGGTAGGTACGGGCGGCAGCCGTTATCGTGGTCAGGAACACGTCTCCGACGCCGTGCTCAACTCGGCCGCTGTTCAGCAGCCACTCGAGAAATCGAAAGTAATGCCCGCCAAAGATGTCGGGCATTGCGGCCTGGAGATCCGTCCGGGTCCGGTAGATGCGGTAGGCCAGACGGGAGATTCCAGGCCGGCCGGCGTGCTCCTGAATTGGCCGGTTCCACACTTCTACAAACAGCTTGAATCCCTCGTCGGAGAAGGGGTCGGCGACCGACCGGGCGAGTTCGGGCTCCTCGTGATGGATGGGCCGGCACATATCGGGAATGCCGGTACCATTTTCAAAACATGAGTAAGCCTGAGGCCAGTTCCGGCACGCTGTAAAGCCTTCCGCGAGCAACTGGTCTCCATAGTCGCTGAAGATCTGCCGAACTACGGGAGCGAGGGTCTGAAGTTCGTGGCGGTTCTGATGCCGGGACACCTGGCCCGGGTGATCGACGTCATAGCCGCTGAAGTGAAAGAAGGCGAGCGGCGCGCCCGCGACCTCATAGCCGGCCGCGGAGCGAGTGATTGGCCGGTGCGAGAGATTCCAGTAAGCCACGTTGTAGCCCGGGTCGCGAAGCACGGCCACGTTCTCGAACATGCCCGGCACAAGGTCGACCCATCGTTGATCGACAAACAAGCCACGTGGGAGGTCGACCAAGCAATGGTCGAACAACCGCTGCTGCCACCAGCAGAGAAAGGACGACGCCGACGCGCAGCGGGCAACAGCAATGAACCCGAGGTTGTACGAGCCGGATCTGAGAATATCGATCTCGCTGGGCCGCTTATTGTCCTCCAGAGCCGCGGTGAGGTGTGGAGTCAGGACGATGCACGATGACTGGAGTGACTCAGTGACGCGGTGCAGGGGCGAGTAGATTCGAATGTCGGGATCGAGATAGACGATCTGGTCAAAGCCATGCCGCCGGAAAAGGTGTTCAAAGGCGTAGGGCTTCACCGCAGTGCTCAGTTCCAGGATGCTGTACTTGAAGTGAAACCAGCGCGACTCGGGTATGAACAAGCCGGTGGATAGAATGATCTCAAAGTCCTCGCGTCCCGGATCGAAGTAACCGTCGACGCGGTCGACAAGGATGACAAAGCGACGCCAATCCGGATGGTGCACCGCCGCCGAGCGCATGAGCTGGCGCGCGTGAGCCAGATAGTTCTTCGCGATGACTGTGAATAGCGCAGTGCCACCCATGGCGCGTCCCATCAGCGGAAGAACGGAATTCCGCGGGGCGCACGAAGCTTCTTGAGTTCGGCTTCGAGCGACTTGGCATATCGTTCCGATTCCAGCCGCATCTCCTCGCGACGCTGATTGTCCTCGAGGAGGCTGCGGGCGTAACGTTCGGCCTCCATCGCCATCTCACGCAGTTGGGCGGATTCGGCCAGCAGTCCGCGCAGGAATGGCATTGCGGATTCGGTGTCTTCGTGGGTGCCGAAGACGATGGGATAGCGCGTGCCGGTGAGGGTCCCCAGCGTTCGTCCGTCCATGTAGCAGGCGCTGAGCGCCCGCCGTGGCGTCCCGGTGCGGTTCACTTCGCTGCGATGAAGCAGCCAGTTGTGCAGCAACAGTCCTTCCCCGGGCTCAAGTTCGAGATACTCGATCCGGTCCTCGGGACAGTACTGTTCCACGTGCTCCGGACTCAGCGTGCTGCCGTTCTTGCTCAACAGACCGAGGTGGTGCGAGCCGGGAATGACCTGGACGCATCCATTGAGGCGCGTGGCCGGGTCGAGCGCAATCCACGAGGTGACCAAGGGATCGCGGTCGAGCTTCCAGACATCGCCGGCGTCCTGATGCCAGGGGAGATAGGTGCCCTGGCTGGCCGGTTTGTTCATCATCATCACGCGGAAAATCGAGATGGGGACGTGAGCGCCATAGTGCCGTGCGCAAATCTCGCGAAAGAGATCGCGCCTGATCAATTCCAGAACCAGCGGATCGGCCTCCAGGCCCTGAATCTTGCGGTAAGCGAGCGTGGCACCGGAGTGGCCGGCCACGGGGTCGGGCAGATCCTCATACGCCCCGCCGGTGTCGAGCTGCATATGGAGAGTCGGATAGCGCACACGGCCGAGCATGATGTCGTCCAGCCTCTCGCCAAGCCGGGAGAGTTGGCCATCGTCCAGCAGGCGGCCCAGGCGGAGGTAGCCGTTCCGATCGTATTCCCGCCACTGGTCGCTGCTGATGAGAGCGGCGCTGCTCGCACCGCCATCAAGCGCAACGTGAATCGCCGGCGGGGCCGGCAAGTCCGCCGAAGAGGGGGCGACGCGCAGCGCGCGGAGAATCCCGTCCCATCGTTGCTTTTCGTGATGCCAGGCCTGTTGGGACGCAGCCGCCAGACGCTGGCAAATGCCGGCCTGCTGATGCCACAGCTCCATGGCAAGCGGTAGCAGGGCTCCACGCTCCACATCGGCCACGGACAGGCACCACCCTTCGACGCCCGCGGACGCGAGGGCGCCGTGGAGCTTGGTCCGGGTGTACGCATCGACGGTGATGCCCAAGGCCGGAACACCGCACGCGGTGGCGAACACCAGCGGGTGATAGCGTGCCGAGACCACCATGGCCGCCTGACCGGTGAGCCACACCACCTCGCGCTGTTCCCAGGGATCCAGAAGCAGGAGATCGGCGCGCATCTTTGAGCGCAGGGCTCGTCCGGCCTCGGCGTCCCCGCTGCCATGCAATCCGCCGACGTGCGGAACGAAGATTAGGGAGGCACTCAGGCTGCAGGCCAGATTGTCGAGCTGGCTGGCGAGGACGTCCAGCGTCTTTGCGCGGTGCGAAGAGGCAAATGAAGGATCTAGAGTGACAAGAATCCAGGGTTGCGGCAGGCCGCCCAACGATGCCACACGTTCGTCCTCCACGGGGAGTGGATCGAGGAAGTAGGCATCGTCCATCTGCCTGTGCAGGCGTGCTGGATCCACACCCAGGCGCAGAGCCATGGAGGCAGAGGACTCGTCGCGGACACCGACCCAATCGCACCTCCGCAGTGGACCGGACAGCAGGCGTCCCTGATCGGCGGTCAAGTGGGGCCCGATCATCTGTCCGAGGACAACCGTTGGAAGGTTGAGCGCCTGAGCATGCTCAAGCAGAGAGATTCGATCCGTGACCTTCTCGGGCCAAGTGGAGCACAGGTTCCCACCTCCCGAAACGACAACTCCGGACGCACCGGCCAATGTCTTGTCGAGGGGGCCTTCGAACGGGCATTTGACAGAGGCTACACGGTAGCGTTGACTGGTCCATTCGGGGTCAGCCGATGCAACCGTGAATTCCGCATTGGGGATGAGCCGCCCCAGAGCGAGGAGGTTGGCCTCGAGCATCGCCTCGTCGCCCAAGTGGAACTGCTCCGGACCGCCCACATCGCCAATGACAAAAAGGCTATGCATCCGCCAGGCACCGTCTTGAGATGTCAGGATTTTCGGACGTAGCACTCCGCGCCGAGCGTTCCTGAATGGTTCGTGAACTTAATGGACACGTCTGCGATCCCATTTTGGTAAAGGTAGCACAAGAGTTCATTCATACTGTAGTGATTCATCTGAATCTGCGTGTCCCCGGCTGGATGCTCCACAAGCTTTCGAATCCCATCCGGCGTCCGCTCAAAAAACCGATACAATGAACCGCTCACATTGTCGGCTTCATACTTCACACTCCGGATTTCAGCCGCGAAGGTAAAGTGAAGATATCCGACTCCTCCGCGTCGCAATAGACGCAGAAGTCCGTTGAGGATTTGAAAGCCCCGGCGCGGCGGGATGTGCTGGAAGACAATGTAGCTCGTGATGAGATCGACGGCCCCGGCGTACTTCGCTACCGCCGCGAGGTCGTCGGTGGACTGGACCAGTTCGATATTCCGGACATTTCGCCGATCGGCATTCTCGCGGCACAATCCGAGCATTGTGGGCGACACGTCCAAGCCGATGCTTTTCTTGCTTCTGGCGGCAAGCGGCAGCAGAAGCCGCCCGAGGCCGCAGCCGAAATCCAGGCTCAGGTCGAATGACTTTGGCGAGCCAAAGTGCTGACCGAGCACATCGACAATGGCGGAGATGCTCTCCTCGCCGCTACTAAAGAAGCGCTCGATGGCCTCGGGCCGGAGGTTCTTCTTGCGAAACTCCTCAGCGGAGAGAACAGACCAGTAGGGTTCGCTTCTGGCAAATTCTTCCCAGTCCTGGTCCGTATTGTGGTCGAGCATCCGACAAGTTTATCAGCCGCCCCACACGCCCGTGGATGCCGTATGTCACGATCAACGCGCGCACATTTAGCCGGAATGGAAGGGAGACCACACCCCGCGTGCCCGACGGCCAGTGAGCCCCTACCCGCCCGCGATGGCGCCCAGAATGATGAGCGGTTCCCTGCCCGCGGCTACGGCCTCGGGCAGGGGCTTGTCGTGCGGCTCGTGCGACCAGTCCTCTTCACAGGCGAAGAAGCGCAGGAAGTCGCGGCGCTTTTGGGTCACGTGGTCACGCATCGTGCCGGCGAGCATGGGGTAGCGTTGCTCCAACTCGTCCAGCACGGCCCGGATGGTGACCGGGCCGGCTAGATGGAGCTGCAGTTCGCCTTGGATGCCCGCCAGATTCCTCAGATGGGCGGGCAGTTCGACGCGGATCATGACAGCGTCTGGACCTCCACCGACAGAACGGCCGGCAGGTCGCGGACGATGGGCGCCCAGGAGTCGCCGGCATCGGCCGACGCGTAGACCTGGCCGCCGGTCGTGCCGAAGTAGACACCGCATTCGTCGAGCTTGTCGACGGCCATCGCATCGCGCAGCACGTTGACGTAGCAGTCGCTCTGCGGCAGACCCTTGGTGAGCGGCTCCCACTCGTTGCCGCCGGTGCGGCTGCGGAACACCTGGAGCTTGCCGTCGATGGGGAAGTGCTCGGAGTCGCTCTTGATCGGGACCACATAGATGGTCTCCGGCTCATGCGCATGGACGTCAATGACGAAGCCGAAGTCCGTCGGCAGGTTACCGCTCACCTCATGCCACTCGTCCCCGGCATTGTCGGTGCGCATCACGTCCCAGTGCTTCTGCATGAAGAGCGTGTTGGGCCGCGACGGGTGCATGGCGATGCGATGGACACAGTGGCCGACCTCCGCTTTGGGGTCGGGAATGTACTGCGACCGCAGCCCCTGGTTGATCGCCTTCCAGGTAGCGCCTCCGTCGTCGGAACGGAACGCGCCGGCCGCCGAGATGGCGATATAGATCCGTTGCAGATTGGTCTGGTCGAGCAGAATCGTGTGCAGACCCATCCCGCCCGCTCCAGGCTGCCACTTCGAACCTGAGCCGTGATTGCGCAAGCCGGACAACTCGTTCCACGATTTGCCGCCGTCTTTGGACTGAAACAGGGCCGCGTCCTCGATTCCGGCCAGCACCGTATCGGCGTCGGTAAGCGACGGCTCCATGTGCCAGACACGCTTGAACTCCCAGGGATGCGGCGTGCCGTCATACCACTGATGGGTGCCCGGCACACCGTCGTAGACGAACTTGTTGTCCATGGGTGCCCAGGTCTTGCCGCCATCGTCCGACCGTTGAATCAGCTGGCCGAACCATCCGCTGCATTGCGAGGCGAAGATCCGGTTGGGATCCACGGGCGAACCCTTTACGTGATAGATCTCCCAGCCAGCGAAGTGCGGACCGCTGACGTCCCACTTCTTGCGCTTCGCATCCGATTCCAGAACAAAGGCACCTTTGCGGGTGCCAACCAGTACTCGTACGCTGCTCATCCCTCAGCTCCTTTCAAACTTGCATCCATCTTTTCCGGGAGATCCGGTGCGCCGCCCAGTGGCGCGTCCGGGCCGGCCTAGGGCTCCGGCGGCAGGGTTTGAAGTTCCACGACGGGCCGCACTTCAACGGTTCCCTTGCGGGCGCCAGGAATGCGGCCGGCGATGTCGATCGCCTCGTCGACGTTCCGGGCCTCCACCATGAAGTAGCCGCCGAGCTGCTCTCGCGTTTCGGCAAACGGACCGTCGGTGACAAGCCGTTTCCCTTCCCGTACACGGACACTGACGGCGGTGGAAACCGATTGCAGAGGAGAAGCACTGACGTACTGTCCGTTGGTGCTGAGTTGGTGGGCGAGATTCGATGACTCGCCGTAGCAATCCACACGCTCCGATTCAGTCCAGGCGTTCTCATCCGCATAGATCAGCAACATATACTTCATCCCAGATTCTCCTTAAGGTAGTCGAACGGCGAATGTGCAAATCGACACCGCACGCGGATTTTTTTCTGACAGGCGATCATCCCCAAAACGATCCCGCACATTGCCTACGGCGAAGACACAGCATATGCCGGTGCGAACTGCGTACCAGCTTTGTCCAGGCTACCGTAATTCGCTCATTCGATTGCGGGACACCGGAAATGTAACAACTGCGGACAAGAATCCTGTCCGCCCCGCCACGCGTGTCCGAATCGGCATTCGACGTGGCGGTAATTCACCTTAGGGTGTTTAGGATCTTTAACTATAAAGACTTCAGGAGGCTAGGGCGATTAAGGGGGTAGCACCTATTTGGACTACTCAGTGCGGTAAGAAGGACCGTGTGTGTCCGGCTCCACCGCTGAGCGTGGCAGCCTCACTGGGGCCGAATGGGGCGTGGGAGGTCCAGCGAAATGGAGCGTGGAATGAGTTCCGATCCGGCGTCAGATGAGACATGGAGCCGCTTTGAGCGGGATGCGCGGCGGTTGCGCGAGTCCGTCGCCGCGGGCAACCTCAAGCAGAGGCTGGATGTTTCTCAATACTCAGGAGATGCGGCGGCCGGTTGTGCCTTGATCAACGAGACGTTGGAGGAGATCGTCTCCACCTACACACAGGCCGTACGGTCCGTGGAGTTGATGAGCATCGGACAGATTCCTCCCGCCTTCCAAAGCGGGTTCCCCGGCGAGTTCAAATACGCGAAAGACGTCTGCAACGGCTTCATCGACGTCATCAACCGCCGCAACACGCAGATCGCGCGCCTGACCGATGCCGCCTCACGGGGCGACCTTCGCGTGCGCAGCGACGTGGAGCAGTTCACAGGCGCCAACCGCAAGATTTTCGAACGTTTCAACTCCATGTTCGATGCCTGGCTGAAGCCGGTATCGGAGATCGAGGAGGTCCTGCAGGCACTGGCCAAGATGGATCTGACGGCGCGGGTGCGCGGCGACTACGACGGAGACTATGCCGTCATCGCCAAGTCGCTCAACGATGTGTGCACGACACTGGCCCGGGAAGTGAACCACATCGCCGAGCATACCCATGTGCTGGCCGCCGCCAGCGAAGAGATCGGCGCGGTCTCTCACGAGATGGCGCGCACGGCGGCAGAGGCCAACCAGCGGGCGAACAGCGCGGCCCGGTCGAGCGAGCAGGTATCCGCCAATCTCACTACAGCCTCCGGCGACTCGAAGGAGATGCTGACCTCCATTCGGGAAATCGCCCGGAACGCGAGCAAGGCCGCCACAGTGGTGCGGTCGGCCGTGGCCGTCACCGACACCACCAGCCAGAAGATGCAGCACCTGGGCCAGAGTTCGCAGGAGATTGGCAAAGTGATCAAGGTGATCACCGGCATCGCACAGCAAACCAATCTGCTGGCGCTCAACGCCACCATCGAAGCGGCCCGTGCCGGCGAGGCGGGTAAGGGTTTCGCGGTCGTGGCCAACGAGGTGAAGGAGCTGGCGAAAGGCACCGCGAAGGCGACGGAAGAGGTGAGTGGGCGGATCGAAGCAATTCAGTCCGACACGAAGGATAGTGTCAAGGCGATTGCGGAGATTGCGACGGTCACCAGCGAGATCAACGAGATTTCGCACACCATTGCCACCGCGGTAGAAGAACAGACGGCCACTACGAACCAGATGGGCCGCCACGTTGCCGATGCCGCCGAAGCGGCCGCCGCCATTGCCGCCGATATGAGCCAGTTGGCCGAGGCAGTCCGGCTCACCAGCGCCGGCGCGAGCCAAACCGACACGGCCATAGCGGACCTGAACCGGACAGTGGGTCGGCTCCAGAACTTCGTCCAGATGTTCCGCCTCTGAGTCACCCGAGAACGAAAATGAGCAGCACGATTTCGACCCCAAAGAGCCCCAACCGCTGGCTGATTGCCGCGGCGGGCGTCGCCATGCAGATCGCCCTGGGCGCCGTCTACGCGTGGAGTGTGTTCCGCACCCCGCTGATGAAGGAGTTCCACTGGACCATCACGGAGGTGAGTCTCACCTTCACCATCACGATTTTCACGCTGGGCTGCGCGGCATTCGCCGGCGGCCTCTGGATGCGCGCCAAGGGCCCGCGCGTGGTGGGCCTGACGGGCGGATTGCTTTACGGATTGGGTGTGACGCTGGCCAGCCAGTCGAACCACGGACTATGGGTGCTCTACCTCAGCTATGGGCTGATCGGCGGAGCCGGCATCGGGCTGAGCTACATTGTGCCGGTCGCCACACTGGTGAAATGGTTCCCTGATCGCCGTGGCTTTATTACTGGCGTCGCCGTGGCCGGCTTCGGTGCAGGCGCACTGGTGACGGCGCCCATCGCCACGCGGTTGATCGCGTCCGTGGGTGTTCTCTCCACCTTTGCGGTGTTGGGCATCGCGTCGTTTCTGTTGGTGGCGGGGTCGGCTTTGCTGATGCGCGAACCGCCGGCGGGCTACCGCCCCGAAGGCTGGGTGCCTGCCAAATCCGGCGGCGCGGCCGTGGCTACTGACTTCACGCTTCGCCAAGCCGTAGGGGCCTGGCAATGGTATGCCCTGTGGGCGATGCTGTTCCTGAATGTCTCTGCCGGCATTGCCATCATTTCCCAGGCCTCGCCCATGGTCCAGGAGATCAGCGGCGTCGGCGCGGCGACCGCAGCCACCATGGTGGGCATCATCTCCATCGCCAACGGAGCGGGCCGTTTCCTCTGGGCCTGGCTGTCGGATGCCATTGGGCGCCGATGGGTCTTCCTGGCCATGTTCCTGTTGCAGGCGCTGTTGTTCGTCCTCCTGCCGAGCGTCACGGGGTTCGGTCTGTTCACGACACTGTGCGTCATCATTCTGCTGTGCTACGGCGGCGGGTTCGGCACGATGCCGGCGTTCTGCGCTGACTATTTCGGTGCCAAGGACGTCGGTTCCATCTACGGTCTCATGCTGACGGCGTGGGGCTGTGGCAGCGTACTGGGTCCGGTGCTGATCGCGCGGATCCGGCAGACGACCGGCCACTACGACCTGGCGCTCTACATCCTGGCGGGGATTTTGGCCGTCAGCGCCATCCTGCCTTTCCTTGTCCGTCCACCTGTCCGGGCACAAGCCGGCACGGTGGAAGGTCACAGTGAGCCACGCGCCGCGTAGCCATCCAGCGTTGTAACTTTTCACGCCCCGTCTTGACGGTGCGGTGCGTCTCCCTCTAGGCTGTTGTCAGTAACTAAGGGGAGAGACATTGAGCAAGCCGACCGACCTGGTCCAGGGCACCCTGGACATGCTGATTCTCAAAGTGATCGCCCTGGAGCCGATGCATGGCTGGGCGATCGCGCAGCGTATCCGGCAGATGTCCGGGGAGGTCCTGCAGGTGGGCCAGGGCGCACTCTATCCGGCCCTGCACAAGCTGGAACAGAGCGCGTGGATCACCTCCGAGTGGGCCATCAGCGACAACGGCCGCCGGGCCAAATACTACACACTGACGGACGCCGGCCGAGCGGTGCTCGACCAGGAGACGGCGCAATGGGAGCGGCTGGCCGCGGCCATCTCTCTCATCGTGCGCACGACGTAGCAAAGGGCAAGCCTATGCGTTGGATGAACATCCTTCGAATGCGGCTGCGGTCTCTTTTCTCGAGACGCCAGTTGGAAGACGAGCTCGACGAAGAACTGCGCTACCACTTCGACCGGGAGATGGACGTAAACCTGGCCGCGGGCCTGAACCGGGATGAGGCGCGCTGGGCGGCACTGCGGTCTGTGGGCGGATTGGAACAGAGAAAAGAGGAGTGCCGGGATATGCGTGGACTGAATCTGATCGACAATCTGGTGCAGGACACCCGCTTCGCCATCCGGCAACTGCGAAAGAGCCTGGGCTTCAGCTTCACCGCCATCCTGATGCTCGCCTTGGGGATGGGCGCGAGTGTGGCCATCTTCGCCTTTGTCGACGCGACGCTCATCAAGCCCCTGCCCTACCGGGATCCCACGCGCCTGGTGGGCGTCTTCGAGACAGTCCCTTTGTTCCCGCACTCCAATCTCTCGTACGCCGACTACCTCGACTGGAAGAAGATGAACAAGGTCTTCCAGTCTCTGGATGCCTACGACCAGCGGGGCTTCATCCTGACCACGGCGGCGGGTGCTGAACCCGTGAGGGTGGCCCGCGTCACCGATGGCTTCTTTCGGACGCTGGGTGTTACTCCGATTGTCGGACGCGACTTCTATTCGGGCGAGGACCTGCCGAGCGCACACCGGGCGGTGTTGTTGAGCTACGGCACATGGCAGAAGCGCTTCAGCGGCAAGGCGGATGTCGTCGGCCAGGTTCTCACCATGGATGGCGAACCCAGCACCATCGTCGGGGTGCTGCCGCGCGACTTCCACTTCGCCCCGGCCGAACCGGCGGAGTTCTGGGCCGCATTGCACCCCGCCGGGGGCTGCGACCTGCGGCGCAGTTGCCACTCGCTCTATGGCGTGGCGCGTTTGAGGGATGGAGTCACGGTTCAGTCCGCGCTGGCCGATGTGAAGGTGATCGCGAAACAGCTTGAGGCGCAGTACCCCGATTCGAATCGCGATCAAGGTGCGGCCGTAGCCAGTCTCACCGAAGTGATCACGGGCGACATTCGCCCCATCCTGCTGGTGTTGCTGGGCGGATCGGTTCTCGTATTGCTGATTGCCGGCGTGAATGCGGCAAACCTGCTGTTGGTGCGGTCTGAGAGCCGTCGCCGCGAGATGGCCGTGCGCAGCGCGCTGGGTGCCTCAAAGCTCCGGCTGATCCGGCAGTTTGTCACCGAGGGGCTCGTGTTGGTTGCTGCCGGCAGCGTGCTGGGGCTGGTCGCGTCTTACTGGACCATGCAACTGCTGACGCGTCTGGTTCCCGCCAACCTGATGGCCCGCATGCCCTTTCTGCAGGACCTTGCCCTGAATCCGCGCGTGCTCGCATTTGCCGGGGAGATCGCCCTGCTGGCGCTGATCCTGTTCACGGTCACTCCGGCTTTCCATCTGTCGTTCGGCCAAACCCGGGACGGACTGGCGGAAGGCAGCCGGGGGTCGGCCGGCACGGCGTGGCGGCGGCTGGGCTCCAAGCTCGTGGTGCTGGAGTTGGCGACGGCGGTGGTGTTGCTTGTGGGCGCCGGATTGCTCGGCAAGAGCCTGTACAGCCTGCTGCGGGTCGATATCGGGTTCCGGCCGGATCATCTGGTCACTTTGGGGGTGGCGGCACCACAGTCCGGCTATGCGAAGGATGAGCAGGCCGGCGCGATGCAGCGCGCCATCGTCGACCGTATCGAGAGCCTGCCGGGCGTAACGTCGGTGGGCCTCACGTCCAGCCTGCCGGTGGGCGGTAACGGAAATACAACGTGGTTCCGGGTGATCGGCCGGCCGTGGCATGGGGAGCACAATGAGGTGCCGGAGCGTGACGTGAGTGCGGGCTACTTCACGACTCTGGGCGCGCGACTGATTCGAGGGCGTTACTTTACCGAAGGAGACGACGCTTCGAAGCCGCGTGTGGCGATCGTCAACCAAGCCATGGCGCGCCAGTATTTTCCAGGGGAAGACCCCATCGGGAAGCATCTCACCTACCTGACTGACCCGCCCAAGCCCATCGAGATCGTGGGCATCGTCGACGACATTAAGGAGGGGCCGCTGGAGGTGGCAACCGTGCCGGCACTGTACATCCCGTTCAAGCAGGACCCCAGCCGCTTTTTCAACCTGGTCGTACGGACGGCGCAATCCGAGCAGCAATTGCTGCCGGCGCTGACGGCGACGATCCGGGGGTTCGATTCGGGCATCGTCACCGCCCAGGGTGCGACCATGACGACGCGCATCAACGACTCGCCTTCCGCCTACCTGCATCGATCCTCGGCCTGGCTGGTGGGCGGTTTTGCCCTGCTCGCGCTCCTGCTGGGCGTGATTGGACTCTATGGAGTGGTGGCCTACTCAGTGAGCCAGCGCACCCGCGAGATTGGCCTGCGGATGGCGCTGGGCGCGCAGCCGGGCTCGGTCTACCAGCTTATTTTGAAAGAGGCTGGCTGGCTGACAGCCTTTGGAGTAGGCATCGGGCTGCTTTGCGCCGTGGCGGCCGCCACGTTGATACGGCGCCTGCTGTTCGGCGTCGAGACCTGGGATTTGACGACCCTGGCGGGCGTTTCCGTGGTGTTGGCCGTTTCGTCGATGCTCGCCAGTTTCCTGCCGGCGCGCCGCGCGGCGCGTGTGAATCCGGTGGAGGCGTTGCGGGCGGAATAGCCGGGACTCAGGATGCCGCGTTGGCCCTGGGGCGCGCGTTCTGAGACAGCCGCAACGAAGCGGCCCATCGGATGCGCGAGAGCGCTACGGCGTTCTGATCGATTCTGACGCCAGCAGCGAAATGGCCGTGTTCCGGCCGGCAATGGATGATGGTTCCATCCAGCGCACCGCTGTCCAGAAGTAGGCGGACTTTCGTGCCCACCGGCACTTCGCCCCGCAAAGTGACGCCAATGCCAGCGGACGAAACGTCCGTCACGCGAATTCCGTAGGCGAGCCCGGCCTCGCTGGGCGTCACCAGTTCAAGGGTTCCGAGGAACTCCGCCGCCACACGCATGGACTTTCTGACCGGCCGCGTCATATCCCGATTATCGGCGCTTCTTATACTGACGGCGCAAGGAAAGATACTCAAGCTCGGTGCAAGAAGTACCTAGTACCGGAGTTAAAACCATTGGTACCAGACTGAGAACGAAGCAGTTACATCTGTTTGAGGGCATATCTTCAAGGCCCTACCGGACGCCTTCCACCTGGGTGAGGTCGCTGTGCGACACGTCGACCCGGACGCAGTACAGATAGCGCTCGTCCGGAGACAGCGACCAGGTGGAGGTGCCGATGGGCGGAAGCTGGCCCGGGAAGCGCGTGATTTCCCGATCTGGTCCACCATTCAGTGGATGGAACAGGACGGCTGCACCGCCCATGGGCTGGCGGCTTTCGGCGAGGAGATAAATACCATCGCGGCCGAGCGCCCAGGCGCCCCAGTAACCGGCGAGCAGGCCATCGACAACCTGGTCGGCGGTCTTCGTCGCAAAGTCGTAGCGCCAGATCGTGGAGTCTGTGCGGCGCCGGGTAAAGAACAAGCTGCGGCCGTCGCGGGACAGGAACTTCTGGTGGATGCCGGTGGAGGCGAGAATCCGGGTAGACGCAACGCCATCCATGAACACCTGCCAAATGACGTCCTGATTGTTGTAGTAGACGGACCGCCCGGAGGAATCAAACATCGGATGACCACCAAGTACATCTGGTCCGCCTAAGATCTGCGGCGTGCCGCCCGCGGCATCCACTACATAGAGACGTTGCGTCAGGGCGTCGTTGAAAGCCAGCTTGCGGCTGTCGGGCGACCAGCGGCAGGCGACGGGATGCACGGCTCCACGCGTCACCTGCATGGCCCGTCCGCCGTCGACACCGCTCACCCAGAGCTGGCCTTCCCCGGAGCGGTCCGACCGGTAGCAGAGGCGCGTCCCGTCTGGGCTGACAAAGGGCAGGATCTCTTCTCCGGTGGAGGAGATCACACGGCTCCAGCCGTTGGCGCCATGCCGGGCGGCGTCCAGGTCCAGCTTCCAGATGTTCAGATCCTGTTGAAGGTCGGAATAGACCATGCGACCGCCCGAACGGCCGACCGAGAGCTGAAGCGGATTGGCGCTGGAGATGTTTGTGCCCTGGGCGGCCCCGGTGTCGACGTTGGCCGTCCAGACTTCGAACTCGCGGCGGCGGTTGGAGCCGAAGTAGATGCGGCGGCCGTCGGGCGACCAGTCGTGGCCGCTGATGGTTCGGTCCGCGCTGGTGAGCCGCTTCTGGTTGGCACCGGAGAGGTCGGTAACCCAGAGATCCTGGCGGAACCGATCGCTCATGCGGACGAAGGCGACCTGGCGGCCGTCCGGCGAGAAGCGCGGATCGACGTCACCGATGACGGCATCGGGTGGCCGCGTGAGCCGCGTCCGGCTGCCGGTGGCGATATCCACCAGGAAGAGACCAAAGGCTTGGGCCGCCGATTCCTTGTCGTCGACGACCAGCTTCGTGCCGTCGGGCGACCAATCGAGATGGCGGCAATTCATCCCGTAGCGCGAACGGTAGAGTTGAACGATCTCGCGTTCGGCGCCGCCGCGCTCGGGCGTGATGACCAGGCGCAGCGACGAGGCCTCATAGCGGATGTAGGCCAGCAGGCGGCCATCGGGCGACCACGCCGGGCTGCTGTGCTCGTAGTGACCTTCGCTCACCCGTCGAGGCTCGTCGTCGTCCGGGCCACGGACGTAGACGGCCGGGTTATTGGCCCCGTCCTGGTCCCAGATAAAAGCGACTTTGGCGCCGTCGCGGGTGACGGCGGGCTGGTACTCACTGCCGGGCAGCCGTGTGAGCGAGTGGCGCTGGCCAAACTCGAAGGGGACGTTGGCTTGCCTCTGGTTCCAGATCACAAGTCCCGCGAGCATGATGACGACTCCAGCGGCGAGCGCGGTCAGCCGCCAGGCGACGTTCACCGTCTCGGCGGAGTGCGGCACGCTGACCGGCGCTACCCACTGGTAGCCACGGCCCGGCAGTGTGACGAGGTACCGCTCGCCGGAGCCGCCGTCGCCCAGCGCCTTGCGCAGCATCGAGATGTGTTGGTTCACATTGGCATCCGTGACGACCTGGCCCGGCCAGAGCTGGGCGCAGAGATCCTCCCGGGTCACCACCTGATTGTCACTTTTCAAGAAGATGAGCAGGGCATCGAACACTTTGGGTGTTACCGCAACGGGCGTATGGCCGCGCGCTAACGTGCGTAACTGTACGTCGGCCAGAAACGGACCGAAGTGAAACACTTCCTGGTGCATCAGTGGGTTAGGTGTATTTTATGTCGTTTTTTTATTTTTCACACGACTTTGCTGGACACCCTGTGCGGGCAGGCGCATAACTGCTGGCGGAGCTTCAGGGGCGCCCCGTTGGCCCCAAAGACCGTTTAGACTACAGGAATGGTCAAGATGTCAAAAATCACAGTTGTCCTCTTGCTGCTGGGCCTCGGATCCGCCCTCTTCGCACAGAATTCCGGGATCCAGGGCCAAGTCACCGATCCCACCAAGGCCGCCGTGCCCGGCGCGGCCATCCGCGCCATCAATCTGGATACTTCCGTCGCATCACAAGCGACAACCAATGAACAAGGCCTCTACCTGTTCCCGCTGCTTCCGCCTGGTCGCTACCGGATTGAGTGCGACGCCTCTGGGTTCGCGCAGCAGAAGCTGGCGGAGTTCCGGTTGGAAACCGGACAGACCGCGCGCCTGGACTTCGAACTGAAGACGGGTACGATCGCGGAATCGATCGAGGTCTCGGCGTCCGCCGTGCTCATCAACTCCGAGACCTCGGAGGTCGGGCAGGTGGTCGACTCGAAGCGCATTCTGGAAATGCCGTTGAACGGCCGCAACTATCTGCAACTGGCCCAGTTCACGGCCGGCGTACTGCCTGGTGGCGGCCTCGGTGTAGGCAGCCGGGCTCGGGACGAAGGCGCATTCTCCGCGGTCGGCCTGCAGATCGCCCAGAATAATGTCCTACTGGACGGCACCGACAACTCGTCGCGTACGTCCGGCGGCCCCTTGGGCTACGAAGCCCAACAGGTGAAGCCACCGGTCGACGCGGTGGCCGAGTTCAAGGTCGTCACGAATAACTTGAGTGCCGAGTACGGCTACCGCGCCGGCGCCAAGGTGCTGGTCACCACGAAGTCGGGTTCGAACCAACTCCACGGCTCCGCCTATGAGTTCCTGCGCAACGAGAAACTGGACGGCACGAACTTCTTTGCCAACCGCTCGGGCGCGAAGAAGCCGTCTTACCGCCAGAATCAGTTCGGCGCCACGTTGGGCGGGCCGGCGATCAAGAACCGGACCTTCTATTTCGGCAGCTACCAGGGCACGCGCATCCGCACCGGGCAGAGCTACATTTCGACGCTACCCAGTCGTGACATTCTCGAGCGCGGCGACTTCTCGAAGCAGCCCGCCGTGAGGCAGAACATCTTTGACCCGTTGACGCAGACCGGGACCGGATCGACCGCCAAGCGCAGCCCGTTCGCCGGCAACATCATCCCGCAGTCGCGCTGGGACCCCGTCGTGAAGAACATTCTCGGTCTGTATCCCACCGCCAACATCGGGGCGAATGACAATCTGACGAACAACTACTACTTCGGGCCCAGCGACTCGGACGACGCGGATCAGTACGACTTCCGCGGCGACCACAACTTCTCCGACAAGCACCGCTTCTTCGCGCGCTACTCCCGCCGCGATCAGTTCCGGAATCAGAACGGCTACCTGCCCTACCCCGCCATGGGCGGTCAGGGACAGACCGTGAAGCTGAACGGCAACAACGTGGCCGGTGCGTTGAGCAGCGTCCTGACCTCAACGCTCTTCAATGAAGCGCGGTTTGGCTATTCGCAGTTCGACACGGCCTTCGACATCCCGTTCAAAGAGAACATGAACACGAACTTCGGCATCAAGAACGCACCCGGCGATTCGATCGCCGACGGCTCGGACCAGGGGTGGTCGCTATTCTCCCCGTCGGGCTTCGTCGAGATGGGTCCGCGCGCCTTCTGGCCGAACGTGAATAATCTTTCGAACTACCAAGTCAGCGATGCCTTGGTGTGGCAGCGCGGCAAGCATACGCTGAAGTTCGGTGGCGAACTGCGGCGGGCCAACGTCTTCCGGAACGCGGCTCGTTACCGCCGTGGCCAGTTCTCATTCAACGGGCAGTTCACCTCGGAGTCGCCGAACAACGGCACCAGCCGCGCGAATACCGGCAATAGCATGGCCGACATGTTGCTGGGTTACGTCTCCGGCGGAAACTACGGCAACAACCAGGGCGAGGACATCAACAACTGGTACTACGGCTTCTTCGTCCAGGACGACTACAAGATCTCGTCCAAGCTGACGTTGAACATCGGCATCCGCTACGAGGTATTCAAAAAGGCGCTGTTCCCCAACTACGCCGCGCAGAGCGTGAGCCGTTACCTGTATCAGGGCATCAACGTGGCCAGTCAGGCCGACGAGAAGTTTGTATACCCCACCGGCGATACGGACAGCGGCGGAACCAACGATCTCAACAACTGGGCTCCGCGCATCGGCCTGGCCTATTCCGCGAATGCGAAGACCGTCATCCGCGCCGGCGCCGGCACATTCTACGGCGAGGCAAACAGCCTCAGCACGGAAAACGCGAACTTCCGCTCGGGCCCGCCGAAGAGCGCCGACATCGGGCTGCAGACCACGCCCGAGGCGACCGCCTACTACGTGAAAGATGGATTCCCGGCCTTCTCGACCTCCACGGTGCAGAAGGGCTCGGCCGTGTACGTATTCCCCGACTTCCGCCCAACCCTCTATGTCAGCCAGTGGTTCCTCGACGTCCAACGCAATCTGCCGTGGGATGCTCTGTTGACGGTGGGCTACATCGGCACCAAGGGTACGCACCTGCACAACATCCGCAACATCAACCTGCCCCAGACGCCCAGCGCCACGGTCGCCGCCAACCAGCGTTACTTCCGGCCGCAGTTCGGTTCCATCAGTCTGCACGAGAACAGCCTCAACTCCAGCTACAACTCGTTAACGGCGAAGGTGGAGAAGCGGTTCTCAAAGGGCCTGACGCTGTTGAGCTCGTTCACGTGGGCGCATAGCATCGACCAAGGCAATGAAGACCTGCTCGACGGCGGCGCCAGTGGAGTGACCCCATGGGATATGTCGCGCGAACGATCGAACTCCAACCTCGACCGGCGCCGCGCGTTCGTCCTCAACGCGGTCTATGAACTGCCATTCGGCAAGGGCCGCACTTACCTGACCTCCGGCCCGGCGGCGGCGGTCCTGGGCGGCTGGCAGTTGGGCGGCATCTTCTCGAAGCAATCCGGCCTGGCCATCGGCCATTCCTTCAATGTGAACAACCAGAACCTGGGCGGCGCGGTTCGCGGCGACTGGGTGCGCAACCCCAACCTGCCGTCGTCCGAACGGACCATCGACCGCTGGTTTGACACCGGCTTCGTCGTGGCATCGGCGCCGGGCGTTACGTCCAACGCGGGCCGCAACCTGATCTACGCGCCAGGCCGGACGAACCTGGATATCATGGTGTCGCGCAGCTTCAACATGCCCTGGGAGGGGCACTACATCCAGTTCCGGTTCGAGTCGTTCAACTTCGCCAACCACGCCAATTTCGGTTCGCCGAACACGGCCGTGGGGACGCCGAACGCAGGCAAGATCACGACCGCGGAGGATCCACGCCGCATCCAGTTCGCCCTGAAGTACGCGTTCTAGCCATGAATCGACGCACCTTCACACAGACCCTCGCGGCTGCGCCGGCCATCCTCTCGGCGCAGCCGCGCAGGAAGCCGAACATCGTCTGGATCATGGCGGACGACATGGGTCCGGGCGACCTGGGCTGCTACGGCCAGAAGTACATCCGGACACCCAACATCGACAAGCTGGCAGCGGAAGGCATGCTGTTCACCACCGCTTACTCGGGCGGAACGGTGTGCGCGCCGGCGCGCTCGACGCTCATGACCGGCCAGCACAACGGCCACACGCCCATCCGTTCGAATCCGGGCGGCGTGCCGCTGCTGGCCAGCGAGGGTACGGTGGCCGACGTGTTGAAGTCGGCAGGCTACGCCACGGCACTGTGCGGCAAGTGGGGTTTGGGCGACATCGGCACCGACGGAGTCCCGTGGAAGCACGGCTTCGACCAGTTCTTCGGTACGTTGCACCAGGCCCACGCGCACTTTCAGTACCCGCGGTTCCTCTACGAGAACGGCAAGGAGTTCCCGCTGGCCGGCAACATCAACGGGGCTCGGGTCACCTACGCCAACGACGTCATCGCCAACCGCGCGGTGGAGTTCATCCGCCAGAACAAAGACAAGCCGTTCTTCCTCTACCACTCGCCCACCATGCCGCACTTCGAGCCGCAGGTGCCCGAGGATTCCATGGCCGAGTACCGGGGCAAGTTCCCCATGGGCAAGCCCTGGAGCCAACCGAACAACCGGCTGAAGGCGCAGCCGGATGTCCGCACGGCCTACGCCGCCATGGTGACGCGTGTCGACACCTACGTCGGCCGCATCATGTCCGAACTGCGCCGCCAGGGCCTGGACCAGGACACCATCGTGTTTTTCACCTCGGACAACGGCGCGACACTGCCCGAGATCGGAGAGTTCTTCTTCGACAGCGCGCTGGGGCTGCGGGGCCACAAAGGCAATCTCTATGAGGGCGGAGTGCGAGCCCCAATGCTCGCCCGCTGGCCCGGTCATGTGCCGGCCGGCAGGAAGTCGGATCTACAGTGGTATTTCCCTGACTTTCTGCCCACGGCCGCCGAACTGGCCGGTGTTCGGACACTGCCCAAGGGCATCGACGGCATGTCCGTCCTGCCAACGCTATTAGGCCAGCAGCAGAAGCCGCACGAGATGCTCTACTGGGAGCATCCGGACTACAACTGGAAGACGCAGGAGTTCGCGCCCGGCGTCCCCATGCAGGCGATGCGGCGCGGCCACATGAAGGCCGTGCGGCCCAGGCAGAACGGCGTCGTGGAGCTGTACGACCTCGCCGCGGATCCATCGGAGAAAAAGGACCTCGCCGGGGCTCAGCCAAAGCTGGCGGCGCAGTTTGACCAGTGGATGCGCGGGGCGCGAACTCCGCCGCGCGTGCAGAAAGAGCCGCCGCACGGCTGGTGGGAGGCACGCAGCTAGAACCATGCAAAGACGCGAATTCTTGCAGACATTGCCGGCCGCCGCGCTCGGCGCCGCTCCGGCCGCACGCCACAACGTGCTGCTGCTGCTGAGCGATGAACACAACCCGCTCTACAGTGAACCCTACGGCCATCCGTTTGTCGCCACGCCGAACATGGCGAAGCTGGCGCGGCGGGGCACGGTCTTCCAGAACGCCTACTGCCCTTCCCCGCTCTGCCTGCCGTCGCGCTCGTCGTTCCTCTCAGGCCGCCGCGTCTTCGATCTGCAGACCTACGGCAACTGCAATGTCTTCCCCGTGGATACGCCCAGCTATGGGCACGTGCTGGATGAACAGGGTGTGCACTCCGTCCACATCGGCAAGACGGATGTGTACAACCAGGCCTCGACGCTGGGCTTCTCCGAGATGATTGCGCCGGGCGACCGGGCGCGGCCCGGCGACACGCTGGTGTCGCGCATCCCGCTCGACGTGCAGAAGGACGGTGCCCATCGCGGAGCCGGCTATGGCGTGACGGCCAACCCGTTCGGCGGCGACCTCAAGAAGGTGGACCTGGCCCTGGAGTGGCTCGCGCGGAAGGCCCCTTCGATGACGAAGCCGTGGACCCTGGCCGTGAATCTGCTGAAGCCGCACTTCCCGCACAACGTCACGCCCGAGTTGTGGGCACAATACGCCCAGCACGCCGATCTGCCGAAGTACGGTGTGAACAGCGTTGGGGCGAAGCACCCCTACACCGAGGACCTGCGGAAGTTCTTCGCGACCGACAACTATGACGCCGAGACCATCCGCTGCCTGCGCCGCGGCTACTACGGCTGCGTCACCTTTGTCGATCAGCAGTTGGGCCGCCTGGTGGAGGCTCTGGAGAAGTCGGGTCAGGCGGAAAACACAGTGGTCATCTACACATCGGATCACGGTGAGATGCTGGGCAAGTTCGGGCTGTGGTGGAAACGCAGCCTCTATGAGGATTCGGCCCGCATCCCCATGATCGCGGCCGGCCCCGGATTTCGGGCCGGTGCCCGCGTCCAGACGCCGGTGGACCTGCACGACCTGCGGGCGTCGATGTTCCAGGCCACCGGCGCCAAGCAGCCGGCCGCCTGGTGTGGGCAACCGCTGCAATCGATGCCAGCCGGCGACGACGGCCGCGTCGTCTTCAGTGAATTCCAGGGCGGCGGTACGCGCGCCAGCGCCTTCCTCGTTCGGCAGGGCCGCTGGAAGTTGATCTACAATTGCGCCGCCCCGCATCAGTTATTCGATCTGGAAAAGGATCCGGACGAGTTGAGCAATCTGGCCATGAGCCAGCCAAAAATCGTGAGGCGGCTGGAGCAGGAGCTGCGCCGCATCTGTGACCCGCAACAGGAGAATCGACGCGCCGAGGACTACACGCAACGCCAACTGCGTGCCTTGGGCCGCTGAACACCAACATGCAACGCCGACAATTCCTTCAGAGCCTTTCCGCCGCCGCGCTGGCGCCCGTGGTGAGTGCGCCACGCCCGAATATCCTCTTTGTCCTGGCCGACGATCTCGGCTACGGAGATCTGGCATGCTACGGCCAGACGAGGATCCAGACGCCGAACATCGATCGCCTCGCCGCCGAGGGCATCCGCTTCGGCTCCGCTTATGCCGGTTCGACCGTGTGCGCGCCATCCCGCTGTTCCCTGATGACGGGCCTGCACACGGGCCACGCCCACACGCGCGGCAACAAGGGGAACGACCTGCCGTTGCGGCCCAGCGACATCACCGTGACAGAACTCCTGAAGCAGGCGGGCTACCGCACCGGCCTCTTCGGCAAGTGGAGTCTGGGGCAGTTGGGCACCACCGGTTATCCGACGAAGAAGGGCTGGGACGAGTGGTTCGGTTTCTTCTCGCAGCTCCATGCGCACAATTACTACCCCGAGCATCTGCTCAACCAGGACGGCAGCTTCATGCTGCGTGGCAACATGGGCACGCAACACAAGGACTACGCGCCCGACCTCTTCACGCAGCACGCAGTCAGCTTTCTGGAGAGGCAGCCGGCGACGCAACCGTTCTTCCTGCATGTCTGCTACACGCAGCCGCATGCCAACAACGAAATGGGCCGGGACACGGGCAACGGCATGCAGGTGCCCTCCGATCAGCCGTACTCCGATCGCAACTGGCCGCAGGTGGAGAAGAACTTCGCGGCCATGATCACGCGCATGGACTCGGACGTGGGCCAACTAATGACAACGTTGAAGCGCAAGGGCATGGACCAGAACACCCTGGTGATCTTCGCGTCCGACAATGGCCCACACAAGGAGGGCGGCCACTCGCCGTCGTTCTTCGAGAGCTCAGGCCCCCTGCGTGGCATCAAGCGGGACTTGACCGAGGGCGGAATCCGCGTACCCTGCGTGGCTCGCTGGCCGAAGGCCATCAAAGCTGGTCAGGTGAGCGAGTTCCCCTGGGCTTTTTGGGACATCCTGCCCACTTTCGCGGAGCTCGCCGGAGTGGACACCCCCAAGGGTCTGGACGGCACCTCCATCGTGCCGACATTGATAGGCAAGACGCAGCAGCCGCACGAGTACTTCTACTGGGAGTTCCACGAACTGGGCTTCCACCAGGCCGTCCGCACGGGCAATTGGAAGGGCATCCGCAAAGGGCCGGATCTGCCGATCGAACTATACGACCTGGCGACGGACCTCAGCGAGCATCACGACGTGTCGGCCGCGAATCCAACGGTGGTCGCGCGCATCAAGCAGATCATGGCCACGGCCAGGACAGACTCACCGGACTTCCCGATATTGACTCCAGAGCAGGCAAAGAAGCGGGCGTTGCCGATGTAAGTATTCCTCTGGAGAGGGCGGGTTTTTGCGTTGACAGAGTAACCACAACTGGTTACCATTGACTAGTGAAGGCGAGCGAACTCCGGCGTTGGCGCCGGAAGCGCGGCTGCAAATTCGTAGAAGAGTCTCGCCACACCAGGATTATTCTCGGTTCGAAGATTTCGCGCATGCCCCGACATCCTGCGAAGGACATCAAGACGGGTACGCTGCAGAGCATTTTGAGCGATCTCGGCTTAACGATGTGAGGAGTCCCATGGAACAATACCTGGCCCGGTTCGAACCTGATGCTGTGGATGGCGGCTACGTGGTCACCTTTCCCGACTTCGGCTATGGCGTGACTCAGGGTGAAAGCCTGGAGGAGGCTATGGAGATGGCGCGGGACCTGTTGCTGCTGACCATCAGTGACTACATCCGGGCAGGCAAACCGCTGCCACCACCGGTTCGGCGCCGAGGCTCCAAGTTCCACCCTGTTCCTCTGACCGCTCTGCAGTCCGCGAAAGTCGATCTTTACGCATCGTTCCAGGCATCCGGCCTGAAGAAGGCCGAGTTAGCCCGGCGTATCGGGATCCCGAAGACACACATCGAGAGACTGTTCTCGTTGCGACATCACTCGCGGCTCGACCAGATTGAGGCGGCATTCGCCGCTCTCGGCAAGCGACTGCACATCGAAGCACGCGACGCGGCGTAGCCCGGCTGCATGAGGACGACGGTCACTCTGGATCCGGATGTGGAGCGGCTCATCAGGGACGCAATGCGCGAGCGATCCATCTCCTTCAAACAGGCCTTGAATGAGGCGGCACGACTTGGCCTTCGCGGCACGGCGTCCAAACCGTCCCGGAAGTTTACCCAGAAGACCTTCCGGATGGGCCAAACACAAGAGTTCCGTTGCGACAAGGCGCTGGCTACCGCTGACGCCCTCGAGGACGAGGAACCCACCAGCTTGAACCCTCCACAGTAGCTCACGGACCCGCCAGAACCCCGCGCCCGTCCGCCTCACTCATACCGCAATGCACGAATCGGATCCAACCGCGCCGCGCGCCGCGCCGGCAGCAGGCACGCCAACAGCGTCACCACGGCCAGCAACGCCGCCGTGCCAGCGAAGATCACCGGATCCCTCGGCTTCACCTCATGCAGCAGGCTCTCCATCACCCGGCCCGCGGCGAACGCACCCACCAAGCCCAGTGCGAACCCCGCAAACGCCAGGCTCATCCCCTGTCGCAGGACGTCGCCTAGCACACGCGTCCGGGTGGCGCCCAGCGACATGCGGATGCCGATCTCATGCGTCCGCTGCGTCACCACATAGGACAACACGCCGTAGATCCCAATCGCGGCCAGTAACGCCGCCAACGCCGCGAACGAACCCACCAGCGAACTCAGGAACCGCTGGCCTCGTGAGTTGTCGTCCACTACCTCGGCGATGGTTCGCTCCCGATAGAGGGCCAGGTTGGCGTCGATTCCGGCCAGCGCCCGCCGGACAGCAGGCGCAATGCTGGACGACGGTACCGACGTGTGCAGCGTCAGGAAGACGCGCTCCGGAGCATAGAGCGCATCGTACGCCTCCGGCTGCGGCTTCTCCGTCAGCCCCCACTGCCGGACGTCGCCCACCACACCCACCACCTGGCGCCACGGGCCGTTCTCATCCCCACCGCCGCCCGCGAACATCTGCCCCACGGGGTCCTCCCCCGGCCACAGCGTTCGCGCCATCGTCGCGTTGATGACATTCGCGTACACCATCTGGTTGCGCTGCGCGGCCGGGAGCCTCGTCCCTTTCTCCCAGGCCTCGCGCCGGATGGTGTCCAATTCCATGGCATGCCGCGTGTCCGTCTCTGTCGGCAACCGGCCTTTCAACAGCGGAATGCCCATCGTCCGGAAGTAATCGGGCGTCACCCGATGGGACTCCACCAGCGGGCCGCTCATCCGCTGTGAGACCTTGCCACGGATCTGCACGTAGTAGTTGCTGCCGCCTTCCAGAGGCAGGCGGTCACTCAGCGAGGCAACCTGCACACCGGGGATCCCGCGCGCCTGCTCCAACAACTGCCGCGCGAAGGCCGCACGCTGCGGGTCCGTTTTGTAGATCGCCTCAGGCAACTGAATCGCCCCAGTCCAGATTCCATCCCGCCGTACCCCGATCTCGACCCCGCGCACACGCGCGAAGTCTTTCAACAACAGGCCGGCGCAGATCAGCAGGATCATCGACAGCGCGATCTCGCCCACCACCAGCCCATTGCTCATCAACCGCCGCCGACGGCCCGGACTGATGGAACTGCCCGCTCCACCCTTCAGTTCGTCGAACAAATCAGGCCGCGACGCCTGGAATGCCGGAGCCAGGCCGAACAGCACCCCGGTCACCACCGTGAGGCCAAAGGCGAAAAGCAACACCGATGCGCTCAACTCGATCTTGTTGAAGCTCGGCAGCGTAAAGCTCTTGATCTTGGGCAGCAGGGTGATCAACCCCCAGCCCAGCAGCACGCCCAAGGCACCACCGACCAAAGAAAGCAGCAGGCTTTCGGTCAACATCTGCCGAAGCAGGCGCAGGCGGGACGCGCCCAGCGAACTCCGCACCGCCATCTCCTTCTGCCGGCTCACGGCCCGGGAAAGCAGCAGATTGGCGATGTTGGCGCAGGCAATCAGCAGCACCAGGCCCACAGCCCCGAGCATCATCAACAGTGAGGTGCGCGACTTGCCGGCCAGATCCTCCTGCAGTGGCACGACAACGGCCCCCACCTTATGATTCGAATCCGGGAATGCCTTCTCCAGCCGCGCGGCAATCAGAGCCACGTCCGCCCGCGCCTTCTCCACAGCCACACCCGGCTTCATCCGGCCGATGGCGTTGAACGAGTGGCTGCCCCGTTCGCCCAGCCCCCGGCCCGACATGTCCAGCGGGGTCCACAGCCGCGCCTCGAAGGGGAAGTTGAACCCCTCCGGCATCACGCCAACAACTGTGTACTTGCGCGCATTCAACTCCAGCACCTGCCCGACGGCCTTCGGATCGCCGCCGAACCGGCTCTGCCAGAGGGCATAGCCCAGAATCACGACATCGTCCTTGCCCGGCTGATCCTCGCCCACCGCCCACGTTCGGCCCAACAACGGAGAAACGCCAAGTAACGAGAAGAAATTGGACTCGGTCGGCACCACCCGCACCGGATCCGGCTGCCCGTGGCCGCTGAGGTTCATATCGGTCGGCCAGAAGTACAGAGTCATGTCGGAAAACGTACTGTTCTGCGTCTTCCAGTCCAGGAAGTCAGGCCCGGTGAAGGGATACTTGCCGGGTGCCGCTTCGGTCTCGTAAAGACGGACAAGCCGGTCCGGATTTGGATACGGCAGCGGGCGCAGCAACACCGCATCCATGATGCTGAAGATGGCGGTATTGGCGCCGATGCCGGCGGCCAGAGTGAGGGCGGCGGTAACCGCGAAACCACGTGATTTCAGAAGAGTCCGGAAGGCATATCGCAAGTCTTGCAGGAGGGTTTGCATGGTACTACCTTTGCTACGCGCGCAGCGCGGCCAATCTATCCGATCACATGCTAATACGGACAATGGCAGGCTTTGTTAGCTAAATCTGCAGACCAAAGTTGAGGCCACATCCAGACCCTCCACCTCCGTTGGCTCCAACGGGGCGTTGACGTGGTCATTGTTATACTACGGAATCCATGGCAGCGGACGACGGTAGCGACTCATACTGGCCGAGACTGGCGCAATCCTATGCAGCCGTTGGACCGCCGCTTCGTCCCTCACCCGAGGACATTCAGTTCATGCAGCAGACAGTGGCCGAGTGGGCTGCTCCGCGTTCGTCTCAGCCGATGCGAAGCCTCCTGCTCGGCGTCACTCCGGACATCGCCCTGATGCCGTGGCCGCCGACAATGTCTCTGATCGCCATGGATAGCGCCTGCGGCATGGTGCGTTCCGTGTGGCCGGGCGATCTTCCAGGACGGCGCCATGCGCTCTGCGCGAATTGGTCGTCGCTGCCTCTGCCCGCTGCCTCGTGCGATATCGTCCTCGGCGACGGTTCCATGAACTGCCTTCGATTCCCCGGGCCCGTCCGGGCACTGGCGGAGAGCGTCCATTCCGTTTTGCGCGAGGACGGCCTCTTCCTGCTGCGCTGCTACGCCCGCCCCACGCCGTGCGAGCGTCCCGAGGACGTCTTTACCGACCTCCTCCGCAATGCGATCTCGACGTTTCACCACTTCAAGTTCCGCCTGCTGATGGCCGTCCAGCAGACGCCCGAGCAAGGCGTCTGTGTCAACGATGTCTATACCGCCTGGGCGCGGCGGCACATCGACGTGCCGGCTCTCTGTGCACAGACCGGATGGGCCCCCGAGACCGTCCGAACAATCGATCTTTACCAGGGAAGCGCCACGGTCCACACCTTCCCCTCCCTGCCGGACTTCCGCTCGGTCCTTGACGACCTTTTTGAGGAAGTGTCAGTTTCGATACACTCCTACGAGTTGAGCGAATGTTGCCCGACCCTGGTCATGCGGCCCCGGCGGGCGGGATGCCTCTCGAAAGGAACGCGTTGACCGGTGCCTCTACCCAAAGCCTGACATCCATGCAACAGGGCATGATTCGCGCCCTGTTGCGCGCCCCGCGCTCCGGCGTCTACATCATTCAGGACGTATGCGAATTCGCCGGCCCCGTCCACCTGCCCCACCTGCAACAGTCCTGGCAGATCGTGGCCGAAGCTCATCCCGCCCTGCGCACCCGCATTGTTCGTGTGGGCGCCACTGCACATGACGCAGTGATCGAAGAGCACCCGCAATGGAAGTGGCGCGAGATTCACACCTCCGATGTCGATGCGTTTCTTCTGGAGGACTGGCAGCGCGGGTTCGACTTCGACCAGGGCGTGCCCATGCGCTTCGCGCTGCTGCGGCAGTCCGAGCAATCGTCGACCCTGGTCTGGACCGTCCACCATGCACTCGTCGACGGCCGGTCGTTGCTGACGGTGTGGCGTGCCTGGATGGAAGCCTACGATTGCCTGTGCCGCTCCGGGCCCGCCGTGGCAACGCCGGAATGCGAGTTCCCTACGGCCCTCCGGGTCACCAAAGCGGATGAAGCCGCAACGAACCCCGACCGTCAGGGAGGGGTCCCCTCCGCGTTGCGAACCGCGCACGTCAGTAAGCGGGCGCCCGCTTCCGGTGCATCTTCAATGGAGGCGCCTCCCACCCCCATCGCGCAGGATGAAGCGCGGCCCTATTGGCAGACAACGCTGGCGGGCACCCCGCAGACGACCGGGTTTCTCTACGACCGTGCCTGGCTGCCGCCCGATCCCGATCAACCGGTCCATCAGAAGGAGACGCTCACATTCTCCGCGCAGCGCAGCGCGGAGATCACCAGCTTCGCCAGCCACCATGGAGTGACGGTGAACACCCTGGTGTTGGGTGCCTGGGCTCTATTGTTGAGCCGCTATAGCGGGCGCGATGACGTCATCTTCGGCGTCACACGCACTGGTCGCCAACGGCCGCGGACGGGCACCGACAACCGCGTGGGCGTCTTCATCAACACGCTGCCCTTTCGAGTCGCTGTCCCGCCGGATGCGCTGCCGGGCCCCTGGCTGCGCCAGTTGCGGGCACAGTGGGTGTTGCAGGGGACCTACGGAAACACACCCCTGGACAAGGTCGTCGAATGGGGCGAGCTTCCAGTGGGGCAGGCGCCGTTCGACACCGTGCTGGTCTACGATCACGAGCCGCCGGGCGACACCCTGCGCCAGTTGGGCGGCACCTGGCTCAACCGCTCGCTGCGGCGTCTGCAGCGTACCGAGTCTCCCCTCACTCTGGTTGCTTACGGGCGCCCGGTCGTTCGCCTCGAAGTGGTTTTCGATACCCGCCGTTTCAGCCCGCATACCGTCGCGGCGATGGTCCGTCATCTCTACAACCTGCTGGACGGTCTCGTCGGTCCGCCCGACGGCCCGCTGGGTGAGTTGCGAATGGTGACCGGTGCCGAGGAGCGGTGGTTGCTGGAAGAGGTGAACCCCGCCCGCACGCCGCGGCGGCACGTGCAATGCGCCCACGAGTTGTTTGAGGAGCAGGCACGCCTTCGTCCAGAGAACGCCGCCCTCGAATCGCGCGACTCCGTCCTCAGCTACCAGGAACTGGACCGCCGCGCCAATGGCATCGCCTGGCAACTGCGAGAGCGTGGCATCGGCGTGGAAGACCTTGTGGCCGTATGCCTGCCGCGCTCTCCACGCACGGTGGCCGCCGTTCTGGGCGTGCTCAAATCCGGAGCCGCGTTCCTCCCACTCGATGCAGGCCTGCCCCAGCAGCGGCTTGCCGAGATGGTGGCCAGCGCCGGCGTGAAACTGCTGATCGCCGACCCTGCCTTCGCTCGAGACTGGCCCGGGCCGCTGCCCGCAACCCTGCTCGACGACCTGGCGGGCGGCCCTTCCGATCCACTGCCCAACGCCGTGGCCGCCGGCAATGCCGCATACGCCATCTTCACTTCCGGCTCGACGGGCAAACCCAAGGCGATTCTGGTCACGCACGCCAGTCTCGTAAATTATGTCCTCGCCGCGAGACGCATCTTCGATCTCACGGACACCGACCGCCGCCTCCAGTTTGCATCGCCCGGCTCGGATGTCTTCGTGGCGGAAGTGTTCAATTATCTGAGTTCTGGCGCGACGCTCGTCTTTGGCCCGGAACGCCGCCAGTCGTCCATTCAGGAATTTGTCCGGCTGCTCGACGACAGGAGAATCACCATCACCGGCCTGCCGTCCACGTGGTGGCGGGAGTGGGTGGAAGCAGCGCGCGGCGGCCTGCCTGTGCCGCGCTCGCTGCGCGCCGTGATTGCCGGAATGGAGCGCGTCGATCCAGGAGCCCTGCTCGAATGGCGGCGTCTCACGGGCACGACCCTCCGCTGGTTCAATGCCTACGGACCCGCCGAGACCACCTGCACGTCGCTGATCTATGAGGCGGGCACATCCGCATGGGAGTCCCCCATCACCCCACAGGCCCCCAACGCACAGGAGGCCGCACCTCTTGTCCCAGTCCCGGAGCGTGAGCGACGGGCTACACGTGTGTCTTCAACCGAGCCCCGCATGGCCCCGCAGGCCCCCAACGCGGACGAAGCCGCGTTACGAACCACGACCGTGAGGGAGTGGTCCTCCGCCGCCCCGCGAACCGCAACTGGGAGCGAGCGGGCACCCGTTTCCCCGGCCTCTTCAACGGAGCCCCGCATGACCCCGCAGGCCGCCACTCGACAGGAAGACGCAATCGGACCGAGCCGTGACCGTCAGGGAGCGGAAGCCGGTCGTGCCCCGGAGCCTTCAACGGAATCAACCATGGCCCCGCAGGCCGCCAAAGCGGAGGAACCCGCCCACCCATCCCCAGTCCCGGAGCGTGAGCGACGGGCTACTCGCGTGTCTTCAATGGGGCGCGCACCAGTTCCGAACGCGTCTTCAACGGGCGCTTCCTTCGTGCCCATCGGTAAACCCGTCGACAACACGTCCTGCTACGTCCTCGACGGCGCCGGACGGTTGGTCCCCGCCGGGGTCGTCGGCGAACTCTACATCGCTGGCGACGGTGTAGCCCGCGGCTACGTGAATGCACCCACGTTGACCGAGGAACGATTCCTCTCCGACCCGTTCCAAGCAGAGCCGGGAAGCCGCATGTACCGCACCGGCGATCTCGTCTTCCGCCTGCCCGACGGGAACATCGTCTTTCTGGGCCGCGTGGACCGCCAAGTAAAAATCCGTGGCCATCGCATCGAATTGGAAGAGTTGGAATTCGTACTGGGCCAGCACGCCGGCGTTCAGCACTGCGCGGTCGTCCTTGATGGCGCGGAGGGCCGCGAGAAGCTCGTAGCCTACTTCACACCCTGGGGCAAGCCAGCCCCGGACGGGCAGTCCCTGCGGCTCCACATGGCGCGGCGTCTGCCTTCCTACATGGTGCCGGCCTCGTTCGTCGAATTGGCGGAAATGCCGCGCGGCGCCGGTGGAAAGATCGACCGTCAATCTCTACCCCCTCTTGGCAACCAACCGCCCCTTGTCCGGCAGAGACGCGCCGAAACAACCGAGGGAACAGACGAGCTGCTTGCGGGCCTCTGGGGCGAGGCTCTGGACATGGAAGCGGTGGACCCGGCCGCTGACTTCTTCGAGTTGGGTGGAGACAGCCTGAGTGCCGTGCGGCTCCTCACCAGCATCCATCACACCCTTGGGTACGAGCTCTCTTTGAGCGATCTGCTCGATGCCCCTTCACCCGCGGCCATGGTGAACCGTCTTGTGTACGGTAAGCCGGAAATCGGGCCGGCCAATGGCCTGCCAACACCGCTGTTCTGCAGTGCGGCGGCGATCGGCCTCGCGCCGTTTCGGAATCTCGCGGCGCGGCTTGGGCCGCGGCAGCCGCTGGTGATCATCCCCCACGAGGATGCGTTGGCGGAGCAGCCCGAAGATGGGAATGCCGACCGGCTGCGGCGGGTGCCGGCAATGGCGGCGGAGCTGTGCCGGGCCGTCCAGGCTCTACGGCCCCAAGGCCCCTACCTGCTGGGTGGCTACTGTCTGGGTGGCATTGTGGCCTTCGAGGCGGCGCGCCGGCTGCTGGCGTCGGGTGCCGAAGTCCGGATGGTGGTGCTCTTCGACACGCCGGCTCCGGGCTATCCCAAGCTGGTGCCCGCCCGCACACACTACTGGTCACGCCTTCGCAGGGCCTTCCTGGGCGAGACCATCCGTTGGAAGGAAATCGTGGCGCATGCCGCGATGGTGGGCGAACTGCTGCGCCGGAAAGCACGAGCCGTGCCCGTTCTGAGACCGGCCGCCTTCGACGTGGTGCACTTCCTGGCCGGATCCGAGCCCACCAGCACGCAAGTCCTGGAAGACCCGCGCCTCGGCTGGCGCGACCTCTGCCAGGGTAGTTTCACGGTGCACACACTCGCCGGAGGCCACCTGACGATGTTCAAGGAACCCCACGTAGCGGACCTGGCTGCCCGGCTCTCCGAAGTGTTGGGGACCGTGAACACCAGCGACAGTCTCACCCCGCCAATCGAGCCAAGCCTGCCCCCGCCGGCCCCAAGCGGATCCGCGGATGACTGCCCGTCCACTCCACGCCAAGCGGCGGCGCAACAATAACTCAGCATCCGAGCCCAGTGGGGTAGGTTTCATCCGGCCAGAAGCTTCAGCCGGCCAGAAGCTTCAGCCGGCCAGAAGCTTCATCCGGCCAGGAGCTTCAGCCCCAAAGCGCTAAGTCAGGCCGCTCACTGCACTGATTTTGGGGGATGGGGGTTCCATTCCCCCGGCCATCGGCCGGGGCCCGCCCCAACTCCGACGATTGACAACAGCAAACCAGTGGGCAAGAGGTAAGGCGGACGCCCTCGTCCGCAGTTGGCCCCCGGGCCAACTCTCCTCTCTTATGCGGAAAACGGACACCGAGATGACAAATCACTGGTGCCGGTCACCAACAATCGTCGCCATCGCCCCGCCCGGGCTGGTGCTGAGGACATAGATGTTCCCATCCGGCCCCATTGCGGCTTCTGCGGTGAGTTTCAGCTTGAGCCCAATGTTCCACACGTCTTTGCCATCTGAATTTGTTCGAATCAACCTCTTTTCGTCGTACACCGGGGCATTCTCAAATCGGTAGAAATCGTTGCCGGCGTCCTCCGCGAAAGGGATGGACAGACCGTGCTCCGATGCAATCGAGAATACCTGGCGCCCGTCGCGAATTCCGAGCAGTTGGTTCGAACTCGAACAAAGCCCCACCGCCGTGCCGTTGCCGAGCAGCCTCTGGTCGAAGAAGTCGCACGGAGCGATATACGTCCACAGAACACGCCCATCGCTCGCCAACAGATACTCGGTGTGCGATCGTGTCTGCACCGCGACAGCCCCATCTCGTCCAACTACCGGGTGCCGGTCGCACCCATAGTCCACTGCCGTCCGCCACCGGAGTTTTGTCGGATTGAGCGGCATCTCAATGGCCGGCTCCGCCTTTCCGCCTCCGGCATCGGCGCACTCGGGCTCCGGGATGAGACGCCCCTCACGAATCAGTTCCATCGTCCGTTTCTCGACGACCGCCGGATTGGTAATCTCTCCACCCTGGCCAGCCGAGTTGAAACAGTACAGCTTCTCCACGCCTTGGTGCGAACGAACCCAGATGAGGCCGTCAGTCGAGATCGACAGATGCCCGCCATCGCCCGCCAGCTTGTATTGCCAGACAAGCCGGCCATCGCGGATCGCTCCGATATCCGATCCGTCGCTTGAGACGTAGAGCGTGCCATCGGGCCCAAAAGCCTGGATCCGCGCGCCCGTGACGCGAAAACGCGCCAGAGTCTCCGGCTTCGAAACTCCGCGAGGCAATGGAGCGGGTGTGCTGCGCATCCGGGCCCCTTCAATGACCGGCGGCAGCGCGTCAATTCGCTGAGCCGGGTTGATGGGGGCAAGCGGCGGGGGCTCCTGGGCGATGCCTGGTGCATCCACGATGACCGGCGGCGAGTCAACGGCAGCTTTGCGAGGCCCCGCCGCGAAGCGTGACGCTAACAGGAGTCCGATCATCATCACCATCACCATCACCACGAGAGTGGCGGGCATGGCAGCCTTGCGGTTCCACCTTCTGTAACGCCATCCCAGCCAGGACCGCGATTGTGTTTCGTCCTGTTCAGGCGCGGGTACTGGCGCGGGTACTGGCGCGGGTATTGGACGCGCTGGTGGCGGTTGGCGCAACGCCAGGGCGAAGTCCGTGACCACGTGAAAGCGGTCCGCTCGCTCTTTCCGAATTGCTCGTTGAATCGCGGCATCCATGTGCGGCGGCGCGGACACGATCGGCGGCGGCGTCACCTGTAAGTGAAAAAAGGCGGGATCCGCACCGCGCATCGGAACTCCACCCGTAAGGCAGGCATAGGCGACAAATCCAAGCGCGTAAATATCAGTTTCGGCACTTGGTATCTCGCCCCGAAACTGCTCCGGAGCCATGTAGGCCGGCGTTCCCGAAATGCCTTGCGACATCTCCACGCTCGCTTGCCGCACCACTTTGGCAAGCCCGAAATCCGTCACCTTGATGTCTGCGTTCAGCAGCGTGGGCGGCAACTCACCATCTCGCAAATAGCGCCGGCGCTCGTCGCCGTCCAGTTGCACGAGCAGGTTCGATGGCTTCAGGTCGCGATGGATGACGCCCATGGAGTGCGCGCGCTTCAATCCCTCGGCAACGTGATCCATCACATGCTGCAACTCCTCGGGCTGGAGTGTTCGCCGGGCGAGCACTTTGTCGAGACTTGGCCCGCAAACGTACTCCAGCACCAGAAACATTCCATCGGCGGTGTCAGCCAGGTCGAACAGCCGGACAATGTGGTTGTCCGAAAGCCGCGCGAGAATTCTGGCCTCCCGCACCAGAGCCTCACGGATCGTGGGCTCGACGGCCAGTTCGGGCGGCACACGCTTCAACGCGACTTCCGTCGCGAGACGATGATCGCGCGCGAGATAGACCTCGCCCATGCCGCCCCGTCCGAGTGTCCCGAGTATCTCGTACCGGTCAGCGATCATCTGCCCTCTACCTCAGGAGCACGAAGGGACAGGAGTGGCTGCAGGCAGGATAAGCGCATCAGACTCATGCAGGGGAGCACAATCGCTTGGCGCGACGGGTACAGGTGATTGTAGCAAATCGACCCAACAAGGCATTGCCGGCTAACTGATGGTGCGGCAGATGGAGTGGTTCGGCCCGCAGGTGAAGTCGCGCTCGACACGATCTACATATACTCTATAGACATTTATATTTTATAGTTGACATCTCCGGTCGACTAAAGGTATTTTAGTTTCATAAGAGTCGCCGATGACCACGCCTTCCCATCGCCGCCTGCAACCACCGGTTCTACCCACAACCGGCTGTTGTTGTTGACCCCGCCTCACCGCACTTCATAACCCCTGCACCGCGGTCGTTTGAGGAACCTAACCATGCCCGAACTATCTGAATACACTCGTTCTATTTCCACTCTCGAAGAGTCCATCCTCCATGAAATCAGTCGTATAGCGAACAACGCACCCGCCTTCACCTGGGCCGTCGAAAGAACCCAGTCGCTCCTGCGCCGCGAGGCCGAACTGCAACTCCTGCTGGTCGACCTCGACTCCGGGTCGCCCTTGGCCCGTCAGGAAGTCCAGGACTTCCTCGCCCTGCCCAATCAAGCCAAACTGCTATACACCACTTCGCTGATAGACAAAGGCCAGGAGATTGGCCGCGTCGTGGTCGGGTTTGCTGACCCGGCCTTGGAGCCGGAAGCCGCCCACCGCATCGCTGAATTCGTCGGCCAGCAACTCGGCTCCCTGCTCGGCCGCGCCCGCCTCCGTTCTCGCCGCACCGCCCTGGTCCAGGAACTGGAACGGCTTCGCGATCGCCTGGACGAACGCAAGATCCTGGCGCGCGCGGAAGGCATCATCGCTAGCCGCCACGGGCTCAGCTCACAACAGGCACGGGCCTGGCTGGAATCACAGAGCCGTTCCAGCGGCAAGGCCGCCAGCGTCCTGGCCGAACAGTTGGTGCTCCTACACACTCGCGCGGTGCGCCTGAGCGCCTGAACATGACCCAATTGACGCGCAAGGAGTTCGTAATCGGTCTGGCCAGCGCCGCTGGTCTTCCGGCCATCGGCCCGCCGAAGGTGCTGTTGGTGTTCGCACACCCGGATGACGAATCCGTCGTGGCAGCCACCGTCTACCGCCTGACCCACGAACTTGGGGCGATCGTCGATCACGTCATCATCACGAACGGCGAGGGCGGCTACCGCTACTCGAAGCTGGCGGAATCGCTCTACGGCACTTCCCTCTCCGAAGAGGCCGTCGGCCGCGCGCGCTTGCCCGAGATCCGCCAAAAAGAGACTCGCAGCGCCGGCAAGCTTCTCGGCGTCCGGAAACACTTCTTTCTGCACCAGCGCGATGAGCGCTTCACCCTCGATTCCCGCGAAGCGCTCGACCGCCTGTGGGATACAGCACTGGTGCGCAATCGCCTGGTGGCGCTGCTTGAGGAGGAACGCTACCAGGCGGTGATCACGCTCTACCCCGAACCATCTACACACGGTCATCACCAGGCAGCCGCCATGCTGGTGTTGGAAGCCGTCGCGGCGCTCCCGGGCGCCGCGCGGCCAGCGGTTCTCGGGGCCGTCACGTCCCCTGCCGGCCCCGATCCCCGCGCCGACTTTGTCCTCGACCGGCACACGCCGCTCGCCCAGAATCACGAACTCGACTACTCCATCATCGTGAACTGGGTGATCGCGGAGCACAAATCGCAAGGGCTGCTGCAGCGCGACTGCAACCGCTTTGACCGCGAGGTATTTCACCTCCTGAACAAAGAGCGCCAGGCGGCCGCCCAAGCCATCTTCCAACGACTCGACCACGGAGAACGCCAGTGACCCACCGACTCCTGCTCCTGCTCGGAGCACTTCTCAGCGCCACGTTTGCCCAAACCGGCACCAGCGTCCTCACGGGAACTTCCACCGACGCCAGCGGAGCTCCGCTGCCCAACGTCGCAATCACCTTAACCAACACGGACAGCGGAGCGCGCATCGCCACCCTGACAAACGAATCGGGCAACTACCGGCTCGGTTCGCTCACCCCCGGAAACTACAAACTGGAAGCCGAACTCCCCGGCTTTGATAAGTACGTCCGCACCCAGATTCCGATCAACGTCAGCCAGGTGCTGGCCGTGGACTTCACGCTCCAGTTGGGTCAGACCTCCAACACAGTCACCGTGCAGGAAGATCTGCCGTTGACGGAAACACAAAGCTCCAGCACAGGCCAGTTGGTGAACCAGCGCATGGTGGCCGGGCTCCCGATGCCAAACCGCGCGGCCACTTCGCTCGCCGCCCTGGCGCCGGGCGTTGTGATGATCGATTCCGGACAGGGCGCCGAAAACTACCCCGTGTTTTCCATCGCCGGAGGGCGCGCCCGCAACCAGAACTTCACCTTGGATGGAGGCAACGTCACCAACGCCGTCGGACTCACGCGGCCGCAGCAGATGACCTCTCTGCCCATGGACGCCATGCAGGAGTTCCGCGTGATCTCCAATAACTACTCGGCGGAAAACGGGCACTCCACCGGCGGCATCATTACACTTTCCACGCGTTCCGGCACGAACGCTTACCACGGCAGCCTGTTCGAATTCCTCCGCAACAACGCGCTGGACGCCCGCAACTTCTTTGCCGCCCAACGCCCCCCGCTGCGTCTGAACCAGTTCGGTGGCTCGTTGGGCGGCCCCATTCAGAAGGACAAAACCCACTTCTTTCTGACGTGGGAACAGACCCGCCAGATCTCGTCGACGATCGCGCTGCAGACCGTCCCGACCCTGGCCCAACGCGCTGGGGCGTTCAGCACACCCATCTACGATCCCGCGACGACGGTGGGCCGCGACCGCCAGCCGTTCACCAACAATACGATCCCCGACAGCCGCTTCGATCCCGTGGCCCGCAATATCCTGGCCTACTATCCCTTACCGAACCGTGCGGGTTCGGCCAATGGAGCCAACAACTACGCGGCCAACTCGAATTCGACGCTCACCCGCAACATCGTCGTGGGCCGGCTGGATCATCAACTGCGCGCCTCGGACCAGCTCTCGGCCCGCTACTACATCAACGACTCCTACATCGCCAACACCGGTTCGTTCACCGATCCCGTCGCCGCGCCCGATGCCAACTGGAACGACGCCCGCATCCAGAGCGTCCTCGTCAGCCACACGCACATCTTCCGGCCCACTCTCGTGAACGAGCTGAAAGTCTCCTATTTGCAGCGCAAGTTTATCGACGACCGCTTCGGCGCGTTCGATAATCTCGCAGCCAGGGTGGGTTTGACCGGTGTCAGCGCCGCCGCATTTCCGAACTTCAATCTGCCCGGCTACGCGTCGCTGTCTTCCAACTCGATGTCACGCCATCAGACGCCGATCCGCGATACGCAGATCCTGGAGTCCGTCTCCTGGCTGCGCGGCACCCATGCCTTCAAGTTTGGTGGCGAGTTCCGCATGGGCTCGAACAACGAGATTCGCGACCGTACGTCCTCGGGCAGTTTCGGCATCACCCCGCTCATCACGGGGTTGCCGGGCGTCGCAAATACGGGCAACTCACTGGCTTCGTTTCTCCTTGGCGAAGTGAACTCGGTGGGCATCCAGGCTTCGGACCCCATCCTATCGAAAGCCCAATACCTCTCCTGGTTTGCTCAGGATGACTGGCGCGTGACTTCCAACTTGACGATCAACTACGGTTTTCGCTGGGAGTCCGAACTGCCGCGTTATGTGGACAACAACGCGCAGAACTCGTTTGATACCAGCGCGATCAATCCGGTTTCAGGCACGCCCGGCGTGGTGACTTTTTCTGGACAGAACGGCGTGCCACGGCGTGCATTCCGGACGGACCTGAATAACTTCGGCCCGCGCCTCGGTGTCGCCTGGAAGGCGCCCCATGGCTTTGTTTTGCGCGGCGGCGGCGGTGTTTTCTATGGCCCGACAGTGAGCAACACCATCGGCGACACGGCCTCCACCGGGTTTTCGGATGCCATTTCGCTGGTGGTTCCGCAGGCTGATTTGCAGAGTGCGATCCGGCTGCGCGACGGGGTGCCGGTGTTGGCGCGGCAGCCTTTGAACTCCAGTTTCGGCGCCGTCGCCCTGGGCCAGAAACCGAACACTTCGGTCGGGTTCTTTGAACAGGATCGCCCGACGCCCATCAGCTATCAGTACAACTTCAACGTGCAGCACGAGTTACCGGGCGGCACCGTGGTGGAGGCGGGCTATCTGGCCAACATCTCGCACCACCTCACCGCCAATGATCTGACGCTCAACCAGGTCGCGCCGCAACTCATGGGCGCGGGCGACGCACAGGCTCGGCGGCCCTTCCCGCAGTTCAGCAACGTGTACTGGATCAACCCCGCGATTGGAAACTCGACGTATCACGGAGGATTCCTCCGGACCGAGAAGCGGTTCGCCAAGGGCTTTTCGTTCCTTGCACATTACACGTTTGCGAAGTTCCTGGACGACGTCGCATCGGGCAACGAATATGGCGATCCGCAGAGCTACATGGACGCCTACAACCGGCGTCTCGACAAGGGACTGAGCGGGTCGGATGTCACCCATCGAACGGTCATCAGCGCGCTCTATGAATGGCGCGGCTGGCAATTGGGTTCGTACGTCACATTACAGTCGGGCGCCCCGTTCACGGTGGTGAGTGCCTCGAACACGACGAATGCCTTCCCGGCTGGTGCTGTCCGGCCCGATCTCATCGGCGACCCGAACGCGGAGAATCGCACGGTGGCGCGCTGGTTCAACACGGCGGCTTTTGCGGCTGCACGACCGTATTCGTTCGGTAATTCGCCGCGTTCCGGACTCCGGGGGCCGTTCCAGAAAACGGTGGATGCAACGCTCTCGCGGCAGTTCAAATTGACTGAGAAATTCCGTACGGATCTGCGCGGCGAGTTCTACAACCTATTGAATACGGTAAACTTCGACGTGCCCGGGCATACTTTGGGCGCGGCCGATTTCGGGACGATTCAGAGCTCGCGGCCAGCGCGGACCATTCAGGTAGGTCTGCGGCTTAGCTTCTAGATATCGTCATATCGCGATATGATCAAACCGCGATGCGGCGGGCCTTCGACTGGTAGAGCTGCTCGTCGGCACGGCGGAAGATGGAGTCGGCTGATTCGCCGTTCTGCCATTCGGCCACTCCGATGGAGGCCTGGATCGCCAGCTTGACCAGCATGCCGTCCACCCGAAAGCCGTACTCCCTCTGGAAGTTTGCGCGAATCTGACTGGCGCGTTCATTCGCCTTGCGCAGGCCGCATTCCGGAAGGATCGCCAGGAACTCGTCGCCGCCCCAGCGGCAGATGGTGTCCTCGCCCCGCACGCCGGCTGAAAGGCGCCTCGCGAATTCCAGCAGAACGGCATCGCCGGACTGATGGCCCCAGCGATCATTCACGCTCTTGAAGCGATCGAGGTCGAACAGGAGTAGTGAGAACGGCCGGCGGTCGGAGATGAGACACTGAATCTTCTGTTCTCCGGCGCGGCGGTTGGCGAGGTTGGTGAGCGGGTCTGTATTGGCCAGTTGTTCCGACTCGTGCAGCTTGGTGCGGAACGTCCGCAACTCCTCGCGCAACTGCTCCACGGCCTCCTCGGAACCCTTGCCGACGTCCACTGCGACCTGGCGCAACTCGGACACCTCGCGAGTGAGCCGTCTGCGGATCTCCGGCAGGTCGTTCATCTGCGCGATGGATTCCAGATTCTTGGTGAACTCCGTCAAACGGCTGCTGTTCGCGCGTCCCTGGGATGCGACGACCGAGGCCACCTGGGACAGGCATTGGAGGATCTTTTTGACCTCCTTCTCCTGATGGCCCAGCAACTGGCAGGACTTTTCCCAGAAGGTGGTGAGTTCACTCTCCAGGGCGAGACGGGCCGTACGGATGGCTTCCCGAGTGATACCCCCTTTCAGTTGAGCGGCCAACTGACGGATGCGGGGACGGTGATGCTCCACCAGGGCTTCGGAGACAGGGATCAGCGACTCGCTTACCGTATCCAGAGCAGCGATGTAGCTGACTTCCAACTCTGAACAAAGACGGTCCCGCTCTTCTGCTTCCGAGATGTGCTTCCTGATAGAGATCATGTATTGCCCGACAGACTGCTTTCCCGAGTTCCATCGGCAGTTCGCGCCACTTACTTGACAGAAAGTTGCGTTCAGACGAAGAAATCTTAAACGGATCTTTTAGTACTGAATCAAACAGGGGTAACGAACGATCCCCGTACCGTGCTGCCGGGAGAGGCTATCCTAATAAACACCCCGCCTCATGTCGACACAAACTTCGGAACGATTGACCTCGCTGGATGCCTTTCGCGGCGCCACCATGGCGTTGATGGTGCTGGTGAATAACTCCGGCGACGGCCAGCACACCTATGCTCCGCTGGAACATGCGGAATGGCACGGCTGGACGCTGACGGATACGGTGTTCCCCTCCTTTCTTTGGATCGTAGGCGTCGCGATGACGCTGGCGATGGCCAAACGGATGGCGCAGGGCGTGCCGAAGCTCCAGTTGCTGCGGCAGGCGGTGCAGCGCACCGTGATCCTCTATGGCCTGGGCCTGCTGGTCTACGCGTTTCCGCACTTCGATCTTTCGACGCAACGGCTGTTGGGGGTGCTGCAGAGGATCGCGCTCTGCTACCTCATCGTGACTGTCATCTACCTTACCTGTGGGGTGCGGGGGCAGATCGCGTGGATTGTCGGATTGCTGAGCTCCTACTGGCTGCTGATGGCGTATGCGCCGGTGCCTGGGTTTGGCAGCGGCCGGCTGGATGTGGAAGGCAACTTCGCCCACTACATCGACAGCATCGTCCTGGGCCGGCACAACTATGCGTCGACCAGGACCTGGGATCCCGAAGGGATTGTGAGTACGCTGCCGTCGATTGCCACGGCGCTCCTCGGAGTGATGGCCGGCCACCTGCTGCGGCTGAAGCGCGACCTGGCGGAGCGGACGAACTGGCTGTTTCTTTGCGGCAACCTTCTGATTGTGGCCGGACTGATCTGCAACGTCTGGCTGCCCATCAATAAAAAGCTGTGGACGAGTTCCTTTGCGCTGTTCATGGCGGGGCTGGACTTCGTGGTGTTTGCCGGGTTCCTGTGGCTGGTGGACGCGAAAGGCTATAAGCGCTGGACGCGGCCGTTTGTGATTCTGGGGATGAACGCGATCAGCATCTATATGGTGTCGGAGTTGTTTTCCGAGACGCTGAGCTCGATTCATGTGGGCGCAGGCTCGCTGCGGTCCGTGATCTACCAGAGCGTCTTCGTGCCCATTGCGTCGCCTTACAACGCGTCGCTGCTGTGGGCGGTGAGTTTCACGCTGCTGATGTTTGGCGTGGCGTATGGGATGCATCGCAAGGGGTGGTTCCTGCGGGCGTAGGGGACGCGGGGTCTCGCGGTGGCGACATGGTGGGCCAGGGCTGCCCGCTCGTTGCCACTCGCGGTTCGCAACGTGGGGGGACCGCTGCGTTGAAGGCGCCGGGGCACGACCGGCTTCCGCTCCCTGACGGTCACGGCTCGGTTCGGGGTACGTTCCTGTCGACTGGCGGCCCGCAGGGCCATGCGGGACTTCGGTGAAGACGCGCCACGAATCGCTGCCCGCTTACTGACGTGCGCGGTTCGCAATTTGGTGGGGACCCCTCCCTGACGGTCGGGGTTCGTAGCGCGGTGCTGTCTCGCGGGCGGATTCGACACCCGTTCGGATGGGCAATCATGGGAACCCTCACGAGGCGTCGTCGATTGCCCGCCGGAGATCCTTGAGGAGCAACAGAAGTTGATACGGATCGATTGGCGACTCCTCGAAGCCAAAGTGCAGATAGAATCGGCGTGCCGCTTCATCAATGGCGTGAACCAGCACAGCGCGTACACCAACAATATCGGCGGCATTCGCGATGCGGCTGAGCGCATCGAACAGGAGCGCCTTGCCGAGGCCTTTCCCTTGTTGGCTGTGATCGACCGCCAACCGGGCAAGCAGGACGACACCGATTGGATGATTGGCCAGACCTTTCGCGACTCGGTGGGGGCTCTCCTGCTTATGGACCGACCCTGTCGTCAGGGCGTAGTAACCGACCACGCGATTGCCATCGAGTGCTACGTAGGTTCTGGCGGAGTCCGATTGCTGGTTGGTCCACGCGAATTTCTTTAGCCATTCGTTTAGAGCTGCGTTGGTGCTGTCAAAACCGCTCACTTCGTGTTCGCGGCTCAGTTTGTCGATGAGAAACTCAGGCCGATCGGCCGTCCTCATGGCCGGCGCTTGGCCACATGCCGCTCTTTGAACAGTTCCCTCAGGCGCGGCTTGGCTTGGGCCGGGCGGTCCAACGCCGCCATAAACGCCGTCCACTGCTTGTCGTCGAGAACGAAGCGGGTCCGGTCGGCGAGCGCCTGCTCGGCTTTCTCGCGAGCACTGCGCAGGATGAAATCCGTGAGGTTGAGGCCTTGGCGGGCCGCGGCGACCTTGAAGAGTTCTTCTTCCGAAGCCGTGGCGCGGAGTTGAAGGCGGCGATCGCGACGTTGGTCCGGGGTTGAGAGGGCCATGGTGGTTCGTAGCTGCTTGTACTGCCATTGTACTCCGAGGTGGAGATCGGGGTCGAATGCTCTGGGCCTGCTTGCCGATCGCTACGGCTGCAACGCGATGAGGGGGGCGTCGGCAAGCCAGCGTCCTTGTGCGTACAGCCGCCGCGCCACACATCTTAGCAGGATGGCGTTTCACCGGAGGAACCTCAGTTTCCCCCGAACGGGACCTCCGGCTCGCGGAGGACCACCACACACAACGTCCAACGACGCTGCGAGGCTCTTTTCTTGCTAATCGATCATTCCGTGCCGCACAAGCAGGAGTATTCTTCAAAAGAAGTGTACCGACGGCCCGAGTCAGCATTGAAAAGCGAACGATGGAAAGACTCGAAGTCCGGGTTCCGGTTGGGGTCCACAATGTCCAAGACTCTGTTCGCTTTGCCATACGTTGCGTACCGAATCATCCCATTCAACTCACGATCGGCATTCTGAAAACTCTTACCGACTAGGATGATCTTGTCAACTGCTCGCAACTCGTGTTGGAATGCGACCAGGTGCCGTGCAAACATCGCGTTCGCGCGGTAGATCGACTCTTTAGCCAGGAACGGGAAGATGATGGGTGAGGCCGTCCAGTTGTCGCAAGACACGGTGGCGCCGGGAGTGCCGAGACAGTACCGGACTTCTGGCCCTCCCTTTATGCTCTGCCGGAGCAGTGGGGGTGACCCAACTGGGTATGTCCAGTCATCGCGACTGTGCCCTGTCTCGTTGACGCGGCCGTACCAGTTGAAAGACCCGTGGACCTTGAGGAACTTGACGCCATTCATTCGGTCCTCCGCCAATTCGCACAGTTCACGGCCGAGGGGCACAGGGGTGGCGGCGGGGACGACTCGTCGTGACGGCAAAATGATTTCGTCAAAGCCTAGACCTTCGAATGATCGCCGTGTCAGCTTGCCTGCCGAGTATAGGCTGTAGTCCGCGATCTCGTCGTAGTTGAACGAAACCAGACAGTCGACTCTACCAAGCGACTGGAAGAGACGCAGATGCAACGGGCACGGATAGCGCTGAAATGAAGCGTAGAAGTAGTCACGCAATACACCCTGAAACATGTTAAAGAAGTTGGCCGGCGAAAAGGTCGTAACAGCGGCCCCGGGGTTATCGGCGGCGAGCTTTCGAAGGATCTCCAAAATGGCTGTGGCCATTTCGGCATCGGGGAGATTGGTGAATACTTCAGGCAGCGCGGAAGACGCGATAATCTGACTAATAAACTCGGCCTCTAGGGTATACTGTCGTCGCGGAAGAAAGAAGGATTCGTTCAGTCGATACAACAACGTCAGAAGCAACTCAATATCTCCGCCCGTTTTCTCAAGGAGCGAATTCAGATACTGCGCCAACAAATGATAGCTCGTTTTGGGATTGGCCCGGGTCAGCACGGCAGGAAGATCGCACAATAGCGGCATCGGCAAACCGGGATCAGTGTTCGGGCAAGCTCTACTCGCACCCGCGCCGAGGATAACCATCTTTGCCATCTGCAATGATGCTATCCTACGCCGACAAGCTACGCAGCCGGCACCTTTCCCTTCGAAGTCTCGTACGACAGCGCTACAATCTCTCCTAGTCATGCCATCGGGCTTTCTCGATTCTCTGGGTGGGGCCGCGGGCTGCCTTCGGTTGGCGAGGGCGTTCTACTCGCGCGTCGGACGTGATCCGGTGCTGAAGCCGCTGTTTCCGGGCAAGAGCTTGCGGTGCGCTACCGAGGAGTTTGCTGCGTTCCTTGTCCAGTTCCTTGATGGCGACGAAGAAGAGACTCAACACCGATGGTGGCTCAGCTTGCGAGAGTCGCATGCGCGGTTCCGGATTGGGCCCGCCGAACGGAGCGCGTGGCTCACGCTGATGAGGGCCACTCTCGACGAGGCTCCTCTCGACGAAGGGACGCGGACGGCGCTGCGGTCGTTCTTCCTGCATAGCTCGGCTTACCTCATTGGCAAAGACGCGGCGGAGCCGGCGCATGCGGAGCTCGCCACACGGTGGGGTGCGCAACGCGCCCTGGATGACGTCGTCGCCGCCTTGGTTGCCGGCGAGGATGAGAAGGTGCTGGCGGCGGCTCCGGCGTTGGCCGCGCGCGGGTCTGTGTTTGTTGGGCTGGCGGCTCGGATGATGCAGACCGGGCGGACGAGGTTGGTTCGCTTCGTAGTGGAGGCCTTGGAGCGCGACCCTTCCCTGGCCGAACGGCGGTTTGGCGGGAAGTCGCTGCTGCACTTCGCGGCCGGAGCGGGGTGTGTGGCTGTGGTCGAGGCGCTGCTGCGATTGGGGACGGATCCGGATGAGTTGGATCGCGGCGGGCATACGGCGCTGTATTGCGTGGCGAATGAGTGCGGAGGCGAGGCGGGTCCGGCGGTGGTGCGGATGCTGGTTCGAGCGGGGGCTGATGTGCGGGCCTGCGGCGGGGTGACGCGGGCGACCGCGCTGCATATGGCGGCTCGGCGGGGGTTCGTGGAGATGGCGTGGACGTTGATTGAGTGCGGGGCGGATGTAAGGGCTCGGGATTACAAGGGGGTTACGGCGTTGGGGCGGGCTCGGAATTTGCGGCGGACGGAGGTCGCGGCGTTGATCGTGGAACGGGGCGGCGTGGTGTAGGGCGGTGGGCGCGGCGCTTCGGTGGTCGTTCCATTCTCGCGGTGGATTGCTCGGTAGTGCTCCTGAGGCGACTGGGGCTGGGCGGGGGGTTCGTGCATCGGGCGTGGGGGACGGGGCAGCCCCAACCTTCGGTTTGGGGGAATCCCTGGTTTTTTTTGGGGGGGCCCTAGTTTTTGGGGAAGCCCTGGGGGGATCCCTGGCGGGGGCCTCGGTGTCGGGGTTTGTCGCGGCTCGGGCGTGGGGGACGGGCAGCCCCAACCTTCGGTTTGGGGGAATCCTTGGTTTTTTTGGGGGGGATCCCTGGTTTTTGGGGAAGCCCTGGGGGGCTCGGTGTCGGGGTTTGTCGTGGCTCGGGGTTATGTTCTAAGAGTTCTGCAAAAGCAAAGAGGGCCATGGTAAGCCTTTCTGATCCGTATCGCAGCGGAAGGAAGGAAAGGACCAATGACCCGAAAGAAGGATACCGCGAACCGGGTGGACTGGAAAGCGGTGATGGCGGAAGACTCCGATTTCATGAAGGCGCTGGTGCAGAGCGTCGTGCAGCAGGTACTGGATGCCGAGATGGAGGAAACGCTCTGTGCGGCGCGGTCGGAGCGCACCCCGATGCGCACCGGCTATCGCAGCGGCTCCTATGTCCGTGGGCTGGTGACGCGGGTCGGCCGCATTGAGCTGCGCGTGCCGCAGGACCGGCAAGGGCGCTTCCGGACCGAGGTCTTTGAGCGCTATCAGCGCAGCGAAAAGGCGCTGGTCGGGGCGCTGGCCGAGATGTACGTGCAGGGCGTGTCGACGCGCAAGGTGAAGGCGATCACCGAGGAACTATGTGGGCATGAGTTTTCGGCCTCGACGATCAGCCGGATCAACCAGACGATGGACGAGGAACTGGAGAAGTTCGCGACGCGGCCGCTGGAGGAGGACTATCCGTTTCTGATCCTGGACGCGCGCTACGAAAAGGTGCGCGAGGACGGCGTGATCCGGAGCCGGGCGGTGCAGGTGGCGATCGGGGTGAACTGGGACGGGCGGCGCTGCATCCTGGCCGTGGAACTGGCCAACCGGGAGAGCGCGTCGAGCTGGCGCGAGTTTCTGGTGAAGCTGCGGCAGCGGGGGCTGCGCGGAGTGGAACTGGTTGTCAGCGACGATCACGCGGGCCTGAAGCGTGCGATTGCCGAGGTCGTGCCGGAGGCCGCCTGGCAACGGTGCTACGTGCACTTCCTGCGCAATGCGCTGGACCATCTGCCGCGCAAGGCCGACGACGATTGTCTGACCGAGTTGCGCTGGATCTACGACCGCCGCAACCTGGCCGAGGCGCGGCAGGATCTGGCGGCATGGCTGAAGAAGTGGGAATCGCGCTACGCCAGATTGTGCCAGTGGGTGGAGGAGCAGATCGAGGAGACGCTGACGTTTTACCGTCTGCCGCAGGCGCACCACAAGCATCTGAAGTCGACGAACATGCTGGAGCGACTGAACGAGGAGCTCAAACGCCGGACCCTGGTGGTGAGGATCTTCCCGAACGCGGCGAGCTGCCTGCGGCTGGTGCGAGCGCTGGCGGTGGAGATCCACGAGGACTGGGTGGAAGCGACGCGCTATCTGAACATGGAGGAGCTGAAAGAGCACAAGAAGCAGCTACTGCGCGATATACAGCCCGCCGCCTGAAGGCGGCCGGGGGTGACTACAGGGTTGAGTGGAGGCGGGGACTCGCTGCCCCCGCCTCCACACCTCCACCCCCGCTCAACCAGAAGGCTCCATGAAGCTCAGTGCTTTTGCAGAACTTGACAGACACAACTTGGCTCGGGCGTGGGGGACGGGGCAGCCCCAACCTTCGGTTTGGGGGAATCCTTGGTTTTTTTTGGGGGGGGGATCCCTGGCGGGGGAAGCCGTGGTGAGGGGCGTCGGACCCGGGGTTTGTCGCGGCTCGGGCGTGGGGGACGGGGCAGCCCCAACCTTCGGTTTGGGGGAATCCCTGGTAGTTGACGCCTACCTCACAGGGCTACCTCCTGCCCCACTTGGTTGTGGGTACGGAGCTACCGGTGCGCCACCTAGCGGATGGTCGCTACGGCTTCCAGGAGAGCTTCGACATCGCCGCCTCGTAAGAGAGCCTGAAGTCGGGGCTCGTCCAGACCTCCGGCGCGGCCCAGGAGTTGACGGGCTGGGGCGGCCTGCTCCGCGCTGCGCCATTGGGCCATCTCCAACAGAGCCGGCCAGGCATGGTCACGGATTTCGGCTAACAGTTTGGGATTTTCCTCCGCGCTGAGACTGGCCAGCAGGAGGGCGGCACGCTGACGATCCGCCCAGTGGCCCGAGTGGAGCATCGCCACCAGATGGGCGGCCGGCATCCAGGCGGCCACGCGCATGTCCGTGCGGAGCAGGACCAGCAGGGCTCGGGCTGCGCTGTCGCGCACACCTTCGTCGGAATCGTGAAAGGCATCCACCAGGACATGGACCTGCGCTCGGGAGCGGCGGCCGTAGCCGAGAAAGTGGGCCGCGATGGCGCGGTGCTGCGGCTGACCCGAGGTGTGAAGGATGTGGCGCAACTCGGCACCGTAGCGCATGGTGTAGTGGCGGATGGCGGTTTCGGTGGCGCGGAGCCGTTCGTCGAGATCGGACGAAGGCTTGATCTCCTCGGAGACGCCGGCCTCGGCAGCCTGTTGCCAGACGGCCCAGGACTCCTGCGCCAGCTTCACACCGTCCCGCGGCAACCGCGCCGTTCCCTGGGGCGGCGGATCGTAGCGGAAGCGGCGGCCGGGTCCGTCGGGCCAACCGATGTAGAGAGTCCAGGACTCGGCTGTGCCTTGGCGGCCGCAACAGACAACGGCGACATCGGCGGCGTGGGCGGCGGCGCGGATCTCGTCGACGAGCCGGGCCATGTCGCGGGGGTCGACGGCGGCACCCTCACGGACAGGAAGAGTGGCACGGAGGGCGGCGGTGTCACGGCCGGCGGCTCCGAAGAACTCGATGGCCCCGATGCGCAGGGGGACGGGTTGACCGTGGACGGAGAGGCTGAACAGCACGGCGGCTGCGAAGCGGGGTACGAGAGTGGATGGGCGTGCCACCGGAGTATGTGCGATTGTAACGTCTATTCGGTTGGTTGGAACATCGGGAGGGTCCCAATCGTAGTCACAGCAGTACCATGGAACAGTCCGGGAGGCGAATATGCGTGTGCCCATGTTTTGGATGACTCTGGCGGCGGTGGCGGCGATAGCCGCGTCGCCCGCGATGGGCGAAGAATGGACGAAGCAGTGGCCCGTCAAAGGGCAGGCCGAGTTGCGGGTGGATGTCGACGACGGCCGGGTGATCATCCGTGGCGCCGATACGGGCCAGATTTCGGCTCGCGTGGTGACTACGGGGTGGAAGATCGGTCCGGGTGAGGTGGTGGTGACGCCGCGGCAGGAAGGGTCGCGGGTGGAGTTGGATGTGCGGACTCCGCGGTTCCACAACTGGATTGGCACGAACAACCGGTCGCTACGGGTGGAGCTGACCGTTCCGCGCAATGTGATTGCGAACATCCGGACGGGGGATGGGTCGATTCTGGCGGAAGACCTGCGAGGGTCGATCCGGCTGCGGACGGGCGACGGGAGTATTGACTCGTCGGGGCTGGATGGAAAGCTGGATGCCGAAACCGGAGACGGCAGCATCCGGACACGCGGACGGTTCGACCTGCTGATGCTGCGGACCGGCGACGGACGGATTGAGGCCGATGTGCTGGATGGGTCGAAGATGACCAGCGGTTGGGATGTGAATACGGGCGACGGGCACGTGGTGGTCCGGCTGCCGGAAAAGTTCTCGGCCGATCTGGATGCGCATACGGGCGACGGCAAGGTGGAACTCGAGTTTCCCCTGGAGACGTCGAGGCTGGATGGCGGCAAGGATGTGCACGGGAAGTTGAACGGCGGCGGGCCGACGCTGCGGATCCGGACGGGAGATGGGCCAATTCGGCTGGCGCGGTTGTAGGCGAGGCCATGGGCCCGCTCATTTCCATTCGCGGTTCGCAACGGGGGAATGGGTGGTTTGGCGGCACTTGTAAGCTAGAAGGATGAGTAATTCCGGCGCCTCCAGCGCCCTGCTGATCCACATCACCGGCCAGGATAAGCCGGGTTTGACCCACGCGTTGACCGAGATTCTGGCCTGGTACAACGTCCGGATTCTGGATATCGGGCAGGCGGTGATTCACGACGGGCTCGCCCTGGGGATTCTGGTGGAGCTGACGCAGGAGATGCGGTCGTCGGCACTGCTGACGGAGCTGCTGCTGACCGCGCATCAACTGGGGGTCCAGATCAAGTTTTCGGCCTCGTCGGCGGACGAGTACGACGCCTGGGTGTCGGCACAGAGCAAGCAGCGGTTTATCGTCACCGTGCTGGGGCCCACTATCGAGGCCGCGCACATTTCCAAGGTCAGCGGGATTTTGACCGAGGGCGGGTTGAACATCGACCGGATCGACAGGCTGTCGTCGCGGTCTCCTCTGACAGTTCCTCCAGAGCCGACGCGCTTCTGCGTGGAGTTCAGCACCAGCGGTGGGGTGGCGGTGCGGGAAGACGAGGTCCGGACCAAACTGGCGGCGCTGACCGAGGAGGCGGAGATCGATATCGCGTTCCAGCACGATTCGGTGTTCCGGCGAAACCGGCGGCTGGTGGCATTCGATATGGATTCGACGCTGATCCAGGGCGAGGTGATCGACGAACTGGCGCGCGAGGCGGGCGTGGGCGAGCAGGTGCGGGCGATTACGGAGTCGGCCATGCGGGGCGAGCTGGATTTCCAGGCGAGCTTCCGGAGACGCGTGGCGCTGTTGAAGGGTCTGCCGGAGGAGGCGCTGCAGCGGGTGATCGAGCGGATCCCGTTGACCGATGGCGCGGAGCGGCTGGTGTCCACTCTGAAGAGGCTGGGGTACAAGACGGCGATCCTGTCGGGCGGGTTCACATTCTTCGGGCGGGTGCTGCAGCAGCGGCTGGGGATCGATTCGCTGCATGCGAACACGCTGGCCATCGCCGGGGGCGTGGTGACGGGCGAAGTGGTGGACGACGTGGTGGACGGGGCCCGGAAAGCGCAGCTTCTGCAGGATCTGGCGCGACGGGAGGGACTGAGCCTGGAGCAGGTGATCGCGGTGGGCGACGGAGCGAACGATCTGCCGATGCTGCGGCTGGCCGGACTGGGGATTGCGTTCCGCGCCAAGCCGGTGGTGCGGGCCAACGCGAAGCAGGCGCTGAACAGTTTAGGACTGGATGGAATTCTTTATCTCGTCGGAGTTCGCGACCGGGAGGTATGATGGAGGTGTAGTCATCAAATTGTTACATTGGTGGCCTATTCTGAGGACACATGGAATTGGCTCTCATCTTACTGCTGCCGGTGGCGGCAGTCGTCGTGGGGCTGATGTTGGTTAACGGGCGAAAAGGGCGGCGTTGGGCCGGTCGGTAACGACCTCAACGCAGTCGGCTGCGATACGCTAGCAGGGGAGTTTCCCCCATGTTTCGCCTACTCACGCTGAGCTGCACCCTCCTTCCCTACCTGTTTTCAGCCGAAGTTCCGTCGCGCTGGCATCTCGCTGAGGATGGCGGCATTGCGTGGGCCGTGACGCCCGGCGATGTACATCAGGATCAGATTGAGATGAGCGGACGTCTGGTGTCGGTGATCGTCACCTACGGGGTCCGCAAGGACGGTTCTGTATACGCAGGGCACCAGTTGGTGTTCCCTTCCCTGCGGACGGTTCCTAACGATACGCACGCCAGTCTTTCCTATACCTTCGCCCCAGAGACAGCGCCGAGGATCTTTGTCGATGGGCGGCCCGTACGGGGCGAAGTCGCGACACGCCTGCATCATAGGGGCCTGCTGACGATGGAGAGCGTGCTGGGCCGGCAGAAGGAGGTACACCTGACGAGGACGGTGTTCCCGTCGACCCGGCGGCCGGCGGCGTTTGACCTGTACACCTTCAGGAATGAGTCAGCGAAGGCGGTGCAGGTGGAGGTGGAGGAAACGGTCCACACCGTGACCGCCAGCGCCGCGCGCGGCGTGGATGGCGCCTATCTCATTGAGTCGAAGACGCTGGATGCGGGCGTGCGGAACTTGGCTCCGGGGGCGGAGGCGACCTTCGCGGTGGTTTTTTACGCCCGGCCGTTGAAGTCGGGGGAACCGATTTGGGATCAAGCGGCGGAGCAGAAGGCGCGCGCTGCCCTGGTGGATGGGTTCCTTTCCAAGCTGCAATTGGAGACTCCGGATGCGGTGCTGAACACGGCGTTCTCGTTTGCGAAGATTCGCGCGACGGAGAGCATCTACGACACGGTGGGCGGGCTGATGCACGGTCCGGGTGGTGGGGCGTACTATGCCGCGATCTGGGCGAACGATCAGGCGGAGTACGCAAATCCGTTCTTCCCGTTTCTGGGGAATGCGGCGGGGAACGAGTCGGCCATCAATGCGTACCGGCACTTCGCGCGGTATGTGAACGCGGAGTACAAACCGATTCCGAGCTCAATCATCGCGGGCGGCGTGTCGTTCTGGAATGGGGCGGGCGATCGCGGAGACATGGCAATGATCGCGTATGGCGCCTCGCGGTTTGCGCTGGCCTATGGAGACGAGAAGACGGCGCGCGAGTTGTGGCCGCTGATCGAGTGGTGTCTGGAGTACTGCAAGCGCAAGGTGACGGCGCAGGGTGTCGTGGCTTCGGATAGCGATGAGCTGGAAGGACGGTTCCCGGCGGGCAAGGCGAATCTGTCCACTTCGTCGCTGTACTACGACGCGCTGCATTCGGCAGCTCTGCTGGGCAAGCAACTCGGCCGGCCGCAGGCGCAACTAGCGGACTATGCCGATCGCGCCAAGGCGGTCCGGACGGCAATAGAGAGCTACTTTGGCGCGGAGGTGTCGGGTTTCCACACGTATCGCTACTACGACGGGAATACGGTGCTGCGGTCGTGGATCTGCATCCCGCTGGCCATGGGGATTGCGGATCGGGCGCAGGGGACGATCGACGCGCTGTTCTCGCCGACGCTGTGGACGGTGAACGGACTGGCAACGCAGGCCGGGGACAAGACGTTCTGGGACCGCTCGACGCTGTACGCGCTGCGGGGTGTGCTGGCGGCCGGGGCCACGGAGAAGGCAATGGAGTTCCTGACGTATTACTCCCGGTTGCGGCTGTTGGGCGAGCATGTGCCGTATCCGGTGGAGGCGTGGCCCGAGGGGAATCAGCGGCATCTGGCAGCGGAGAGCGCCTTGTATTGCCGCATCTTCACGGAAGGGTTGTTTGGGATTCGGCCGACCGGGCTGCGTTCGTTCACTGTGACTCCGCGGCTGCCGAAGGGGTGGCCGGGGATGAAGCTGAAAGGCGTGCAGGCGTTTGGGCGGGCGTTCGATTTGGCGGTGACACGGGCGGGGGCTCAGCTAAAGGTCGTGGTGACGTCCGTGGCGCAGCCGCCGATCGAGCGTACGATCAGCGACGGCGCTACCACGGAGATTCAACTGTCGGCCAATTAGCGCACCGGCGGGACCCGAACGGACTTCGCCTTACATTCGCGCTGTCCCGTACAGGGGACCGGCTTCAAGTCTTTGTCGAGGCAGACTCGCACTTCACTGAGAAAGTTGGCGCTGCACGAGATGGCGACCATGCCGGCCGTCATGCCGGGGTTGGCCTGCAGGAACTCCTTCTTCACTTCGCCGGGACTGATGGTGAAGTACTCCTTTGGAGCCTGGAACCGGGCGGGCACCTTGACGCTCTCGAATGCCTTGCGGGCGGTTTTGAAGTAGTTGTCGGCGTTCAGGCCGCTGCAGGTGCCGTGGCGGGTCCACTCATGGTTGATCAGAGACAGGGATGGCATGACATCGAGCATCGTTTTGGGGTCGGACAGCCCCCTGTCGGTAGTGCAGAACTGCGGCCAGCCGCTGCCTTGGCGCGGAGCGGTGTATTGCGGCCAGAGTCCGTGGAGGACAAAGGAAAAGCTGCGGCCGGTGCCGCACTGCGGATCGTTTGGTTTGCTGGTTCGGCCGGCGCAATAGGCAGGCGACCAGGACAGGCTCATCAGATAGTAGTCGAACTGGCCGGGTTCTCCGATTTTCTTATCGCGTTCGGCCCCAGGGAGGACCGAAGCGGCCAACAACCCCAGACACAGCAGGCGTTTCATATGTCGCAAGAATAACTCCGATGGAGCGGTATTCGCTATCCTGGGAGTTTGTGTGTGGAATCGCAGGTTATACCAAGCTGGATCACCCCGTCGAGCGTGGGCGCATCGACCGGGTTGTACAGACCATTCATCACCGGGGCCCGGACCATCAGGGGACGCATGAGTCCGATCTGATCGCGCTGGGCAACGCCCGGCTTTCCATCATCGATCTGGCCCAGGGCAATCAACCGATTTTCGCGCGAAACGGCGATCTGGTGATCGTCTACAACGGCGAGGTGTACAACCACGCCGAGGTGCGGCGCGAGTTGGAAGGGCTGGGCCACCACTTCGAAACGCACAGCGACACCGAGGTGGTGTTAAAGGCGTTCATGCAGTGGGATACGCAGAGCTTCGCGAAGCTGCGGGGCATGTTCGCCATCGCGATCTGGAGCGAGTCGACGCGGCGGCTGGTGCTGGCGCGCGACCGCATGGGCATCAAGCCGCTCTACCTGTTCCATCGCGGGCGCGATCTGTACTTCGGCTCCGAGCTGAAGACGATTCTGGAGCATCCGGAGATCCCGCGAAAGCTCGATCTCAACGGCCTGAGCTACTACCTCTCGCTGAACTATGTGCCGGCCCCGTACACGCTGATCGAGGGTCTGGAGAAGCTGCTGCCCGGCGAGTATCTGGAGTGGCAGAACGGGTTCATTCACCGGTCGCCCTACTGGTCGATCCAGTTCAAGCCGGACGCGTCGATCACGCTGGAGGACGCCAAGCAGGAACTGGACAGGCTGCTGCGGTTGTCGATCAGGGAGCATCTGATCTCGGACGTGCCGCTGGGCGTGTGGGCAAGCGGCGGGTTGGACTCGTCGGCGGTGCTGCACTACGCGGCGCAGGAGATTCCGAAGCTCAATACGTTCTCGGTGTCGTTCAGCGGACATGGCCACGACGAGAGCGAGTACTTCCGCCAGGTGGCGGCGCAGTACGGGACGAACCACAACGAGTTCGACCTGAATCCAGAGAAAGAACTAGTCGACGCGATTGGGAAGATCAGCTACTACTCGGATGAGCCGTCGGCCGACGCGGGCGCGCTGCCGGTCTGGTTCCTGTCGGAGATGACGCGGCGGCACGTGACCGTGGCGCTGAGCGGCGAAGGCGCGGACGAGCTATTCGGCGGGTATCTGACTTATGTCGCCGACGGGTATGCGGCACAGGCACAGAAGTATCCGCGCTGGCTGCGGAGGCTGGGACTGGGCGTGGCGCGGATGCTGCCGGTGTCCGACGAAAAGATCGGCTTCGAGTACAAGGCCAAGCGGTTTCTCGAAGGCTCGCTGCTGAAGCCAACCGAGGCGCACCTGTTCTGGAACGGCAGCTTCAACGAGCAGACGAAGCGCGCGTTGTATGAGGCGCGGCGGTATCCGAATCCGGGCGAGTTGATCAATACGCTGCCAACCGAGGCGTTTTCCAGCGGTGAGTTGAACAAATTCCTGTGGCTGGACCAGCGCTACTACCTAGCCGATGACATTCTCTATAAGTGCGACCGGATGTCGATGGCGCACTCGTTGGAAGTGCGTCCGCCATTCCTGGATCACCGCATTGTCGAATTCGCCGGGCGGCTGCCGGAATCGTTGAAGATTCAGGGCGGATCGCTGAAGCACGTGCTGCGCGAGTTGATGCGCGATAAGCTGCCGCCGGCCGTGCTGACACGCAAGAAGGAAGGCTTCGACATCCCGGCGCACCGCTGGTTCCGGGGCGCGCTGCGGCCACTGATGGAAGAGACGCTGTCGAAGGCGAACGTCGACGCCACGGGGCTGTTCCGCAGTGAAGTGATCGAAAAAGTGAAGCGCGACCATGTGGGCCGGCGCGCCAACCTCGGTTATCAGTTGTGGGGTCTGCTGACGTTGTTCCTATGGATGAAAAGATGGAAAGTCGAAACCGCTACCTAATCGCCTTTGTGCTGCTGGCGGCGGCGGCTATTTACATTCCGACGCTGCTGGCTCCGCCGCATCTGATGGACGACGTGGACGCGGTGCAGGCGCAGATTGCGCGCAACATGCTGGATTCCGGCGACTGGGTATCGGCGCGGCTGGACGGCGTGCTGTACCTGGAGAAGTCGCCGCTGAAGTATTGGATGATGGCGTGCTCGTATGCGGTGTTCGGAGTGCACGACTGGGCGGCGCGTCTCCCGGTGGTCCTCTCGATTCTGGCGCTGACCGCACTCATCTTCTTCATGGGCCGCTGGGCGTTCTCTGAGCAGGCCGGCTTCTACGCGGCTTTGGCGTTCTCGACATGCATCGGGCTGTTCCTGTTCACGCGCATCCTGATCCCGGACATCATCCTCACGGGCACCATCGCACTGGCGTTGTGGGGGCTGCTGCGGGCGCTGGATGCCCAGGAAGAGCGCCCCCGGCTGTGGGCCGCGATCATGGCGGTTTCGATGGGCGTGGGGCTGCTGCTGAAGGGTCTGATCGCCCTCGTCTTCCCAGTGGCGTCCGGTGTGCTGTATCTGTTGTTCTCGGGGTTGTTCTTTCAATGGAGAACATGGCAGCGGCTGCGGCCCTTCTCGGGCACGCTGCTGATCCTGCTGGTGGCGGCTCCGTGGCACATTCTGGCAACGCTACGGAATCCGCCGTACTTCGACTTCTCGATGACCTCGGGTCCGGGCAACTACCGCGGCTTCTTCTGGTTCTACTTTTTCAACGAACACATTCTGCGCTTCCTGAACCGCCGGTGGCCGCGCGACTACAATACGGTGCCGCGCTATCTGTTCTGGCTCTTCCACTTGCTGTGGTTCTTCCCGTGGTCCATCTATCTGCCGCGGCTGGTGAAGTTCAACTATCGCGGCGCGGGCCGGGCCGAGCAGATGCGGATGCTGTGCCTGTGCTGGATCGGCTTCATCCTGATCTTCTTCACCTTCTCGACGACACAGGAATACTATTCGATGCCGACGTATCCGGCGTTCGCGCTGCTCATCGGCTGTGCCATGGCCGAACGGAGCGACTACGCGCGGCACGCCACCAAGGCGCTGGCGGTGATCTCGGGACTGGCGTTCGCCGCCATCGGCTTCATCCTGGTGAATGTTTGGAATCTGCCGACGCCGGGCGACATCTCACAGGCGCTGACGCAGAACCCGGATATGTACACGCTCTCGCTGGGGCATATGGGCGACCTGACCTTGAAGTCATTCGCTTATCTGAAAACGCCGCTGGTGATGGCGGGTCTCGCGTTCCTCTGCGGAACGCTGGTCACGCTGCACTACCGTGAGCGGATGACGCACTACGGGCTGGCGCTGATGATGGTGCTGTTCCTGAATGCGGCGCGGGTGGCGATGAAGACCTTTGATCCCTATCTGAGCTCGCAACCGATTGCGGCGCGGTTGACAGCCTCGCAGCCGGGGCTCGTTATTTTCGGTGATCAGTATTACAATTTCAGCTCGGTCTTCTTTTACGCCAACTTAAAACAAGCTCTGCTGCTGAACGGCCGGTACAATAACCTGGAGTACGGCTCTTATGCGCCCGGCGCACCGAACGTCTTTGTCGATGACGCGCAGTTGCGTGCCTACTGGCACGCTCCGCAGCGCGCCTACCTGATCCTCGAAGGCCCCAAACTACCGGCCATTGAATCGCTGCTCGGCAAGCAAGACCTCCATCTCGTTCTGGAAAGCGGAGGCAAGTACCTGTTCGTGAACCAGCAACCATGAAGGTGATGATCGACGCCACTGCGCTGCTGTTGCGCAGCGCGGGTGTGAAGAGCGTGCTCTACCACTGGATTCTCGCCATGCGGGAACTGGCCGGCGGCAAGTCGATCCGCGTGTACCCACCGATGCCCGAGATCGGCGGCCTGGATCATCAGCAGAGCGTGACGTCGCAGTGGGCCACAATTCGCGGCATCTCGATGGCGGTGCTCAACCAGAGGCTGGGCCTGCCCTTCCCCGCCCTGGCGGCGCGCGGCATGGACGTGTTTCATTGCTCCAACCAGGTGCGGACCCCGCCGCGGCGCATGAAGCTGACGGCCACAGTACACGACCTCACCTGCTGGAAGATGCCGGAACTGCACACGGCCGCCAACGTCACCGCCGATAAGCGCTATGCCGAACGCGTGCTGTGCCGGGCCGACGGGCTCATCGCGGTGAGTGAACATACCCGCAAGGACGCCATCGAAATGCTGGGGATTCACCCTGACAAGATCGTGGCGATCCCGAACGGAATCAGCGAGAGCTACTTCGATCTGGCGGGCCCGCCGGTACGGTCGAAGCCCTATGTGCTGACGGTGGGGACCATCGAGCCACGCAAGAACATCGACGGGTTGCTGGATGCCTGGGCGCTGATGCGCGAGGACCTGCGGCAGGCCTACGACCTGCTTATCGTCGGGCCGGCGGGCTGGTCGTCGGAGAAGACCATCGCGCGGCTGCAGGCGGTGCCGGAAGGAATCCGCTGGCTGGGCTATGTGGCCGAAGACGACCTACCGAAGTTGACGCGCGGCGCCACGCTGCTGGCCTATCCCTCACTCTATGAAGGCTTCGGCCTGCCGCTGGCACAGGCGATGGCGGCGGGGGTGCCTTGTGTCACGTCGAACGTCAGCTCGATGCCCGAGGTGACAGGTGACGCGGCGCGACTGGTGGACCCGCGCAGCCCATCGGAGATTCGCGATGCCATCACCGCGCTGCTGGAGAATCCGGAGGAGCGGCAATGGCGCGGGCAGGCAGGGCGGCAGCGCGCGCTGGAGCGCTACCGCTGGTCGAGGATCGCGGCGCGCAGCCTGGACTTCTTCCAGGACGTGATCACGAGCTGACGACGTGTCTACTCGCAGCGCAGAGCGACTACCGGATCGACACGCGACGCCCTGCGCGCCGGCAGGTAACCGGCCAGCATCGCCGTGGCGATGAGAACCAGGCAGGCCGCCGCTAACGTGAATGGGTCGTCGGGCGATAGTCCGTAGAGGAGCTTGGCGGCGAGGCGCATGCAGGCGACGGTCAACCCGAGTCCAAGGACCGCGCCGACGAGCGCCATGCCCAGCGTTTCGCGCAGCACCAGCCACAGCACATGACTGCGCGTCGCGCCCAGGGCGGAACGCAGGCCCAACTCAGCCGTACGCCGCGAGACCGTGTAGGCCATCACGCCGTAGAGACCAAGGCACGCCAGCAGTAGAGCGATGGCCGCAAAGGCGGCGGTAAGGCGAGCGACGAACGACTCGCGGCTCAGGGAGTTTTCCACCTGGCGGGTCAGGGCGACGGCGCTACGCACCGGCAGCGCGGGCGCGGCTCGGTTTACGACGGCACGGATGGTGGACGCCATCAATTCGGGATCGCCGGTTGTACGGACATCCAGGCTGCGGACGTACTCCTCCGGATTTTGCGCCAAGGGGAACCAGGCCATCGGCGACACGGGCTCGCGCAGGTCGTTCATCCTTACGTCGCGCACGACGCCGACGATCGTGAACGCGGGGCTCTTGGCTCCTCCGCCTTCCTTGAACTTACGGCCCACGGCCGCGTTGGGCCCATCGAAGTATTTGCGTGCCATGGCTTCGTTGATCACTGCCACTGGCGGGGCCTTTGCCTCGTCGGCCGGAGTGAAGCCGCGGCCCTGCAGGAACTGGATGCCGTAGGCGGCGAACAGGCCGGGCGTGGCGACGTTCACCTGCATGACGCGCGAGTCGCCGGGCGTTTCGGGCAAGCCGGGGATGTTGAATCCGCTGGATCGTGCCGACCCGCTGAGTGGGCTATACAGCGAAAGCGAGGCGGTCCGCACACCGGGGACGGCCTCCACCTGACGCAGCAACTCCTGGTAGAGGGCGGGTAGGCGCTCCAGCGCGAAGCCGGCGGTGCGCGGATCGATACGGACCGCCAGAACGTGCTCCCGCTGGAAGCCCGTATCCACGGTGGAGAGATTCCTCAGCGTCAGCGCGAACAGAGTTGCGCCCACCAGCAACACCAGGCAGACAGCCACCTGGCCCACCACGAGCAGTTTGCCGAGGGTCCAGCGGCGGCCGTGGGCCGCTCCGTCGGGGCCGGCCGTACGGGAGCCCGATTTGAGGTCTGAAGCCAGGTCGGCTCGTGTGGAGCGTAGCGCTGGAGCAAGGCCGAACAGCAGGCCGGCCCCCAGGCATAGCAGCGCCGTGAAGGCCAGCACGTGCCAGTTCATCGGCACCTCCAATCCTGGTCCCACGGTTGGTTGACCGTTCTCCGTCATGCGCAGCAAAACGTCTTTCAGCCAGACGCCGGTGAGCAGGCCCGCAACGCCGCCCAGCAGGGCCAGCAGCGTACTCTCGGTAAGCAACTGGCGGATCAGGCGGCCGCGGCCCGCGCCGATGGACAGACGCACGGCGAACTCCCTGCGGCGGCTGGACGCCCGCGCCAGCAGTAAGTTGGCGATGTTGGCGCAGGCGATCATCAGCACCAACCCGACTGTGACCATCAACACGCTCAGCGGCGCACTGACGGCTTCGCGTAGATCAGAGAGCCCTTTGCCGGCTGGTTCCAGAACCACTCTCTGCTTTTCCATCTGCGCCCGCCAGGCCGGATCCTCCGCCAGGCCCGCCAGCAGTTGGTTGTCGGCATGCAGCTCCGCGGAAAAGCGCTGCGCGGCCGGCTCGGCCGGAAGCCCCGTGGGGATGCGGACAAAGGCGAGCAGCCAACTAATGCCCCTCTGCGACGGCCAGGGCTTGTTCGTGTCGGCGTCGTTCATGTTCGCATTGGAGGCATAATGCACCTCCTGCTGCATCAGCAGCGGTACCCAGACCTCGGCATTGTCGCCGGGCATCACGCCCAGAAAGCCTTCGGCTGCGACGCCCACGATGGTCATCGCCGCGCCGTTGACGGTGACGACCCGCCCGACGACGCTGCCATCCCGCGCGAAGCGCCGCAGCCAGTAGCCGTAGCTGATCACCGCCACCGGGTGTCCGCCCAGTCTCTGATTGTCCTGGGGGCTCAGCACACGGCCCGCGGCCGGCCGCACGCCCAACATCTGAAAGTAGCCGCCTGACACTAACTGTCCGCGAACGGGCTCGGCGGCGGCGCCCGACACCGCCAGATTGAGCGTCGTCATCGGCGTCATCGCGGCCATGGACGAACCGGCGGGCACAGCAGCGCGCATCTTCTCAAACAGAGGCCAGGAGAAGCGGAAGTCCAGTTCCTTGCCGCCAGAGCGGGCCAGCGCCGAGAGTTCCCGCGGCGCCTGCACGCCAGGCAGCAAGCGCAGCATCAGGTGATCGAGAATACTGAAGACCGCGGTGTTCGCGCCGATACCCAAGGCGAGGGAAGCCACGGCGACCAGTGTGAAACCGGGACTCTTGCGCAGGGCGCGCGTGGCATAGCGCAGATCGGCGCCCAGGTCCTCCACCCAACGCGTGCCGCGCGCGTCGCGGCACTCTTCCTTCACCTGCTCGAGCCCACCGAACTGGAGACGCGCCTGGCGCAGTGCCTCGTCGCGCGGGACCCCTTGGGCACACAGGTCCTGCACCATGCCGTCGAAGTGGAAGCGCAGTTCCTTGTCGAGACCCCGCTCCACTTCGTTGTGCCGTATAAGGCGATTCAACCAGGTCATGGGGGCGCTCCTATTCCACCGTCCGCAGGATGAGGCCAACGGCCTCGGTCATCCGCTCCCAATGGGCGGTCTCGGCGTCCAGTTGCTGCCGGCCCTGTTTGGTGAGGGTGTAGAACTTGGCTTCGCGGCCGCTGTCGGATGCGCGCCAGTCGGCGGCCAGCAGTCCCTTGTTCTCCAGCCTGTGCAAGGCCGGATAGAGCGAGCCCTGTTGCACCTGCAGCGCCTCCTTGGAGATCTGCTGGATGCGTTGGGCGATGCCATAGCCGTGGATGGGGCCGAACTGCACGATCTTGAGAATGAGCATGTCCAGCGTGCCCTGGAGAAGGTCGGATTTACGGGGTTCCTGCATGATGCCTCGACGGTCTACCTATCAGAGTAGCGCCGGATAGGTAGACCGTCAAGGTGTCGAGATGGGAGTGATGGTTGTAACGGAGTTCGGGGCCAGCCAACGTTTGGTGGTCGGCGGCTAGGCTACGATTGGCCTTCGAGTGTCTGCCGTCAGTCCTCGGTTGGATGGAAAGCCGGACCGAGGTTCCGGACTGGCACACCGCCAAGCCCCGTAGATCTTAGGGTTGGCCTGAGGTGTCCCTTCACGACATTGAGTCGTAACTCGCTACCGTGTCTGCAAGTGGAATTATGTACGTTTTGTATGCACAATAAAACTGTGAACTTCGAGTGGAATGAAGAGAACAAGGCAGGCTCATGAAGGATCGATACGATTTCAGCAAGGGGACACGGGGCAGGGTGCTTCCACCGGAAACGGAACCCGAGGGCAAAACTCGAATCACGATCCGGATCGATCAGGACACCCTGGACCGCTTCCTGAAAATGGCGGAAGAGGCCGGCGGCGCGACCGGCTATCAGACCTTGATCAACGCGGCCCTGCGGGAATATGTCGAGGGGAAAGCACCACGATTCGAAGACACGTTACGGCGCATCATTCGTGAAGAGTTGAAGTCGAGTGCCGCTTGAGCCGTCGGGCCTTTGGGGGCGGGCATCGCCGTCGCGACCGCCGCGCTGAAATGCGGCGCTCTTCAGATCATGTACTGCTTCGCGTACTCCAGGCTCTTCTCCAGATCCAGCATCTGCTGCTTCTTGAGTGCTGCCTGGAACTCGGGCACCTTCGGCCCCGGCGCGTCTTCAATCACCATCGGCGTCATCAGCGGGTGGCCCTGCTTCACCAAAGCCACGAAACGCGCAAACTCCGAGGCTCGGGATTTCGGGAAGCCTTTCCAGAAAGACTCCTCCAGGTAGGGCACGATGCGCGGCGGCCGGCCTGTGATTACCTCTAAATGCAGCGACGATTCCGGGCACAACTGCTTCTGCAGGGCGCCGATCTTCTTCATATCCACGCAGCCTTCGCCGCAGACGGTCCACATGGCGGCGCAGCCTTGCGGATGGTCGAACAGGGCCGTGTCGCGGATGTGCGTCGTCATGGTGAGCGGCCCCAGCACCTCCATCGTCACTTCCGGATGCTCGGCGCACCAGATGGGGTTGCCGGTGTCGAGACAGGCAGCGACGTAATCCTTGCCCGACTCCTCGATCACGGTCCTGGCCTCCCACGCCTGCATGTCGCCGGAGTGGTTTTCCAGCGCGATCTTGACGCCCGTATCCAGCGCCACGCTCCGCGCACCCTTGAACACCTTGATGGTGCTCTCCATGTGATACTCGATGCCCTTGCCGTCATAGCGGTCCGCGCTATCGCCCAGGTAGCAGCGCAGGCTGCGGGCGCCCACGAGGTGAGCGATCTTCAACGCCTTGGTGAGGTTCTCGACGGGATCTCCGAAAGACGGCTTCCACGCACGGGCCGTGGGGCAGATGCAGCCGGTGCCGGCGTCGATGGCGATGTTCAGCTCGCGGCCCTTCTCCTTGACCTTCGCCAGATGTTTGGGATCGAGCGATTCGAAGTCGTCCAGCGAAGAGATCTGGATGGCGTTGCAGCCGTGGCGGGCGGCCCAATCAAGATGCTCCAGCGACTTCATCCCCCAGGCGCGCATCGAGTAGGTATCGAAGCCGAGCCGTAGTTTCGGGTTCTGCGCGCGCAAACCAGCAACGGTGGAAGCAAAGGAGGAGAGGAAAAAATTCCGGCGGGATAGCATGGGTACCGCCTCATCTTATCAGGGGACGGACCCATCGCCCGGCCATCCCGGGCAGGCGTCACCACTCGTTGTAGGGATTGCCCTCGAGCGATTTCTGGTCCGACTTCGAGCGCACGTCAAATATTCCGGGCTCGGTCTGGTTCACACTGGTCACGGCGTCTTCCTGGATGGTGGTCCAGTCGGACTCCCCGGACATCGGGTCCGCCGGCACTTGGCGGAGGTAGCCTTCCTGCACCAGATCCTGCAGGGACTGCGGCGCCTTCGCCTTGTCGTAGGTATACTCGTCGATCACCGTGCGCAAGGTGAAGAGGTTCTGCCGCAACACGGTCTCCTTGGCGCGGATCACCGATTTCCGGTACATGGGGACCGCCACCGCCACCATGATCCCGATGATCGCCATGACGATCATCAGTTCGATCAGCGTGAAGCCGCGACGCCTTTTACCACTCCGAATATAAGGTGCCATCCGGCGCTTTCTCCATCGACTTTGTATAGACGTCGAATATATTCTGGCCGCCCCAACCGGTGGACGTCGGGTCGTCCTGTGTGGATCGCATGCCCCATTCCGTTGATCTCGTGAACGGATCGCGAGGCAGCCGCCGCAGGAACTTGATCTTCTTTCCGTTCGCGTCGTTGGCCATTTTCACGCCCTCCACCAATTGCTCGAGCGTTTCGGGATAGCAGTCGGTGCCCATTTTCTGCGGAATCTTGTTGCCATCGCAGGCGTCCTTGTACTTGTCGATCGCCTTGCGGATGTCCGTCAGGGCGTAGCGCAGTTCCCGCTCCTTCTCCCTCCGCACCTTGAAACGCGCCAGGGGCAGCGCCAGGGCGGTGAGCAGAGTCATGATCGTGAACGCCACGATCAGCTCCACCAAGGTGAGTCCGAGTTGATTTCGCCTCCTGCGCATCCCTCTACTTCACCGTGACCGTGGTCACTGGCGGCGTGACCGAAATGCTCTGCAGCCGGGCGTCCCGCATGGTGAGGTCGGTCAACGAAATCTCGGTCGAACCCGAAGCCACGGCGGTGAACTTCAGGGTTAGCAACGTGCCCGATCCGGAGATGCCGCCGGCGCCAGGCAGCCGGTTCATGTTGATAATCGCCAGACCCTGGGCATCCACCTTCGATTCCGAGAACGTGACCTGCTGGCCATCGCCACCCATGAAGTCGCCCTTATTAACCTCGACGAGCTTCACTACCTTATTGTCATACTTCACGCGCATCGGCGCGGTGAAGAGGTCGGTCACGTTGTCCACTTGCAGCGTAACCGTGAAGTTTTCCGCCGCGTTGACGTTGGAGGCGGAAGGCTTCAGCATCAGCGCCGGAGTGCCGGGCCCGGCGGTGGGCCGGCCGAGGCCGGGGTTGTCCGGACTGACGCCCGGATTCGTCTGGATCGCGGGTACAGGCTGATTCTCGACGGCGGAACGCGGCGTTTCGGTCCCGGGGGCCGCGGGCGCCTGGGGTTTCGGCGTCTGCATCATCGGAAGTCCGGCAGGTCCGGCCGGCGCAGCGGGGGGCTTAGCCGCACCCGGGGTCACCTTCTTGGGCTCCTCTTTGCGCGGCACGTAGTTCAGTTTGTAGATCGACTCAGTGCCCGTGGCGATGGAACGTACGTTCTCGGCCGTCACCTCGGGTCCACGCACAATGTGCGGCACCAGGGCCACCAGCAGGTCGGAGTTGATGTTCTCGATGCTGTCGCTGGAGAAGAAACGCCCAAGAATGGGAATCTGCATCAACCCGGGTACGCCGCTCCTCACCTTGGTCTGTGTCGCCTGCATCAGGCCGCCGATGAGGGTCACTTCGCCTTCCCTGACGCGGATGATGTGGCTCACCTTGCGCTGGCCGATGACCGGCTGTGTCAAGCCGCCCACGTCCACCTTGTCGCGAATATTCGAGATCTCAAACTCGACCTGCATCGACACTTCGTCGTTGGAGTGGATGCGCGGCGTGAGATCCAGGTTCACACCGACTTCCGCGAACTGAAACTGTGTGGACACCAGGGGGCTGACACCCACCGAGCCCACGCCGGATTGGAATGAACCGGTGGCGTAGGGATAGCGATCGCCCAATCGCAGCGAGGCCTTCTGTCCGTCGGTGGCGCGCACCTGAGGCGACGTTAGCACTCTGGAGGAACTGTCCTTCATCAACGCCTGTACCAACGCGCCCGGCACGGTGGCCGACCAGTCGCCGGACCCGAGGCTGCTCAGCGAGCGGAGACTCACGGCACTGGAGTCGCTGGAACCGCCAGGCGTGAAGGTAATGGAGGAGGAGAACCCGTTCTTCCCCCCGGACACCGGCGTGATCGCCAGATCGCGGGTCTTGTCCTTATTTGCTTCCATCACGATAACGTCCACCACCACCTCGGGCTTGGCCTTGTCGAGATCCAGCAGCACCTTCTCGGCCAGCGCCACCTGATCGGCTGTACCTCGCACAACGATGGCCGACTGGGAGTTGACGGGAAACACCTTACGAATATCCGTCACCGTGCGCATGCCGGTCATCACTTCCTGTAGTTCCTGGGGCGATGTGAGGTTCTGGAGATAGAAGATGCGGGTCACCTGCTCTTCATAGTCGCGGCGCTTGGTGACGTTGTCCTGCGTGACAAAGATCGTGTTAGGAGACAGGGGCTTGACGAAGGTCTTGGTGAGAAGAGCCAGGTAGTCGAGCGCCTGGTCGAGCGTCGTGTTGGAGAGGTCAACGGAGAACTTCTTCTGCTGGTCCTGGAACTCGGAGTCGAAGAGCACATTGATGCCCGCCACCTTGCCGAGGGTCTCATACAGCACCTTGACGCCTTGGTTGGCCATCTTGAGTCCGAGGATCTCCTGTGAGATCGGCTTCAGCTCAGGCACGGCCATAATCCGGGAAGCGCGCTGTTCAGCATCCCGCCGCGCCACATCCGAAGGAGTAGCGCCCGCCTCGGCAGCCGCGGAGGCGGGCGACTTAGGGTTTTCTTCCTTCGCCTTCTCCCTTTCGATCATGGCGTTGGTGCGTCGCATCTCCTGCTCGGCGATGGCGGAGGCCGGGTCGATGGCGAAAGCACGCTGGAACTCGGCCAGGGCCTCGGTCAGTTTGCCTTCACGACGCAGTTTCTGGCCGGCGTCGACATGCGACTGGCCGGCTGCGAAACGAACCCGCCGCAAGGCCAGCAGGTAGGCGGAATCGCGCGGATCGGCCGCTACGGCTTTCTCGAAGAGTTCCAGGGCCTTGTCGTACTCCCGGTTGGTTTCGGCCATCCGCCCCTGTTCCAGGAATCTCTCGGCTTTCTTGTTAGCCGCCGAGGCGAGCGGCAAAGAGATGGCCAGAATAGCCAGCCCGCAGACGGCCCCCAGGACCGCTAAACGATTCATCTTCGGCATGTTAGACGTAATCTTGCTCCATCGGACACCCCGCTGCGCCATGCTAAACTCTAGAAAAGGCGCTACGCGTTCCTGGCGGTTCTTCTCAACAGATTGACGTTCCAGACCGTTCGCGCGTGGAGGCGAATCTAATGGCCGCGGATAAAACTGGCATCAAACTCGTCTCCGAGAACCGCAGGGCTTACCACGACTTCTTCATTCTGGAGAAGCTGGAGGCCGGTCTGGTTCTGACGGGGACCGAGATCAAGTCGGCGCGCGAGGGCAAAGTCCAGCTTCGCGACAGCTATGCCGACATCGTAAATGGCGAGGCGTGGATCCTGAACGCTCATTTCAGTCCGTACTCCCACGGCAACATCTGGAATCACGACCCCACCAAGAAGCGTAAGTTATTGCTGCACAAGCAGGAAATCGTTAAACTGTTCGCCAAGATACGGGAAAAGGGGCTCGCTGTCATCCCGTTGAAGCTGTATCTGAAGAACGGTCTGTTGAAGTGCGAGATCGGCGTCTGCAAGGGCAAGAAACTGCATGACAAACGCGAAGCACAGCAGACCCGCGATCAGGAGATGGAAGCCAAACAGGCGATGAACGTGAAGAATTCGAGGAGCTACTAGTCGAGACATGGAACTCATACTCAGCCGCACCCCTGCCGCCACCATCGAGGCCGACGCGCTTCTGGTGATCAGCTTTACAGACGAACGGGCAGGCAACGACCTGGCGGAGGGACTTGTCTCGGAACTCTATGAGCGCGGCGAGTTTACCGGCAAGGCGTTGGAGATCACCATCATTCACCGCCCAGGTCCGGCGCGAGCCGCGCGGCTGGTGCTGCTGGGCGGAGGAGAGAAGGCGAAGTTCGGCCCCAACGACATGCGCAAGCTGGGCGGGCTCGCGGTACGGACTCTGAAGCCCAAGGGAATCAAGAGTATAGCCATCGCCCTCAACGGCGACACACTCAGTCCGGCGATGCTGGAGGCTCTGGTGGAAGGGGCCATCCTCGGCGATTTTGAGCCCGATCAGCACAAAACCGAAAAGAAGAACGGCGACAAGAAGATCGAGCAGTTCCGCATCTCCGTGCCGGATGAGACCAACGAACTGGTGGCCGCGCTGCGCACCGGCCGCACCATCGGCGAAGCTCAGAACTTCGCCAGGACGCTCGTCAATCAGCCGGGCAACCTGCTGACGCCTACCAAGTTAGCGGCCGAAGCCAAAGCAATGGCTGAGGAATTCGGGTTGGGGTGCGAAATTCTTGACGAAGCGCGCATGCGTCAACTGGGCATGGGCGCCTTGCTGGGCGTGTCCATGGGATCGGCCGAGCCGCCGGCGTTCGTCATTCTTCGCTATGTCCCCAATGAGGCCCCGAAAAGCGACGATCATCTGGCCATCATCGGCAAGGGCGTAACCTTCGATACAGGCGGCATCTCCATCAAGCCCTCTGAAGGCATGGAGAAGATGAAGTACGACATGGGCGGCGCGGCGGCGGTGATCGGCGCCATGCGGGCCCTGGCCCAACTGAAACCGGCGATCCCAATCACGGCCATCGCCCCGTGCGTCGAGAACATGCCGGGCCACAAGGCCCAGCGTCCAGGCGATATCGTCACCACCTACCAGGGGAAGACGGTGGAGGTGCTCAACACCGATGCGGAAGGCCGCCTGATTCTGGCCGACGCTCTCACCTACGCCGCACGGCACGGCTGCACGCACCTGGTAAACGCGGCCACCTTGACTGGAGCCATTGCGGTGGCGCTGGGTCATCTCTACTCCGGCGTCTTCTCTAACAATGAGGAGTTGCAGTCGAAGGTGTTGGCCGCCAGCAAGCTGGAAGGCGAACGCATGTGGCCATTCCCCATGGACGAAGACTACAAGGAGTACCTGAAGTCCGCCTTTGCCGACGTGGGCAACATCGGCGGACGGTGGGGCGGATCCATTACGGCCGCCAAGTTCCTTGAGGAGTTCGTCGAGAGCAAGCCGTGGGTTCACCTCGACATCGCCGGCGTCGCCTGGCTGGATGACGGCAAGCCGTTCCTGGCCAAGGGTCCCACTGGTACGCCCGTGCGCACCTTCGTCCGTCTCGCACTAAACTGGTAGTCACAAAGGACTTGAGGGCATGCCCCCAATCCACCGGCGCACATTTGTGGCGCTCATGACGCAAGGGATCGTGGCGGCCGCTCCCGGCCTTGTTTGGACGGACGCCGAGAAAGCCGACTTCCTGCGTCAGGCGTCCGTCATCTCAGTGAAGATTCTGAAGGAAGGCGTGACCAGCTCGCACCGGGCCACGCTGCGGCGCGACGGACGAACCCACGACGCACATATCCAGACTGTGAACGAGTCGGGCCTGCTGGGCAGCACCCTGAACCTCGAGCGCGGCTTTTCCGACAGTTATCGCAACAACCTGGCCGCCTACGAGCTGAGCAGGGTGCTGGACCTGGACCGCATTCCCGTCACCGTCGCGCGTGCCTACCGGAACGAACCCGCTTCCTATACCTGGTGGGTCGACGGCGACCTGATGACGGAGCGGGAGAGGCAGGCCAAGCGGGTCAGGCCGCCCAGCGGAACCCTCTGGAACGACCAGGTCTACTTGATGAAGGTCTTCGACCAGCTCATCTACAACGTCGATCGCAACAGCGGCAACATCGTCATCGACCGGAACTGGAAGCTGTGGATGATCGACCACACGCGGTCGTTCCGCCGCTGGAACGAGCTTATGAATGCGGCCGAGCTCGTGCGGTGCGACCGGGCGCTGCTCGACCGTCTGCGCCGAATGGACGCGGCGGAAGTGCGCGGACGCTTGTCCTCATGGCTGGAACCGGAGCAACTGGATGCGCTGATGGGGCGACGCGACCTGATTGTCCGCCATTTCGAGGAGCTCGCCGTCCAAAGGGGCGAAGCCAGCGTCTATTACGAGTACGTGGAAAAGAAACAATGAGACGCCGTGAGTTCCTGAAGTTGGCCGCCGTGGTCCAGATTCCGCGCGCTGGACGAGTGGTAGCCGTGGGTGACGTGCACGGTGATCTGGACCGTTTTATCGACGTTCTGTCCATGGCGGGGCTGGTGGACGACCAGCAGAACTGGTCGGGCGGCGTCGGAGTGCTGGTGCAGTTGGGCGACGTGGTGGACGTGGGCAGCAAGTCTCGCGAAGTCATCGACTTTCTGACCAAGTTGCAGAAGCAGGCGGCGCGCGCGGGCGGCGCAGTCCACTGTCTGGTGGGCAATCATGAGGCGATGCGGATGTATGGCGATTTCCACGATGTCGCAGCCGCGGAGTTTCAGAGCTTCGTCAACTCGAAGAGCGAACGGGAACGGGACAAGCTGTTCGAGAAGGATGTGGCGCGGATCTCCGGGAACGGCGATCTGCGGCAGAGACCTGATCTGTCGCTCGGCTTCCGGCCGAAGTGGGAAAAGGAGCACCCCCTCGGCCAGTCCGAACTCGCGAAGGCGTTCTCGCCGAAGAATCAGTATGGCAAATGGATTCTGGCGCAGCGCGCGGCATTGCAACTGGACGGGACGCTGTTCATCCACGCCGGGCTCTCGCCCAAGTACACGGAGTGGTCGGAGTCGCGGCTGAATACGCGCGTGAGCGAGGAACTGCGGTTGGGACAGCGGCTTTCCGACGATTCCGTCTGCAAAGATCCGGTTGGGCCGTTGTGCTGGACCGGGTTCGCCACCGAACCCGAGCAGGCGCTCGCCCAGCATGTTGACGAGGTTCTGGCCAAGCATCAGGTTCAGAGGATCGTGGTGGGCCATACGCCAACTTCCAACGGCGTGGTCAGCCGCTTGGGCGGCAAGGTGATTCTGGCCGATGTCGGGTTGTCGGCCGCATTCACGTCGCGACGTGCCTGCCTGGTCATGGAAAACGGGATACCGCATGCGCTCGACCGCGGGCGCAAGCTTCAGTTGGCGTAAGAGCCTGAGAAGATCTCGTCGAAGATTGAGGGTTTGTTGACGGTCCATCCGAAGTAGCGGGCCGCCTTCGTGCTGCCGGCGCGGCAATCCATAGCGAGGCAGTCGGCCACGGGACCCAACTGCTGCCGCGCGGTCTCCAGCGGGACGGACTCGACTTTTCCCTCGACACCGCACGCTTTCGCCACGGCACGGGCGATCTTTTCCACGGGCTGGGGCATCCCTCCGCAGGCGAAGAACAGTTCCCCGCCCGCTGGAGTGCTGATGGCCCGGACGTACAGATCGGCCAAATCGTCAATATGGGTGTTCGACCAGTAGTTCGCACCGGTGCCGATGATCCTGACCGCGCCGCGCGTCCTGGCGTCGGCGAAGAAACTGGCGAGCACACCGCCTCGACGGCCGAACACCATGCCCGGGCGGAGGACCATCGTCTTCACTCCGTTGTCCTTCGCCTCGATGACCATGGTTTCGACCTCCGGCCGCCAGGCCACGAGCGCCGGTGGATGCAGCGCGCAGATCTCACCCACCATGCGGCCATCCGTATCGCCAACGACCCACACGCCGCTGGTGTAGACGAACGGGCGCCTGGAACCGGCCAGGGCGGCGAGCATGGCGCCGACGGCGGCCTTGGCGATGTCGCCACGATCCGAACTGGAGGCATCGGCGGCGTGGATGACGGCGTCGGCGTCGGCCACGGCCGCGCGCAGGCTGTCGAGGTCAGTGAGGTCGCCACGCCGTGCCACGAATCCACGGGATTCCAGCAGGTGAGCCCGCTCTTCCGAGCGTGCCAGTCCGGCGGGTTGATGGCCCGCTGACTTGAGCGCTTCGCAGACGGCGGAACCGATGTAGCCAGTTGCGCCAGTCACCAGTACTTTCATCGTGCGTGGATCTCCCAGTAATGGAGTGTAGCGTGAGAGCAGCGAAAAAGGGGCGTAAAAGGAGGGAAGGCCCTGTGGCGGGGAGCCGCAGGGCCTTCTTCAGAGGGGCTTGTGAGGGGCTGGGTCCCCTCACGGGATGTTTATAGTCGATGACGACTTTAATTGTCTTTGTATACTGCACATCGCGTGCCAAACCGCGTCCGACGAGAAGTCAACGACTTACGGGGCTCCGTCGTGACCTATCCCCCAATTGCACGTGGGTGGGGTGGGTGAATCTTAACAGGTGCATAAACCAAGTGGGTCATATTTCGCATCTCATTGTCTTAATCTCCACTCGACTCCGGGCGGCACGGTGGGGCGTGCGCGGGACCAGTCTCAGGGAAGAGTGATGGGGAGGGAAGAGAGGTGCCCGGAAAAGCGTAGAGGCCGTGTGGCTGGGGACCGCACGGCCTCTGTCAGAGGGGCTTGCAAGGAGCTGGGCCTCCTTGCGGGGATGCAATTAAGTCAATGACGACTTATGTTGATCCCATTATGTATTACAGATCTAAAACTCCGCAAGTCCTTTTTTGATTATATATTCTTCATCATTCACAGACTCCCTAAAATCTTGCTGTCCTTGTACGATTGAGTCTATTGAGGGTGTCCCCGTATGACGGATCAGACGTACTTCCTGCCATCGGTCCGGCTGCCTCGTGCAGCGGTGAGGGAACAGGCGACAACGGTCCTTCAATTGGATGTACTGCTGGGCCTGGTGAACAGAACCAGCGAGCCCCTGGCGATTCTCAACCCCCACCGCCAGATTGTTTTCTGCAATGAGGCCTGCTGGCGCCTGGGTGGACTCTCCACTCCGGATGAAGCAATTGGCCTGCGGCCCGGTGAACTACTGCGCTGTGTCAACGTTGTATCGAGTCCGGGCGGTTGCGGGACCTCGGAAAAGTGCAGGTTCTGCGGACTGGCGCAGGCGTTGGTCGAGGGACAGGAGAACCGGGCCGCTGCGGGCCGCTGCATGATTGAAAGTGGCGATGGCTCCGAGCTCGTTGCCACCGAGTACCGCGTGCAGGTGACACCACTCCCGGAAGCGGGGCCGGGGTGGGAGTACTACTCCCTCACCGACACCAGCCAGGAGGGCCGGCGACGCGTACTGGATCGGGCCTTCTTCCACGACATCCTGAACCGGGCTTTCGCGGTGGAAGGGGTCGCCGACGCGCTGGCGGAAGAGTCCCTGACATCCGCCGAGCGCGAGGAGTTCACTACCATGCTGGGCGTGGCCGTGCGTGGACTGGTGGAGGAGATCAAGAGCCAGCGCGTGCTGGTAGCCGCTGAATCCGGCGAACTGGCTGTCGAATCGGTGACGGTGAACTCGCTGGAGTTGCTGCGTGAGGCGCTGCAGACCTGTGCGGCGTTCTGGCTAGACGAAGAGGTCCGCTTCGAGATCGCACTCGGCTCGGAGGCTGTGGAATTCGAGTCCGACCCGGCGCTGTTGGGCCGAGTCCTGGTGAATCTGCTCAAGAATGCGATGGAATCCTCAAAGCCCGGCCAGGTAGTGACAAGCAGTTGCCGCAGGCAGGGTGACGAGGTCCAGTTCTTCGTCCATAACGAGGGATTCATGGAATCGGCGGTGGCAGCCCACATCTTCCAGCGCTCGCATTCCACCAAGGGGCACGGTCGAGGATTGGGGACACACAGTGTACGGCTGCTGGTCGAACAGTACCTCGGCGGCAAGGTCTCCTTTGACAGCTTGCGGGAGACAGGAACGACCTTCCGGGTCCGGCTGCCGCTGAGGGCCCGCCCCCTCGCGAGCCTGGTTCCTATCACCTCAAACGGCGGCGGGCACTAATCGGCATCGAAGCCACGACGGAGAATCTGTACGCTTTGCACACCTTGTCTGGCCTGCATGGCCCGGATCAGGCCCGGCGGGGTACGCCCCGCGGCAAGGCGGACCCGGTAGCAGCCTTCCAGATACTCGCCCTGTTTGCCGGTCCCCATGGAGATCAACTCCCTCTGCTGGACGAGGTCTTCGAGGGCCGCGGTGACGAGGGTGTCCAGGTCGAACTCGGGCCCGGTGCGCACCTTCAGAATGTAGTCGGGTTCGGCCGGGGCTCCGGTTCGGGACCGCAGAAGGAGTAGGCCCTCCGCCAGACCCACGACGCCCAGGCCGATGGAGGCGACCCACAGGCTTCGGGCTCCAACGGCCATCCCGACGATCACGGCCAGAATCACGTATGCGGTGTCCTGCGTATCACGCACCACCGTGCGAAAACGCACGATGGAGAGTGCGCCGACCAGACTGAAGGCTCGGGCTACATTGTCGCCGATAACCTGCGTGACCATGGCGATGAGCACGCAGAGCAGAAGCAGAGTGGTGGGGAACTGGAGCCCGGTGTTGGGTTCACGACGAGTGACCTTGTAGATGCCGCCGATGAGGACGCCGAAGAGCAGTGCCGAAAGAAGGCGGACGAAGACTTCGAGCGGCGCGACGTGCGGCCCGTTCGAGAACGGGGTGATCAGAAAGTCAGGCACGGCGCGCCTCCCTCGGAGATGCCCTGAGCCCCGGCATTCCGGTCAGGACGGAATGGACCGAAGCCCAGGGCGTGGCCAGCCGTGCGGTACTTGGACGAGTTCGCCGGCACCAGCGCGCAGTCGGCCATCAGGCTCTGAAACAGCACCGGGACCTCGCCGCGGTATTTCAGCTCGAGCACGATTCGATCCCCCGAGAGAGGGACATAGTGCCGCCAACTGTCGAACGCAAAGCCGTTCACGGGCACGGCACGCAGGGCGTCATCGAGTGTCAGCCGGATGGGCCCAGCGGCAGTCATGCCCATGCGCGCCGTGCGGGTGTAACTGATCTGGCAAACCGGCCTGAGCCTCCGCGCCAGGATGCGGCGGTGGAACCAGTAGCCGGCCCAGCCGGGGTCTGCTTCGGGCCTCCTCAATTCAGGCAGTTCCGCGAGGTCGATCCGGCCACGGCGTTTGCACACCAGACCGTGGCTCTTCATCTTGCGCTCCAGAAACACGGCCGTGCCGGAGTCGTAACGCCGGATGCGGTACTTGCCGCGCGCGAACGAACCCGTACGGCTGAGTACGTCGAAGCCGTCGGTGTCGAGATAGAGGGTGGTGATGGTGTAGGCATCGTGATCGGCGCCGCAACCGTGGGCATCGGGCAACAGGTTGCGGCGCGCCCAGGCTCGTACCTCCTCCGCCTGGGACCGGCCGATCACGAACTTGAGCTCCGAGGCAAATTTGCGGAACTGCCCCGGATCGATGGAAGGAGACTGCAACGTTTCCATAAGAGATTCTCGTGATGGCTACCGTGGCATCGGCGGCGGGCCGCCGGGCATCCCGCGAGGTGCCAGATCCCGATTGATGCCGCTACGCAACTGCTCTTCCGTAAGGAAGCCGGTCTTGGCGCCACCCCAGCTCGCGAACCATTTCGTGAAGCCGCGGGTGAACTGCTCCTGAGTGATGGCGCCGTTCTGCCCGGCACCCATTGCCTGTAGGAACACCGGAGCCAGGAACGTGGCAGGCCCCATGCCCCCTGGGCCGGGCATCCCTCCAGGCCCACCCATACCACCCGGACCGCGGTCTGCCGTTGTGTCGCCCTGCGACTTGCCGGCCAGTTGCGCGGCGACGGATGCCGAGCGAGGGCCGACGAAGCCCTTGATCGGCTTCATGCCGCCCATGCGCGGGCCCATTCTGCCGCCCTGCCCCCCTGGGGGTGGGCCGCCGGGCCCTTCGCCGCCGGGGAAGCCACCGGGCTCCGCGCTCTGTCCCGAGACGGCCTTCTCAAAGCGCGCCAGCTTCTCGGCCGACTCTTCCTTCACCGCCGGACGAATGAGGGCGGCGATCTCATCCACCTGCTTCGAGAGGCGGGCCGGCTGACCAACCGTCTTGTTGATCTCCGCCAACCGGGCCAGGTACAGCTTCTTGAAGTCGCCCACCTGGAATACACGTTCCAGAAAGCGATTCTGGCCCTGCCAGGGGTGCTGAATACTCAACCCCGTTCCGCCACCCATGGGGAACTGTCCGAAGGAGTGATCGAGATCCCAGGGCAGGAACAGGAACCGGTTGGTCTCCGGATGCAGGTAGACATAGTAGTTCTGCCCCATCGAGAGCAGACTGTCCATGTTGCTGAGCCACACGGTGGCGGCCATGAATCGCGCGAACTCGTCGAGGTCCAGGTAGTCTTTCAAGCCGGCTGCAAAGGCGGCATCATTGGCCGTGCTGACGAAGTGGGCAAACTCCATCACGCGCTTCTGTTGCTTCGGGGATGGGTCGTCCTTGGGGTCGTACATGCGTTGGTAGCGGCTCCAATCGGAACCCATGTCTTCAAAGAGGTTCCGGCCCACCGGCTTGAAGATAGCGCCCTTGCGCGAGCCAAATCGCTCCTCGGCGAAGTGCTTGTCGACATCCTCAACGATGGAATAGAGACCAAAGTACTTGTGGTCGTACTTGCCGGGCACGGTGACGTATACCCGCGCATAGGAAGTTCGCGGCGACGGCACGCCGGCGTCACGGAACAGGCGGTAAGAGAGTGGCTCGTTCATCCAACTGGCGTCGGTGACGTTGTTGTGCAGGTTGATCTTCGTGAGGCCTGCCAGCTTCTGCCCTTTGACATACTTGTTGAGATCGATCTTGAGAGACTTCTTGATGGAGTTGCGGGCCTCCATATAGGAGTTGTTGCCTTTGTAGCGAACCGCGACATCACGGAACGGCGTGCCATCGAAGTCGAGATCGGCGCGGACGTATTCAAAGTTGATGCCCGACATGGCGGAGATGCCGTTTCGCTGCCCTGCCCCGCCGGCCGGCGGAAAGCCAGGTCCGCCGTCCGGTCCGCCACCGGGCCCACCGCGACCGGGCATGTCGACCATGGAGTTCAGCCCATTGCGCAATTGCTCCGGCGTCAACCGGCCAGTCTTTTGTTTGTCCCAGGCTGTGAACCACGAGTTACCCAGGCTATTGAACTCCGCGGAGGAGAGCTTGCCGTCGTGATTCGTGTCGGCCTTCAGGAAAGCCGGTGCCAGGAACATGGCGGGGCCGAAGCTGCCTGGGCCACCTGGGCCGCCGGGACCACCAGGAGCGCCTGGACCGCCCGGCCCACCGGGAAACCCACCACCCTTGGGTTCGATCGCGTTCCATTGGTCGGCCGTGAACTTCAGATGGACGGTCCAGATCTTGCCGTTCTGGAAGACGTCGGCCGGCTTGGCGGGCGGTTCCGCCGCGGCCAAACCAGCGCAGCCGAGTAGCGCCGCCGCTGCCCACAGCCGGCTCGGACGCGTCTTCCCGTTCGATTTGCGTTCGTCATTCATAGCGTTGTATCGCCACTGTAGCCAAAGCGACCTTAAGAGAAAGTGAAGCGGCGCGGCCTTTCCGGGCATGCGTTCTTCATGTTCTCTTAGGGTTCGGTCTGTTACAGTTCGGACTTGGACCTGCCATGCGTGTCCTGATCGTCGAAGATGAACCCGACCTGCTGATGAGCCTGCTGCGCGCCGTGCGTGACGAGGGCTATGCCGCCGATGGCGCCGCCGATGGAGTGGAGGGTCTCTACAAAGCCGAGGGCAACGATTACGACGCGCTGTTGCTGGATGTGATGCTGCCCGGTATGGACGGCTGGGAACTGCTGCGGCGGCTGCGCCAGTCAAAGAAGACGCCGGTGTTGATGCTCACCGCTCGCGACGCCGTACGCGACCGCGTCCGAGGGCTCGATCTGGGCGCCGACGACTATCTGGTCAAGCCCTTCGACCTCGAAGAACTGCTGGCCCGGCTGCGTGCGCTGATCCGGCGCGCGGCCAGCCAATCGCAGCCCGTGCTGGAATTGGGCGACATCGCCATTGATACCGCCGCGCGGACCGTGTCGAAGCAGGGGCAGGAGGTTGTCCTTACAGCGCGCGAATACTCACTGGTGGAGTATCTGGCGCTGCATCAGGGCGCCGTGGTCACACGCACCGAACTCTACGAGCATCTCTTTGACGAGAACGACGCCACGCTCTCCAACCTGCTGGATGTCCATGTCTCGAACGTCCGCAAGAAGCTGGGCCACGAATTCATCACGACACGGCGTGGCCATGGCTATTCCATCGGCCTACAACCATGATTCTGAAGTCGATCCGTTGGCGAATACAGGCCTGGCACGGGCTGATTCTGGCCGGGGTTCTGGCAGGTTTCGGAGTGCCCGCCTACAACCAGGCGCGCGACGAACAGAGGAGGTGGATCGATCAGGAACTGAACCTGCGGCTGGACTGGCTGTTTCGGCCCGCGCCGCCGGAAGGACCGCCGGACGAGGGCCCGGGCGAGCGGGGTTTCCGGCCCCCTCTGCCGCGCGACCCGCGGGCACTCGAGAGCGACTTGGTGCGCTCGATCCGTGGCCTGACTGCCCAGGGCAGCTTCTACGTGGCGCTTTGGCAGACGGAGCGCGGACTTCTGGCGCAATCGCCGGGAGCACCCAAGGGGATTCCTCCGCCATCGGAGGCCGCCGGCGAAGGGCTGCGAGAGTCCGGCCCACGCAGAGGCCCCTTCGGGCCGCCACGACCTTTTGTCGGACGGACGCGCGGAGATTTACGGGAGGTCTGCATCCCGCTGCCAGGTGGCCTGGTGGCGGTGGTGGGCCGTTCCATCGAAGACGACCGGGCGTTGATGCGGCGGATGGGGTTGTGGATGCTGGCTGTCGGCGTCGGCATCTTCCTGCTAGGCCTGGCCGGCGGCGGCTGGGTGGCGGCCCGAGCGATCCGGCCCATCCAGGTGATCAGCACCACGGCGCAGAAGATCTCGGCAGGCGACCTCTCGCAGCGCATCGACGTCGCCGACACCGAGAGCGAACTGGGTCAACTGGCCGGCGTCCTCAATACGACCTTCGCGCGGCTGGACGCGTCGTTCGCGCAGCAGGCACGCTTCACAGCCGACGCCTCGCACGAACTGCGGACGCCGGTGACCGTCATCCTCACCCAGGCGCAGGCGTGTCTCACTCGAGAGCGGAGTCCGGAGGAGTACAGAGAGACGCTGGAAGCCTGTGAGCGGGCGGCCCAACGCATGCGGCGGCTCACCCAATCGCTGCTGGAACTGGCCCGCCTGGACGCCGGCGAGGAACCCATGAGGCGCGAGCGCTTCGACCTGGGCCGGGTGGCGAGAGAGAGCGTCGAACTCATCGCTCCGCTCGCCGGGCAACGTGGCATCGCGCTGGAGACCGATCTCGCCCTGGCCGAATGCCTGGGCGACGCCGAGCACATCGGCCGCGTGGTGACGAACCTGCTCTCGAATGCGATCCACTACAACTGCGCTGGTGGCACGGTGACGGTGGCCGTCCGGATGGAAGGAGACAGCGGCTTGCTGCAGGTGACGGATACCGGCGCGGGCATGAGCGAGGAAGACCAGCACCACGTCTTCGAGCGCTTCTACCGCGTGGACAAGTCGAGGGCACGCGCCGAGGGCCGCACCGGTCTCGGACTGGCCATCTCCAAGGCGATTGTCGACGCCCACGACGGCTCCATTCGGGTGGAGAGCACTCCAGGCCAAGGCAGCACGTTCAGCGTACGCCTGCCGCTGGCGCGAAGCTAGCGGACTTGGCCGTGCTCATGCGCTGGATGAAGGCGCGCGGCAACAGGATGCGAACCCGCTCCGGCGCGATGTCCAGACTGACGGGTGCCAGCCCCGCATACTCGCCATCGACCTGTACATCGATAGGCTCCGAGCTGTTGGCTTCCAGTTGAAGGCTGCGGGCATGCGCCACAGTCACCCCTTTCATGCCCTGGAGGCTGTTCAGCAGCACGCCGCTGAAGTACTTCAGATAGCGGAATGAACTGGGCCCTTCAAACAGCACGACGGCGAACTCGTCGCTGAGCAAGCTCGCGTGACGGGCAATTTCGAGGTCGCCTCCGTAGTTCCTTACCCGGCTGACCAGGGCGAAGCTACAGCGAAAGCGGCGGCCATCCATGACGACATCGAACTCGGGCAGTTTCTTGCCCACCTGCGCGAAGCCACCTTCCCAGTAGCTGAGCTTGCCCCAGCGACGCTTGAACTCAGGGCTGACCATGCGCACGATGCGGGCGTCTAGGCCCACGCCCGCCATACAGGCAAAATAGCGGGCGGACTTGCCGGGCGCCAGCAGCCGGCCCAACGAGATGGTGGCCGGTTCCAGATCCCCAAATTTCGACGCGGCGCGCACCAGATTGCCACCGATACCCGTCTCCATCCCCAGGACGTTGGCCGTGCCGGCGGGCAGAATGGCTAGTGGGACCTCGGAGCCGGCCATGCCCGCGATGACTTCATTGATGGTCCCGTCACCGCCCGCGACAAAGACAAGAGTGGCGCCATCGGCGATGGCTTGGCGGGCGATGGGGCCGGCGGTGTCGGGTCCTGTGGTGGGGCAGAGGTGGAGGGTGCCGACATGCGGCTCCAGCAGGCGCTGCGCCTCGGCAAGCAACTGGGGCCTGCGAAAAAGCTTTCCGGCGACGGGGTTGTAGACCAGAGAGGCTCGAAATCGAGATGCGTTAGGATCCGGCACGTAGTTACGATTATAGATAGTGACTGCCCGGCAACAGATGGATGACTTGCGCGCCCAATTGCGGCGGCACGAACACCTGTACTACGTACTGGACGCTCCGGAGATCTCAGACGCCGAGTACGACGGATTGATGCGGCAGCTCCAGCGATTGGAGCAGGACCATCCTGGGGAGCCGGTGCCGCCGGATTCGCCCACGCGCCGGGTGGGCGGTTCCGTGCGGGCGGGGTTCGTCAAGGTACGCCATAGCGCGCCCATGCTCAGCCTGGATAACGCATTGAATTCAGAGGAATTGCAGGCATTCGACACGCGCGTACGCGAACTGCTGGGCGAGCAGGCTTACCAATATGCGGCCGAGTTGAAGCTGGATGGGCTGTCGATGGCCGTACATTACGAGAACGGCGTGCTGACCCAGGCCATCACGCGCGGAGATGGAACAACGGGCGAAGATGTCACCGAGAACGCGCGGACGATCCGGTCGCTGCCGCTGCGGGTGAAGGCCGAGTGGCCAAAGTTCGAAGTGCGTGGCGAAGTCATCATGCCGAAATCCTCGTTTGAGAAATTGAACAAGGAACGTGCCGCGCAGGAATTGCCGCTGTACGCCAATCCACGCAATTCGGCCGCCGGATCGCTGCGCGTGCTGGATGCGTCCGTCACCGCCGCTCGACAGTTGGAGTACCACGCCTACTTCCTGCTGGTGGACGGTAAGCCGGCGAAGGAGAGCCACTGGGCGTCGCTGGAGGCCATGAAGTCGATAGGCTTTCGCGTGAATCCGCGGCGCCGCCTGTGCGCCAACCTCGACGAACTGGTCGCGTTCTGCAATGAGGTGGGCGAGTTGCGCGATGCCCTGCCCTACGAGATCGATGGTGTTGTGGCCAAGATCGACTCCATTCCGCAACAGGTCCAGTTGGGCTGGACCGCCAAGTTTCCGCGCTGGGCGATTGCCTATAAGTTCACCGCACGCCAGGCGGAGACGGTGCTGGTGGGCGTCGACATCCAGGTGGGCCGCACCGGGGCACTGACTCCGGTGGCGCGGCTGAAACCGGTGACCGTGAGCGGCGTCACTGTGTCGAATGCCACGCTGCACAACGAGGAAGAGATCGCACGGCTCGACCTCGCCATCGGCGACAGTGTGCTGATCGAGCGCAGCGGAGACGTGATCCCCAAAGTGGTGGCGGTGACGAAGCGGCCCGACGACCGGCGCGCCTTCGTGATGCCGAAGACCTGCCCCGTGTGCCAGTCGCCGGTGATGCGGGCCGAGGGTGAGGTCGCCAGCCGGTGCCTCAATACGAACTGCCCGGCACGGTTGAAGGAGAGCATCCTGCATTTCGCCGCACGCACGGTGATGGACATCGACGGCATGGGTGACGCGCTGGTCGATCAACTGGTCGAGAAGAAACTGGTACGCAGCGTGGCCGATCTCTACGACCTGACGGTGGAGCAGCTCCGTGACCTGGAGCGCATGGGTGAGAAGTCGGCGAAGAAGATCTGGGACAACATCCAGATCTCGAAGCAGCGGCCCCTGCCGCGCCTGATCGCCGGGCTGGGCATTCCGTTCGTCGGTGAGCGCACCGCGCAGTTCCTGGCCGACAGCCTGGAGAGTATGGACGCCCTGATGGAGGCCAGCGAAGCCCGGCTGCAGGCAATTGAAGAGGTGGGTCCGAAGATCGCCGAGAGCATCCGCCGCTTTTTCGCGGAACCGCACAATCAGGAGTTGGTGCGGCGCCTGCGCGGCTACGAGTTGAAGTTCACACATCAGGCAGCGGTACGGCCCGCGGGCGGCGCGCTGCTGGGCATGGTGTTCGTCCTTACCGGCACTCTTCCGAATCTCTCCCGCGAAGAGGCCAAGGCGCGCATCGAGGCGGCAGGCGGCAAGGTGACCGGATCGGTGAGCAAAAAGACCAGCGTCGTGGTGGCCGGAGAAGATGCGGGCTCCAAGCTCGATAAGGCGCGTGAGCTGAATATCGAGGTGTGGGACGAAGCCACGCTGCTCGGCAGGATTGGAACGGCAACAAACGAATGAGTGGACTTCTTGATTTCCTGAAGGCCCTGGGCCCGATGGGTGCGTTTCTGGTGTCGCTGATCGACGGTATTGGCCTGCCCAATCCCGGCGGCCCCGACTACCTCGTGATCTTTCTGGCCTGGACTCGTCCCGACTCGGCCTACACCAGCGGCCTGTTGGCCGTGCTCGGCGCCCTGATCGGCAGCCTGGTTCTGTTTTGGGTCGCCCGCAAGGGCGGTGAGCACTATCTTGACAAGAAGGCCAGCGGGCGTCGCGCGATGAAGTTCCGCCGCTGGTTTGCGCACTACGGACTGGTGACGGTGTTCATCCCGGCGCTGGTCCCTGTGGTGCCCCTGCCCATGAAGGTCTTCGTCCTGTCGGCCGGAGCCCTAGGCGTCAGCCCGGTCACCTTCCTTCTGGTCATGGCCGCCGGCAAGATTCCGCGTTATCTGGGGCTGGCTTACCTGGGCAAGGAACTGGGCGCGCATTCCACACAATGGCTGAAGGACCATCGCTGGCACTTCGCCCTGGCAACCCTGGCGTTGATCGCATTTCTGTTCCTGCTGGTGAAACTGGCCGACATGGCGCGCGCACGGCGCGCATTAACTCAAGTACAGTAGCAGTCACGAGGTCCGAAGCATGCAAACTCCGCTCAGCCGCCGTTCGTTTGTGGCCGCATTACTGGCGGCCCCACAGCTCGCGAAACAGAATCCGAACGACATCCGAGTGGAAGAGGTCAGCACGTCGGAAGAGAGCTACATCTACCGCACGCCGCTGAAGTTCGGCGGCACGGTGGTGGACCGGGTCACTCTGTTGAACGTCAAGGTGACGGTGCGCAATCGCGCCGGCAAGACCGCCCACGGCTTCGGGTCGATGCCGCTGGGCAATGTGTGGAGTTACCCGTCGAAGACGCTCAACTACGACCAGACGCTCGAGGCCATGCGCCAGGTGGCCGTGAAGGCTCGCAAGATCATGGCCGACTGCAAGGACTACGGCCATCCCGTGGAGCTGAACTATCTGATGGAGCCGGAGTGGCTCAAGGCCGCCGGAACGACAGTCCCGAAGCTGTGCACGCTGGTTACGTGCAGTCCGTTCGACGCGGCCGTGCACGACGCCTACGGCAAGTTGAACGGGCGCTCCACTTACCGCTGCTATACACGCGAGTTCCTTAGTGAGGACCTGGGCCGCTACCTCGGCAAGGAGTTCTCGGGCGAGTACCTGGAGAAGTACGTCCTGCCCGAACCGAAGCCACGCATGCCGCTCTATCACCTGGTGGGTGCGGTGGATCCCATCGTGGATACGGACATCCCGAAGAGGATCGGCGACGGCCTGCCGGAGACTCTGCCCGAGTGGATCGCCTACAACGGGCTGACCCACATCAAGATCAAGCTGAACGGCGACAATGAGGGGTGGGATCGCGATCGCATCCTGAAGGTGGACCGCGTGGCCTCCGAGAGCATGGCCAAGCGCGGCACGAAGCAGTGGTTCTACTCGCTCGACTTCAACGAGAAGTGCCCGAACGTGGCTTACCTGATGGCGGTGTTGCGTCAGGTGGACGAGAAGTCGCCGGCCGGATTCGCCCGCATTCAATACGTCGAGCAGCCGACAGCACGCGACCTCAGGACGCACCGCGCAAACGTGATGCATGAGGCCTCGAAGCTGCGGCCCGTGGTGATCGACGAATCGTTGACCGATCTCGAAAATCTTATGCTGGCGCGCGAGATGGGCTATACCGGAGCGGCCTTGAAAGCCTGCAAGGGCCAGGCCCAAGCGCTATTGATGGCGGCGGCGGCGCAGAAGTGGAAGATGTTCCTGTGCGTGCAGGACCTCACCTGCCCCGGAGCCTCCCTCATCCACTCAGCCGGCCTGGCGGCGCACGTGCCCGGAGTGGCGGCGATCGAAGCGAATGCCCGCCAGTATGTCCCCGCGGCCAACAAGGCATGGGAGAGCAAGTTCCCCGGCATCTTCGTTGTGAAAGACGGGCAGGTGAAGACGGGGACGCTGACAGGCCCGGGGTTGGGGGCGGTGGCTTAGCGGAGTGCGAGAGAGGTCGGTGGAGGCTGCGGACGCAGGCCCTGGGTCACGGGCTGTGGCTTAGGCGGTCTGCCGCACGTCGGTCTCTCGAAAGCTATCGGGACCACTTCGAAGGAACGATCCCACTTCCTTCGATAATTGCTTTCATCGTCCCCAAGGGAAGGATGCGCCCTTGATGATAGGGCACAATCACTTGTTTCGTTGTCGAGACATTGCGCCATTTCTGGTGGCTGCCACTGGAGCCTACCAGGGCGAAACCATTGCGGCGCAGGACCGAAATCACCTGATCGGCAGTCAGCCGTGGAGTTCCGCGGTCACCCAACCGTGACCTCAACCAACTTCGCCGTCGGTGACAACTCCAGTTCGGCGGGTGACAGATAGAGCCGGATTGCTTCCTCGATACCTCGCCGAGCTTCGTCCTCCGTTTCGCCGGCCGAAGCGCACCCTGGCAATTCCGGGCAGACGGCGGAGAAGCTTCGGGCTTGGGGATCGTACTCCAGGACCACACGGAATCTCATGCTTGCAGTATAGCCTCAAACCGCCCGGTCGACTCTTCGCGAGGGCCGTGCATCCCACTACTGGTGCGCCGACGGCGGGGCAGGCTTCCGGACTTTTTCGTAGTAGCGCTGGACGAAATCCTGCAGGTGCAGCGGCACTTCGTCGCGGCTCAGATCTCCGCCAGCTTCGATGTGGTTGCCCGAACGGTTCACATAGGGCGTCTTCAACTGTTGATTCTTGGAATTGGTGACTTCCACCATCACCTCGCCCTGCAGGTTCAGCGCGCGCTTGCCCAGCAATTCGCTGAGCTTGCCCATGGCTTCCTTCTGCTCGGCCAGCTCCGTATCCTTCTTGCCGTCCTGCTTGCCGATGCCGCTCTTCTCCTGATTATTGGGGACATCCTGATTGCTGCCGGCCTGGTTCGATTTGGCCTGTTGCGCGTTCTCGGCATCGCCTGGCTGCTCACCGGGCTGCGACGCGTCGGGCTCTCCCGGCTGATTCGACTTGCCCTGTTGCGGCTGGCCCTTCTCGCCCTTCTGCTGCCCCTGGGACTTCTGGTTACCCTTGTTCGCCGCGCTCTGCTGGCTCTCGCCCTTGTTTTCCATCTTGAGCTTGTCCATCAGATTCGCCATGGCGTCGCGCATCTTGTCCATCAGGCTCGAATCCTTCGGCTTCTGCCCTTGCTTGGGCTGAGCGGCGTTGGGATCACCCGGTTTACGCGAGTCCTGGGCGCCGGATGGCGACTGGTTCTTGTCGCCGCTGGCGTTTTCGCCTTCGTCCGAGCCCTCATCCTCGTTGTTCTGCCCGGCGGACTGCTTGTCGCCCTTCTGGCCTTGCGACGTCGCCTTGTCGGGATCCTTGACGTCGACCGTCCGCAGCGACTCCTCGGTCATGCTGTTGCGTTCGGTCACCTCCACGCGTTCGCTTTCGGGCAGCGTGAGGGAAAACGGCTCCGGCGGCAGCCCCTTCTGGGCGAGTTCCTTGGGAGCGCTGCGAACTGGCGCGGGCACTCCGGTGAGCGTGTCGAAGCGCACCTCGGCGATGGGCGCGCGCAGGTCGAAGGTGTGCAGCACGCCATATCGAACAAAGAACATGACGAGCGACGCGACAAGCAGCGCGATCGCCGGCCACGTATTGCGTGGGGCACGTAGAGGCACCGCCATGGCGGGATCCACACTGGCGGCCGTCGATTCGGCCTCCGCGCGCAGAGCCTCGACATACTCCGGATTCGCCTTGCCTGGGTCGGCAAAGTGGTGCGCCGTGGAGATCAGATCGTGGAGGCCCAACTGGCGATCCACGCGGCAGGCGACCTCATAGGCACCCGGAAGCCTGTTGCGGCTGCGGCCCCAGCCGATAGCCACGGTGATCGCCACCAGCAGCAGGGGCCAATACCAGTTCAGAATCTGCGTACCCACCAGTAACAGGATCAGCAGGGCGCTGAGCCCGGCCACCAAACCCCATCCGAAGTGCTCCAGCAGGATCTGCCAAACGGCGCGGCGCCGGGCTTGCGCAATGAGATTTTGGATGGCGGCGGTGTTTGTCAAGTGGCTGCTTCTTATTATGACAGGGGGACGCTGCCAGATGGAATTTAGACGGAGTTGGAGGGAAAGGGTGTGGGACTTGGCGGCGGCATTCATCCCAACCGCTGGCGAGGGGGAGGCCAGTCCCCGCGTTCCCGCTGTGGTGCTCCGGTACCAAACAAGGCGCCCCGATTCAGCCACGCACCGAGTGATTGACTGGGCCGCAACGCGAACTCATAATGGAGTCGATCCAGGTGGACTTTTGTTGTGTCGACGTGCGCAGAAAGTTGAAGTTCCACGGAGGAATCAGAAGTGCCCCTCTCGACTCGCGGAGTGATCTTTCTCCTCGTTGGAGCCGGGGCTGTATCGGCGGCGCTGGGGAAGGACGTAGCGTCGCCCCTCGTTGCGAGCATGAAGTACACTCCCTCGGCCAAACCCTTCTTTGGCCAATGTCACTTCAGGGTGGTCAACTCCTCTCCAAAGCCGATTCTTGGATTCACTCTATTGGCTACCTTCGTCTACTCGGACGGATACAAGCTGAGTCATCCTTTCGTCACCGATTTCGCCTCAACGCTTGCGATAGTGGGCAGAGTCGAGCCAAAACGCGAGAACGGTCAAGTCGGTGTGCTCCGTCAGGGCGGGCATGTCGATTGGGATACTTCGTTTGGACACCTGACCAGTCATGGGCCGCTTGTAGAGTCATCGGTAGCCGTCGTGGTCGCCGTCTTCGATGACAATTCCGTGGCCGGCGATGCGTCTCGGGCAGTGACCGATTTCTTTCGGCCGCACCGCGTGCTCGCAACGGCCTACCGTGCGTTTCTGGACTCTCTCCGTCGAACCACCGATGGACCGAAGCCGGTCGCCAGCCTTCATGCACTACAAAAGGAATACACAATCAACTGCCGAGGGGTCTTCCATTTGGATAGCGCCCCGGACACGGACGCCCGGGTGACGCAGGAGATGTGCAGTCGGGTGAGCAGGGAGTTGGATGTTCTACTCGACCGCCTCCCTCTGGAGGGACCAACCGATCAATCCGTCACGTCCTATATCTCATCGGTGGCCGCGCGTCAGGTCGCTTATCAGGCTCATGCAGCGCCTGCATCAACGCCTGAGACGAAGCGCTGAAGCCTGCGGCCGGCTTCCTCACTTCGTTCAGTACCTGGCGTAAGTTTCCGCCCGTCCGCAAGCTCACCCTATCACCAGGTTCGGCGGATCGCCCCTCTCGGAGGCAGTCCCGGGCCGCTCTACGAGCAGGTCTCTTCCCAGCCAGAGTCCGCCGGAGAAACACGTTATGCTTGGGCGCATGAGGCAGCTCATTCGTGCTCTCGTAGTTCTCAGCGTCGTTGGCGGCGGCGCCGGAGAGGGAACCCTCGCTGCGCAGTCTAGAGACGAGTTGAGACGAAAGTATGGTGAGCCATTTTCCGAGACATTCCTCGTGCGTCCAGGGATTGGCGTTACTTCCACGCATGCAAAAGATGGACGTATCACCGAACTGATCATCTCTCCTCACCCCTCCGGTCTCGTCAAATCGCGAAATGAGACGTTGAGCCAGGACTCTGCAAACGAAATCATCGATGAGCTAGTGCCTCGCTCCGCGCGCGGCAAGTACCTGTCCGCCGGATTCGTCAATGCGAGGTGCCTCCCCGACGACGATTGCCAAGGTAGTTCGCAAGACTACGAGAAGATCACGATCTACTACAATTCCGCGGGCCAAGGGCGGGTGCATTATGTAGTCGTCCAGTGGAGGGAATAGCGGGACCTGGACGAGTTCCCAAAGGCTGGATGCATCGGCCACGGTGCGGACGGTCCCCGGCTGGAACCCAAGCACCTGCTCGCACCTCACTATGCGGCGGAATCCCGCTCCAGTTCAGCGGAGTGTGCCACAGTCGGGGAAGACCCAAGTCCGACGAAACCCTGGACGGTATCCACAATCTCCGCCGGCGATCGCGTCCGTTTGATGACCGGCCGCAGGAGCAACGGAACAGCGTCTGAGCGATTCCGGGCGGGCGCGTGGTCCTGGAACTGCCCGGAAGATAGCAAGACTGCCCGTTGATCAAACGGCCCCTATCCGATGACTCTGTCTTAGGGCGCGACGCCCTCGTAAGGACGCAATACAGGATGTAAAACAACCCAGGAGGCAGCCATGAGCACCAACGAAGCTCGCACCAACGACGCGGCAGTAGCGAGCGTCGACATGAAGTTGGAGATCGTCGTCATCCCCGTCTCGGATGTCGACCGCGCGAAGGAGTTCTACGGGAGGCTCGGTTGGCGGCTCGACGCCGACTACGACAACGGGGACGGCTTCCGCGTGATCCAGTTCACGCCGCCAGGCTCCGGTTGCTCAGTCATCTTCGGCAAGAATGTCACCGGCGCGGCACCCGGCTCGGCCCAGGGCCTGTACCTGATCGTCTCCGACATTGCGGCCGCGCGCGCTGAACTCGTCGCGCACGGCGTCCACGCGACGGAGGTGTTCCACGACGCCGGTGGCGTGTACGCCGGCAAGGACCAGCCCTACCTGTTTGGGCGGGTCCGCGTCAGTGGCCCGGATCCCGAGCGTCGCAGCTACCGCTCGTTCCTCTCCTTCAGCGATCCCGACGGAAATGGCTGGCTCATGCAGGAGATTACGACGCGGCTACCTGGGCGTGTCGCCGGCGACACCACATACGCCTCGGCGGGCGACCTGTCGAAGGCGCTGCAGCGCGCCGCGGCCGCGCACGGCCAGCACGAGGCGCGGACGGGGCAGGCCGATCCGAACTGGCCAGACTGGTACGCCGAGTATTTGGTGTGCGAGCAGTCCGGCGAAGAGCTGCCGAAATGACGCCCACGACCTGAAGACGGCCTGAGCGAAAAAAAGGCCCGATTCCTCCAAACACGACCGAAACTTGGCCGTATCATACTCAGACTGTCTACGGGACCAGAGAAGATCCGAGACGACCTGCTGCCGGGCACGCTCGACATGCTAGTGCTCAAGATACTGATGAGCGGCCATTTGCACGGGTATGCGATCGCGCAACTGATCCAGCAACTGTCCGACGATCTCCTGCGGGTGGAGGAGGGTTCGCTCTATCCTGCGCTGCAGAGGCTCGAACTGAGCGGATGGATCACCGGGGCGTAGGGCCCGTCGGCGAATAACCGGCGGGCTCGCTTCTACAGACTGACGCCCGATGGGCGAGAGCAGTTGGCGGAGGAGTCTGCGCGCTACAAGCGTGTGACTGGCGCGGTGGCTCGAATTATGGGGTTCGCCTGAAGGGGGGAGAGACATCGTGTGGGCAGATTCCAGTTGGGCGCGTTTTCGGCGCCGTCTGCAGTTTTTGCTCTCCCATGACGAGCGGCAGCGATTGTTGTGGGAAGAGATGGAGTTTCACATTGAATCAATAACGGAAGACTTCGCCGCACAGGGCATGAGTGAGGGCGAAGCACGCGCGGCGGCAAGGAGAAAGTTCGGCAATATGACGCAGCAATCAGAACAATCCCGCAGTGTCTGGCTGGTTCGTTGGTTGAGCGACCTGGCCCAGGATCTACGCTATGCGTTTCGAGGGATGCGGCGCGATGCCGGGTTCACGGCCTTTGTGATTCTCATCGCCGGGCTCGGCATCGGGGCCAGTTCGACTGTGTTCAGCGTAGTGAATGCGCTGCTGCTGCGGCCACTCCCGTTCCGCGAGCCGGCCCGTCTGGTCTGGATCTCGAACGTGGAATGGTCTACGCAGGTGGACAACTTCAAGGACCTGCGGGCGCAGAACCATTCGTTCTCCGATCTGGCGGGGTGGGGCACCTATGGCGTAGGAGACTGGCAGGTGACAGGCGCCGGCGAGCCTGAACGGGTGACGGGCGTTCCCGTGACTCAGAACCTCCTTCCCCTGTTGGGCGTCGAGCCAGCGCTCGGCCGATCGTTCACAACGGACGAATGCAAGGAAAGAGCAGAGGCTCCTCCGGCCGTGCTTCTCAGTCACGGCTTCTGGCAAAGGCGGTTCGCTTCAGACCCCTTGGTGGTAGGAAGGAAGTTGATGTTCAACAACCACCCCGTCACCGTGGTGGGCGTGTTGCCGGCGTCCTTCGACTTCGCGGCCCTGTTCGCGCCGGGCTCGCCGGTGGATATCTTCGTCCCCTGGCCGCTGACTGACGAAACAAACCGGCGAGGCAACACAATGACGATGATCGGCCGCCTGAAGCCAGGCACTGCCGTAGAGGGCGCGCGTGCGGAATTCACTGTGCTGGCAAAACAGATGGAGACCCAGCATCCCGAACGCAACCCAGTCGCTCCGCGGCTGATGCCCCTGGAGAAGCGCATCAATGGCCGGGTGCGACCGGCGCTGATTGTGCTGGGGTGCGCGGTGGGCGTGGTGATGTTGATTGTCTGTGCCAACCTCTCGAATCTGCAATTGGCCCGCCTGGGCGCCCGGCAGAGGGAGTTGGCGCTACGGGCAGCGCTCGGCGCGGGCCGGTTCCGCCTGCTCAGGCAGATGTTCACGGAAAGCATCGCCCTCTCCTGTTGTGGAGCAGTGCTCGGGCTAGGGCTCGCCATGGTCGGCGCGCGTGCAGTGGCGCAGCTAAGCGGCTTCAATCTTCCACTGCTGACCAGCGTGCGTATCGACGGATACGTGCTGGCCTTCACGCTTCTCGCGGCGGTTCTTACCGGTGTTCTGTTTGGGTTGCTGCCCGCGCTGCATACGCCCGCGCTAAAGGTGCAGGACACACTGAAAGAGGGCGGCCGCGGGATGAGCGCCGGCCGGAGCCGTGCCTGGCTCCGCAACGGACTGGTGGTGTCCGAGATCGCCTTCGCGTCCATCCTGCTGGTGTGCGCGGGTCTTCTGGTGCGTAGTTTTGTCCGTGTGCTGGACGTCAATTTGGGATTCGAACCCGAACACACGGCCGCCTTGCGGGTGGATCCGGGCTCCCGGATTGCAAACCTCGCTCAACAGAACGCTTTCCTCGATGACATGCTGCAGCGAACGCGGGCGATCCCAGGCATCCGGTCGGCTGGAGTCGCCGATATCCTGCCGTTCGCCGGCGACCGTGCGTGGCAGGTCTCCGGCAAAGGACAGATCTATCCGAAGGGCCAGCATCCCGAGTCCTACATCCGGGTCGTCAGCGAGGGCTACTTCGCGGCCGCCGGCATCCGGCTGCAGGCCGGTAGAGAGTTCACTGAGCGGGATCGCGACTCGAACGAACCCGTCGTGATGGTGAACCAGACCTTGGCCCGGACTCTCTGGCCTGGTCAAGACCCGGTTGGACAGGTGATGACACAGGACGGAGGTCGGCGGGTGATCGGCGTCGTGGCCGATGTCCGTCATGAGGCGCTGGAGACTGCGGGCGGGTCTGAGATGTATCTGCCGCTGCGGCAGACGAGAGACTATCGCGCAATGGAGCTAGTTGTGCGGACGATGCTTCCGCGGGAAGCACTCGCATCCGGACTCCGAGCAGCGCTGCGGCCCGTCAATCCAAATCTGCCGGTGAGGGAATTGCAAAGCCTGCAGGACCTGGTCGACAAGGCGGGGTCACCGCGAAGGTTCCTCGTCCTGCTGCTCGGCGGATTCGCCGGCTTCGCACTGCTGCTCGCTTCGCTTGGTATCTACGCTGTGATTTCGTACTCAGTCAATCAGCGTGTGCACGAGATCGGAATCCGTATGGCCCTGGGCGCATCGCCGGCCGGGTTGCAGCGGCTCATCCTCCTGCGCACATTCGGTTTGGCGGCGCTGGGGCTCGCCTTGGGCATGGCTGCGTCACGAGCGTTGTCAGACGCCCTGGGCAGCCTGCTGTTCGGAGTCACCTCCGGCGACGCGGTCACCTACGCGGGCGTGAGTGCATTGCTGATCGTGGTCGCAGCCGCGGCCGGATACATTCCGGCCTGGCGCGCCTCCCGGATCGATCCAATGTTGGCGCTGCGGTCGAACTGAACGAGGCCCGTTCCGGCGGACCCCGCAGCGCCGCGGTATCCGCTGATAGCCCCAGGATCGTGGGTAACCGGAGGTGGCCCCGAATCAGCGCCGGCAAGCCGGTCATGTACTGACTCGCCTTCCCGCAACGGGCAAGCCCGTACGCCGGTAGACTGGATGACTGGGAGCAAGCGTTGAACTCTTCTGAAGCCTCCAGTGCGCTGATGATTCCATCAATCGAGACGGATCGTCTCCGGTTGCGAGGCCATCGCCAGGACGACTTCCCTCTTTCGGCGGCCATGTGGGCGGATTCCGATGTTACGCGGTATATCGGCGGCCGCCCGTTCTCGGAGGAAGAATCCTGGGCTAGGTTCCTGCGATACGCGGGACACTGGAAGTTCCTCGGCTTCGGCTATTGGGCGATCGAGGAAAGAGCGACCGGCCGGTTTCTCGGCGAGGTGGGCTTCGCCGATTTCAAGCGACAGATCGAGCCATCGATCGAGGGGATTCCGGAACTGGGCTGGGTGCTCGTTCCCTCGGCTCGCGGCAGCGGATTTGCCACGGAGGCGGCGCGGGCTGCATTGGACTGGTGCAACGTCTACCTGAGAGTTGCGCGGACCGTATGTCTCATTCATCCCGAGAATGCGGCGTCTGTTCGCGTGGCGGAGAAATGCGGCTTCCGGGAGTATTGCCGCACGGTCTACAAGGGTCAATCCACCGTCATCTTCGACAGGCGTCTTTGAACGATCTCCAGTCTGCGACAGGCCGGACGGGCCGTCAGCCATCCATCGTCCACAGCAGCGATTTCCTCACAGTTTAGCCGGGATCCGCAGGCGGCAGGGCCGCTTTGGCAATCGCCTTCCGGATGGCGAGCTCGACAGGCGAGTAGGCTCCGTCATCCCGCTCCAATGCGAGTGGCCCGCGCGGGAGGAGCGGCGGCTGAGCGAGGAAGCGAGGGCGCGCGCCGCGATGGATCTGGGCGGCGTGAACCAGAAATGGGTGACACAGGTACACCGTCCCGGCCTCTCCCGTTGCCAACGTTTCCGGACAATGGCCGGAACTCGCGAAACCATCGGCCGCCAAGTCCCGCAGCGTCATTCCCCGGGCCCCAGCCGGCGCCAGCGCCCGCGCGGTATCCAGATGAGATCCGATGCGAATCCGCGTCGGCGCATCGTCTTCACCAACGTCTGAAAAGAGGAACAGCATCAATAGCGCGCGTCCTTCGCTCATCACATTCGCGCGCCATTCCAGAAAGTCGGGGTTCTCGTACCCAAAACTGGCATCGATGTGCCAGCCAGTATCGCCGGGATCCTCGGGGGAAGGAAAGCGAACTGGGAACGTGCCCAGGGCATCGCGCGCGATCCATCGCCCTTCGCCTACCAGTTGGTCGAACGCACCGTGCAACACCGCGGTATTGGCAGCTTCGCGGAAGGGCGGCTGGCCGTATTGGCCCAGACGGATCACTGGTCGGGTCCAGGTCGAAGGATCATCGGGAGCGCACCCAGTGTCGCGCCATAGGATGGCTCTCGCCTCGCTGGCCGATTGCTTCGAAAACGCCCTCTCGATGCGAACGAACCCATCGTCGATGAAGGACACTATTTCCTCGGCGCTCAACGCCAACGGCCCGCTCAGATCGCTGCTCATAGAGAGTATTTTCCACAAAGTCACTACAGGCTCGCGAGTTCATCGCAGGAATTCTCTCGGAGGATCTGCGCCCGCCGTTGTGGCCGGATGGGCGTCCGGATTGCGCTGCTCCGCTCCCAACCGGCTTCGGATGGCCGGAAAGTACACGTCGATACAATGCGCCCGGCGGCCACCCGCGTCAGCGGACGGCAGCCGGCTTTGCGTAACGGGCGGTTCCCTTACACGTCGCCGTGGAAATCATAGAAGACACGAATGAGGTTGCCATCCAGATCGGCAGCCAGGAACTCGTGCAACTTCCACGGTTTATCCTCCGGCTCGGAAACAATCTTCGCTTCCGCGGCTTTCCATTCCGCGAAGAGACTGTCCACCTCAGCCTTGCTGTCGAGATTGAGCCAGAAAAGGACGGGGCCCACGTTGCCGAGGGAGTCTCGGAAAGAGCGATTGGTGAGAAACAGTCGGCAATGGCCTCTTGAGATGCCGGCAATGCCGCCCTGGTCGTCGCCCCAATCCAGCGTGAAGCCGAGCGTCCTGACATAGTAAGCCGCGGCTCGATCGACGTGGGCCGCGGGGATCTCCGGGACAGCAGCAGGGAACGTCATGCGGCCGATCGTAGCACGGGCACACGGCTTGAGCGGCCGGGAACAGGAGGAGTCGAGCTAGGGCCACGAGCTTCCCAGGATCGGTCGTGACGAGCGGCACAGGGCGGCGCAACACCTCAACGCCAGCACGGCTCGCAGACGACACGGTAGCCGCGGAACTGGGGGGCTGCACATCCGGACACGCGGACGGCCACGGGGCCGCTGATCAGAATGAGGGCGCGGCGCCAGCCCGAAACCCGGACCCCGGTTCACTCCTTGGGCGCCTGGCAGCGGACCATGCGGGCGGCGAAGTCGCGGAGGAACTCCTCGCGCCAGCGGTTGACGGTTCTCGCGCCTTGTTCGCCCCCTTCGCGCCATTGCGGATTGGGGTCGTCAGTCCACCAGTTCGGATAGTCCGGAGACGGGGCCAGGTCGCCCAAAGGGAATGCGGAAGTGAAGCCGCCGGTCTGGCCATTCAGACCAGGGTGGTCGCTTTCGATCCGATAGGACCACTTCTTGACCAGCTTCGGCGAGAACAGAAAACGCCATTCTCCACGCCCGGCAGGGAAGCCCGGGAACTCCTGGTTGTCCACCAGCAGCCGTGCGGTGGTGTTCGGCGGAGCGGCTCCCTCGGGATGGTAGACGATCTCGATGATGGAATACACTTCGACGGTGTCGGCTTCGCCCGGCGGCCGGTGAAAGGTGTAGCGCGGCCGCTGCCAGGCGCGCACGAAGCGCCCGCCCCAGGATGGAGCCGCGGGGTTCTCCGGTGTCGCGCCGAATAGGTAAGTCAGCGAAGGGGTGTCGCCCATCTTGACGGCGGGGTTGATGGTCGCGAAGTAATCGCCCAGCGCTCCGTGGCCCTGGATGTGCGCGGCAACGAAGGCGCGATTGCCCAGGTCGCCCGTCTGGTTGCCGCCCAGGAAGAAGCCGGAGTACGTCGAGTTTGCCTCGATGATCCAGAGGTCCTTGTGCTCGCGGGCGATGTAGTCGTAGGCGGTCGTGGACCACTTCTTGTTCGGTCCACCGATGAAGTAGACGCGCAGCTTCGTCTTGATGGAGGGATCGTCGTGAAGCGCCTGGGCGAGGTCGTCAATGCCGCCCCACACCAGCAGCCAGAGCGGTCGCGGATCGCGGCGGTGCGCGCACTGGATGATCCAGTCGGAGCCATCCGTGCGCTGGCCCCAGCCGAGCAGGCCGGCCGGATCGGAGCCACCCTGTTTCGTGATCTGGCGCAATTGATCCGGCGTGGGATAGGCGTCTGAATAGGAGCGCAAGTTCGGGTAGTCCTTGGCGTAAAGGTCGATGATCTTGAGGAGGTGCTGCTTTCGGTTGCGCGCGGCCCCATACGGGGACGCGAGCAGCCCCTCCAACTCGATGCGATCGGAGTTGACGAGTAAATGAACCAAAGACTGGAAATCATCGTAGTCCGTGCCGCCGATATCCGTGGACACGACCACCCTGGGCTGGGGATCGTTGGGGGCCGCCGGGAGGACCGCCGCAGTCACGGCCGCGAGAAGCACAGAGAGTATCGGACCGGATCTCAGGAATCGGGCGGCTCTCTGTGGGGCGAGCGGCGCCGCGTGGGGATCATGAACGAAGTTCTGCGATCGCCGGTCATGCGGTAGGGGCGGATCGACCATTTGGACAAAAGAGGTGTCCGTCGTCTGGCCTCGGAGGGGGCGCACGCACAACGTCCGGAGCAAGTCCCGAAATTTCACGGTCCGATGGTATCGCAGTTGGGATCAGGTAGCGCCGGACCCGGGGCGCGGTTGCGGCGCCCAATGGCATTCCTCGGTGGCTATGCCGTGTGCTTTCGGCAATGCTGTATGGCAGCGGCCTGGACTATTGGGCGAGGAGAGACCTATCGTAGATCAAGCCACGCGCACGACGTAAAGCCCCTGCTCTCGGAACCGAAAAGAAGGATCGACTATCACTGTCAATGCGATCTCTTCACGCACCGCCGGTGGGGTCATGAAGTCTCCATCCCACACCCCATACAGCTCTACCGTCTGCTCGCCAGTTGCTTGCAGGAGGTTAACCAGCGCCTCTCGGTTGTAGCGGTCACTGGCTTCCTGTTCAGGGTCATGCTCGCCGTCATCAAACCACGGCCAATCTCCGTTCTGGAACATGACATGCGGAAAATCGCACCCGCACCCCGATGTCGAGCCGATGTACCGCACTTCTGGTTTGCTGAAGTGTACGGCAATGGGGCTCTCACGCTCGGTCAACGCCTCGACGGATAGGCCGGGAACATCGTTGCGCCACTCCTTTTGCGGGATCGGCATTGAGGTCCCGGCGTAAAGCACGAAACACATTATGTCCTCCAGTCAATCCTACACGTACGTAGCTGTTGATCGCCCGGCTTCCGAACCGGCCCCACTTGGACTGCCGCCATCTGCGGAGCACCTCGCATTGTGACGAGGCAGGAGCCCAACCGGACCGGCCGTTCCCGCAGAGATCGCCTGTCAAAGGCAGCCCTCGCCGAACCCACTTCACCCTGGACGCATCTAGACCTCTTGCTGCCTAAATCCAGTGTCGCTCGGGCCCCAGCAACTCCCACCGCGGATGCCATGGCTTACACTCAAACTACATGCTCAACCGGGGCTATGCCTACACCACAATCATCGGCAGCAAATACCCTGGACAAACCCTGCTCTCCCACTTGGCAAGCCTTTACCCCCACTCAACCCCACAAGCCTGGCAACAAAAACTGAACAACGGCGAAGTCACGCTCAACGGCGTCACCGCCACCGGAAGCGAATCGGTTACTTCAGGCCAAACCCTTGTCTGGAACCGCCCACCCTGGATCGAACCAGACGCCCCTCAGCACTTCGAAATCCTGTTTGAAGACACCCATCTGTTGGCCGTCAACAAACCCAGCGGGCTGCCCACCCTCCCCGGCGGCGGCTTCCTGGAAAACACCCTCCTGCGCTTGGTGCAGAAGCAGACCCCCAACGCAAGCCCTGTCCACCGGTTGGGCCGAGCCACCACCGGTATCGTCCTCTTCGCCAAAACACCACGGGCGGCCTCCAATCTATTCGCAAACTGGAACACACCCAAAGTTCAGAAAGTCTACCGGGCGCTGGCTCAAAACATTGCACAGCGCGACGCCTACGAAATTCTCACACCCATCGGCCTCGTACCGCACCCGCGCCTCGGTTCCGTGTGGGCCGCCAACCCAAGTGGCAAACCGTCAAAGTCATTGGCTAAGGTGATCGCACGCACCACCAGCACCACAACATTTGAGGTATGCCTACATTCGGGCCGCCCGCATCAGATCAGAATCCATCTGGCCTCCATCGGCCATCCCCTGGTAGGCGATCCTTTGTACGGCGTAACCGGCCAACCTCTTGAAGATCTCCCCGGGCTCCCCGGCGATGGAGGATATTTCCTGCACGCCCAGTTTCTGAAGTTCCACCACCCCATCACCGGAGAACCAATCCATCTTGAGGCTGCTTTGCCGTCCGGATTCTCATCGCATCAGTAGGTTCATCGCCAGTCGCCTCATGTCCGCCCAACTTTCGAGTTGAGCCTCACTCGACCGGAGGGTGAGTTCATGGATGACCGCGATCAACTGGCACGGATCGCGGCCACAGTCGTAGAAATCGAAGCGGTCGCGAGTCAGGCGGGCCCCGGCTCGCATTGTGAACGAAAACGCTATGCTTTGAAGAGCAGAAGGGCCCAGCATGGACAACACCAGAGTCTACAGAATGCCGTTCGCGAGCGTATACCCGCACTACGTCGCCAAAGCCGAAAGGAAAGGGCGTACGAAGCAGGAACTCCATACCGTCATCCACTGGCTCACGGGCTACGACGAAAAGACGCTGCAGCAGCAGATCGAGAAGCGCGTCGACTACGAGACCTTCTTCGCCCAGGCGCCGCAAATCAACCCCAACATCTCCAAGATCACCGGTGTCATCTGCGGCTACCGCGTCGAGGAGATTGAGGACAAGCTCATGCAGAAGGTGCGTTACCTCGACAAGCTCGTGGATGAGTTGGCCAAAGGCAGGGCCATGGACAAAATCCTGAGGAAGTGAGCAGCAGCACAGAGCGCGGATTCCATGCTTTCAGCCGCACAATCCGCAGCGCTGCGCCACGTGGAGTCGACTGCGGAGTCAGGCGAGGCGAGGGCGCTGGAGTCCATAGCTGGCATCTTCGAGCGCGCCGGCTATGGAATAGAGACCTATCGCGAAGCAATTGAGTCGATCCGGCAACACGCTCGAATCGCGCTGCACTTCCACCCGGATCGCTTGGGTCCCAAGGCCGTCACTGTGGCGGAGAGCCTCCTGAGCGAGGGTGTGTACCGGAATCAGTTCGAAACCGGACTGTCCAGCGGCAGTCCGACAGCGTATCAGGGAGGCGAGAGGGATCTCTGGGAACGCTCGTTGTTCGGAGGCGCCTACCACGCCGAAGGCGTCTTGCCGTCAGAGCGCCCCAAATACGGATCACTCGAACTCGTGCGCTATCCTGACGGGCCGGCGCCCCGTTTCGGCTCGTGTTACTTCGTACTCCGCGATGTGGGCGCCCGCACCTCGATCACCTTCATGGGCAGCGAGCATCCGCAAGCCGGCGATCGCGTAGGTACCCTCGCAAGACCCCATGGCGCCCTCGCGGCACTGCTTTCCGAGATCGAGAACGGCGGCATGGCGACGCCGGATTGGCCCCCGTTTCGCACGCCCACTCTGGGCATGCCCGGAATCACAGTGGGCCGCTTCTGCGATCTCGCCCGGAGCCTGCGCGATCCCAGGCCGAGTCCCTCGCAGGGCCAACCTGGGCGTTTGCTGGACACAGGTGTGGAGGCCCAGGTCCACGGCCCCATCGTCTTGAACCGGGATGTCGAACTCCTGGTAGCCGACCCGGCTTTCGCGGCATCGCCCACCGGCCAAGTGTTGCAAGCCCTCGCGCAGAAGTATGGGTTCGAATTGATGTGGCACTGCGGCTTCCGGCTCCCAGTTGTCGATGTACCGGACGACTTCCGAGGACCCGCAATGCCGAAGTTTGCGCAGCGCGTCGCCGGCGCGGCGGATGTCCTGGACGCCGCGGTGATCGGGCAGGCCGCGGCTTCGCTATACCGCGACCCCGCGCAGTGGAGCGAGTGGGGTGACTACTGGGAGATCGTCCGGCTCTTCCGGCAGATCTGGCACGTGCTGGTGCACTTCGGGCACCGGTATGAACCGTGAATCCGCAGTCGGCCGCCCAGACAGGACAACCGACTTCGGCGCCCCGCGCGACCCGGCAGAAGACGGTCCATCCATGTTCACTCCGATCCTGGACGGGTCAGTGGCGAACGTGACGATGGACCGGAAGCTCCAAACCCGCCCACGTGGTCGTGTACTGCCCAATTTGCGGAAGTGGTCTCTGGACCTCCTCTAGGATCGTCGGCGATCCAATGGAAGAACGCCACCGGCGCCGCGGCACCTCCACGGAGTCAACCATAGTCCCCTGGGCCGCCAAGGCGCATGGAGCCGCATCACGAACCACGACCGTGAGGGAGTGGTCCTCCGCCGCGTAGCGAACCGCGCACGTCAGTAAGCGGGCACCGGTTCCGAGCGCGTCTCCAACGGGAGCTACGCCTAAAAGAGATAAGCGATCCCCAACTTCCGGGCTGCTCGTCTGACCAGCGCCCATCCGCCGGAGGGTACGCCCCGTGATTCAGCGCCTGTCGAGCGGCGGGTACATCGCAGGCGGGCGATTGAGAGCAACCTGCACGACATCGGTCCAGGACACGTACTCGGGACGCTGACCGTCAGCGACGTAGACCAGCATGCCGGCATTCCCCTGACCGAGGTCGCCAGCGCAGTCGAGTTGCAGTTCCTGGCCACTTCGCAGCGTCACCCTGGCGCACTGGGCGCCCCGCTCTTCGGCTCCGGAGCGCACGATCGAGGCTATCAGACCGAAGGGGATCGTATAGTCCACACCCCTGGATGGGGCGTCGAGCGTCTCCGTGAACTCGCTCTCGTCGAGATCGTAGACCAACCGGCCCGTAAGGTGGCGGCCGTCGCGCGTGGTGATGGTGCCCGTGAGCGGGCCTCCCGGCGGGAAGTCGCCGTAGGCGGGGCCGCTGCCATCGGGAGTAAACTCGACGCGCTCGAAGCCGCCCCAGGAGACGAGCACTCGACCGTAGCGAAGGTCGTCAACGTAGACTCCGCGATTGCCTTGGCCGACGGCGCGGGTGCCAGAGAGCACCACCTCGCGGCCGTCGAGCAGCGTCACCAGAGAACTGTCGTCTGAGCGGCGCGCAATGGAGCGCATGGCCTCGAAACGCACGCTGCGCTCACCACCGGCGGTGTGGCCAGTGAGTTGGTCGGAGCCGACGCACTGCTCCCGGTCCCACTGGACAAAGCCGCTGAACTCCTCGCCCTGTCGCGTGCGCACCGTACCGTGCAGGCGGCCTACGGCGGCGCCGGACCGCGGGGCTGGGAGGAGTTCGATCGCACGAATTCGGAGACTATCGAGGTCGGCCACACCCCGCGCGCCGTCCCACACCCGCACGCCGTCGTCGAAGTCGCTGGCGGAGAAGCGGTCGAGATAGAACCCGGTCCCGCTCTTGAGAGTCACCCGCACGTCGCGGCCACTCGCCTCGATGCGCGCGATGTCGCCAAAGCGCGCCATGAAAAGCCGGGTGAGGTCGACAGGGCGCTCCCGGTGGGCGATCTCGAGCCCAAAAATTGCGATCGGGCGGCGCTCCTTGGGCCGCCGCTCCGGCGGTACAAGGGCGGCCCAGGGGTTCTCCTTCTTGGCGCCATTGAAGTAGTCGCCCCAGAACGCCTCCTCGCCGCGTCCCCAGCGCAGTCGCCCTTCGTACGTGACACCGTCAACGGTGGTGATGCGGCCATACAGGAAGCTCGGGTGGGCCTCCTCCGCTGCGCTCGCGGTTGGGGCGGTGGCCTCCGGCGATGTCGTCGTGGCGGGGTGGGCGTTCTGCTTCCGTGCCCAGTATCCGGCGCCAATGGCCAGAAGCGCGAGCACGGTGACGAACGCCCACCCGGCGGCACTGCCCCTCTTCATGGTCGGCTCTCCGTGGAAGACACGAAACTCCAGCCGCGAAGGTCCCACCTGCGATAGCCCATATTCATCGCTCTGTCACCAGACGGCGCGATCCTAGCATCGCAATGTACTTTATCATTTCAAGTAGTCCACGAGCAAACCAGCGAGAGAAGCGGATAACGATAACGAGTGGGCTTTTGCGGGCTGCCCGACGGAGAAGTTGTTCGAGGTCTTCACTCAAACCTTCATCGTCCTTCTCCAGCGCTAGCCAGTGGGGCTGAGAATTCACAGGATTCAGTCTAGGCGCGGACCTTTCAATCCTGCCGCCAGGTGAGTCCCCTTCTCGCCCGCCGGGACTGGGGTGTCGTTGAATTCAAACGTCTTCTCGAAACGCAGGCCCACGTCCGTAATTCGATGACAAAGCATCGGTCTTCTCCAACACGGTGATTCGCCGGTCGTCGCCACAATGCCCGCGTTTCCCGTGAAGAGAGCAGCCTCGGCCCGAGCCTCTCCTGCAGGATCGCCCGATGTTCGGTCGGCTGGCTAATGCTTCAATGACGCCGGCCGAAGCACGGCTTGGGCGCACCTATTACCATCACGATGCGCCAGCTCACGAGTGGGGCATAAACCGCGAATCAGCCCCAGATTGCAGGACATCGTTATGGACGGCGAGAAGGATCATCCCATTCTGTTGGCGATTCGCTATGCGTCGGACGAGCATGCCGCTTCGAAGAGGCCGCGGGTCAATGCCGTAATCTCTGGCATGACTTCGAACTGCTTCATCGAAATATTTCGTATGCACGTGAGCCCTCCTATCTGTGCCAGCAAGGGACCGCTCAGGTATGCGTCCAGGGACGCCTGGCTGTCGAATAGGTAGATGCCGCCAGCCTCCTGAGCAGCGGGGTTTAGAAGCCAGATCTTCCACCTTAGTCCAGGGACGTCGAGAAAGGCAGGCGCGACAGAATCAGCCATCTTGCGATATTCCGCGACAGGGGCCTTGAGATTGAAATTGATCTGCAGAATCATGTGAGATACGTCTCCTCGTAGGGGCCGGCGACATGCACTGCATGCCGCCGGCAAATGGTCTTCTCAAATCCGGGCCTCGAAGATCAGATTGAATGGAGTTTGCGCGGCTCGGCGGAATAGGCCGAACCCTGAATTGGTGACGACCGTTCGGAGGCGCGCCTCGCCAGCCTGCGCTCCCAGTGCAAGCCCGCCTTCCTGGGACAGTGAGCAAGGCGTGCAAAGCAGCGTCGAGGCCGAGAAGTACGCTCGGCCAATCGGATTGAAGTTCGCCTCCAATCGATCCTCGGCATAGGGCTCAACGATCATCCAGGCTCCGTCTGGCCTTAGGGTGGAGCGGACATGCGCGGCGGCGCCTGCCGGGTCTCCCAAGTCGTGGAGAGCGTCGAAGATCGTAACCAGATCGTAGCCCGTCCCCGGAAAGTCCTTGGCTTCGGCTACGGCGAACTGAACCCTGTCTGACAGACCCTGGGCGGCGGCCCGCTCCCGTGCCGCTGCGATGGAAGCGGCGTGGGAATCAAAGCCGAAAAACCGCGAGTTCGGGAATGCCTCCGCCATCAGGAGAGTGGATGCCCCATGGCCACAGCCAATATCTGCCACCGAGCCGCCCCTCGTCAGAGATTCCTGTGCTCCGGCGATCGACGGTATCCAGTTCGAGACCAGATTGGCGACATAGCCGGACCGATAGAAGCGCTCAGTACCATGAAATACCTGGTGGTCGTGCTGGTGCCACGGCAGCCCCTCGCCGGTTCGAAACGCCTGTTCCAGCGCCGGGCGGATGGCCGCCGCGCCCGCCGCTGCCTGAAAGGCGCCCACAATGAACGCGGGGCCGCCTTCCTCGGCGAACAGCATCGACTGCTCCGGCGACAGTGAGTATGTTCCATCTTCCGCGTGATAGTCGACATAGCCCGCCGCCGCGTGCGCGTTGAGCCACTCGCGGACATATCGTTCGGCTGTGCCGGTTCGTCCTGCGAGTCCGGCCGGCTTAGCCGGTTGGCCATCCCGCATTGCGCGGTACAGTCCGAGGCTGTCCCCGATCAGGATCAGCGGGGCTTGAAACACGGCGCCGAAGTCCGACACAACCTTGCCCAGTAGCGCGTGCAGTTTTTGTTCGTTGATATTCATGACTTAGCCTCTTTCGTTCTCTTTCCGAGCGGAGATCATTATTCAAATGACGACTTGCAAACAGGGGGCAATAGCTTCCCCACGGCTCTGCCGATGCCGCGCCCCTGACGCAGTCCGTCTCGCACGGCATGCGGAAAGTGGATGCCGGAGAAGACGCGCGACTCGCCGTTCTCTTCGGCTGCCTCCGAAAAGTCGCGGAAGCTGCGCGATACCCCCGGCAGCGTGGAACTGGTTGTCTCGAAGCGGATGCGGTCGCCGAAGAGGTCGATCAAGACCTCGGCCGCGGCTGCGCCCACCAAGCTGTGCGTGGAAGGATAGTCGGGCACCGGAGGACTCACCTGGAACGGCTGCCAACCGGTATCCGGTTCCGTGCGATCGTTACCATCAGTTCCGGCATTCTGGATCGCGGTAATTGGGCGCCAAAACCGGAACTGGTACTTCGCGTCGAATCCGGCGATGTAGGCATCGGCGATGGCAAAGTTGACTAGAGCGAATGCTCTCGCCGCTTGCCAGGGATCCAGGCCCTTACAACGAACGACCACACTGGTGATGCGGTTCCACCCGAGGGGCGAATCCTCATACCAGAAGCGGGCGATCTCGGACTGCTCCGCAGTGCGTGTCCGGCTGTCCAGACGTCCGATCTCCTTTACGAGTTGGAAATCCCGGGCGTAGCGAGCGCTGGAGACGGACAGCGGGCCGTCGAGTTCGTGTTCCTTCAGAACGATCGCGAAGGGTGTCACCCGGCCCCAGCCAGGGAATGCCGCGAAGTTGAAGGGTTCAGTGAACTGATACTCCCCGGGACCGGTGCGAGGGAGGAACACCGGATCGCCAGAGCGGTCCGCGCCGTCCTGTTCCCGCCGCCGGAGGGTCAATTGCGCGACGGTCTCCCCAAGGGCGATGCCCCGAGCTTTGGCCGGCCCGTCCGGGATGGCGGCCAACTCGCTCGTATAGGCCGCGCTGATCAGGTCGGACTGATCCGGGATGAGAGTCGTCAGGACCAACCGGGACGCCGCAGCGATGGCAGCGGCGGCAGAGGCTCCTGAATCCTGCGGCAGTCCCGGAGTATATGAGCGGTAGCGGCTGTCAATCGCGTTCAAGGTGTCGTGAATAGATGCGTGCAGGATGGCGTAGGTCCTCGATTGGCCGACAGGGTTGGTACCCTGCGTCGGGGCGAATGCCCGCCCTGCCACTGTGTTCCAGACGGTGACGGGGTCGACCGCGGCGTGCGAGTAGGCTACTGCGACGGTGAGCGTGAACAATAAGCGTTTCCACATGGTAGTTGCTCCTTGGACTTTGTTTGTGTTCCGCGGGGGCTGCGGAGATCGTGGCCCGCGCTTTACACTGTCAGTTTGGGGTGCGTTGGCTCAGACGGGCATGAGGCTGGGATGAGATCGGGATGAGAAATCCCAATCATTGACGACTTTCCGTATTTCCGTGGATTGCGACGCCGTATGAGCACCATCAAGGACAGTCTTGAGCGCTCTCACGCTGACCGTTTCAGCGGGCGGGAGCGCGAGCTGGCGCGGCTTGCCACACTGTTTGATCCCACAGGACCGCTCATTGTGCTGCTGCATGGCGTTGGCGGCATCGGCAAGACCAGCCTGGTGCGCGTCTTTGAGCGTGAGTCGGCGGCTCGGGGCCGTCAGGTGCGAGTGCTTGATTGCCGCGGCGTCGAACCGGTTCCACTTGGTCTTTTGAGTGCCATCGGCGCCTCGCTCGGCGTGGGACTGAAAAGTGTCTCCGAGGCTGCGGCGGCGGTCGGCGCCCTAGCCGAGCCGGTGGTTTTCGCCCTGGACAACTACGAATCACTGCGCCTTCTGGATGGTTGGTTGCGCACAGAGTTCCTTCCCGCGCTGCCCGTATCTGCGAGGTTCATTATCATGGGGCGATCGCTCGCCACTGCCCCTTGGATCGCTTCTCCCGGTTGGGCGGACCATGTGCTGAGTTTGCGGCTGGGTCCGCTTCCGGAGGCAGATGTCGTGGCTTTCCTGGCCCGCCGTGGGTTCACCGAAGCAGTCCAGGACCGGATCGCCCGCTTCTCCAGAGGAAATCCGCTCGCTCTCCAGTTGTGTACGGCCAGTCTGGCGGACAAACCCGACGCTCTCAGCGGCGATCTGGAACTCAACCAGGTTATCGAGTACCTGGCGTTCACTTGTGTAAACGAAATCGCCGACCCGGCGCTGAGGGACGCGATTGAAGCCGCGTCTCTCGTTCGCCGTGTTACCAGACCCGTTCTCGAGGCAATGCTGCCGGAGCATTCCGCCGAGGGCATTCTGGCGAATCTGCGCCAGCTTTCATTCGTTGAGCCGGCGGCCGACGGGCTTGTGTTCCACGAGGCGTTTCGCCTGGCGATTGAGTCGCGGGTAGCGGCTGTGGACCCTGCCCGAACCCGGAAACTGAAACGAGCAGCCTGGCAATCCATGCGAGATCAGTTGTCGGTTGCGGGCGGACGAGATACGTGGCGGCACACAGCCGATTTGTTGTTCCTGCTGGAGCGCCCGGTGCTGCGCGAGGCGTTCTTTCCTTCCGGGGCTACGCTACCGGTCGAAAGGGCCAACCCCGCCGATCGCGACGCGATTTTGGACATCGCACGAATCCATGATGGTGACAGTGGCGCTGCCCTCCTGGCCGAGTGGTGGAAAGACGTCGCGCAGCTGTTCTCCGTGGTTCGAGGAAGAGTTGGAGAAGTGGCCGGATTCTACGTCTTGGCGCGGCCTCAGGATATCCCGCAATCTCTGGCCGAGTGCGATCCACTGTTGGCGGTTTGGCTTAGTTACGCGCATGCCCAAGGGGGCGACCCGCGACGGCCCTACCTGCTGATTCGCTGTCTGCTGTCGCGCGTTCTGGGCGAACGCCAAAGTCCGGAATGGGCAGCTTGCGTTCTGGATGCCAAGCGAGCGTATCTGGAGAATCCGAGGGCAGTGGGTGTGTTGACGGCGATCAGGGAACCTGCGTCAATTCCACAGGCTGTGATGGACCTCGGGTTTGAACTCGAACCAAGCCTGACTGTCCCGATCGGTCAGTCGCTCATTCATACCGCCGTGCTTCCGTTTGGACCACAGGGTCCGATGCATTGGATGTTGGAGTTTGTCGGCAGCGACCTGTCGAGGGAGCCCGTTGGTTCTTCGAAACCTCAGGTCGAACTGGATGTCTCCCGCCGGCAGCTAGCAACCCGGGACGGCGGCCGGTTCCCGCTCACAAAACTCGAGTTCGAATTGATGTCTTACCTGTCACAGCGTCCCGGCACGGTCGTGACACGTGACGAATTGCTGCGTGAGGTCTGGAAGCAGCCTTTCGGCGGAAGCAACGTTGTCGATGTGGTCGTTCGAAGCCTCCGCAGAAAGCTGGGCGGCCACGCCTGGATCATCGGCACAGTGAAAGGTCACGGCTATCAGTACAACGAACCCGAATCGTGAGAGCCACAGGGGCAGAGCAAGCCGATTCCTGCTACGGCAAGGCATTCTCTCGATGGGAACGCGTTGGTCGCGCTCGGTTTTGTCGAACACGAGTTTCATGGGCGCGTTGCCTTGTGGGTACGGAGTCTCACGAAAGAGACACGCTGCGCATTACTCACATGCGCAATCACGGAGTTGGGGTTCGTTCGCCCGGGCTGGTTTGGAACGCCCCAAGCACCACGTGCCGCAACCGAGCATCTTGGACGGCCATCCGGAAGTTGCCACCACCACTACCGGAAACTCGGCACTCCACCTAGGACCGGCGCCCTCGACAGACTCGCCCTCCTGGAAAGAGTTACACGTTCGCGCCGAAAGCCAGCAGACGGCCATCGCAATCCTTCACTACGAATTCGCGCGACTGCCACGGCATGTCGCCAAGGCCCCGAGTGAACTCGACGCCTTGAGCGGCGTACTCCGCATAAAGCGCGTCGGCATCTTCGACGAACACATAGGCGTCCAGCAGTTCGTCGCGGTATTTCTCCGGATTGGCGGTGGGCGGCTCGGCGCATCGGAAGTGGATCGCCTGCTGGTCGCGCGCCACAATCGCATACACCGGCGGATCTTGCCACGTTCCCAGACACTCGAAGCCAAGCTTGTCTTGGTAATAGGCGAGCGTAGCGGGAATATCCATCGTGAAGAACACGGGCGCAATCTGGCGGACCATCTGCCAAGTCTACTGCAGACACGCGGCGCAACCGGCATACGAGTACCGCCAGGGTGCGCGACATGAATGTGGCATTGTTGCTGGTTTCTTTCTTGTGGCAGTTTGCCGAGCGTATGTATTACGCTCAGTTCCAGGAGACCATTCATGCCTGATTCCTTGCCTCTGTTGGAGCAGGAGCGAGCCGCGCTGCTCCAGCAGATCTCCATCCTGGGAGATCTGCGCCCTGGTTCCATCAGCCCGACCGCCGGTCGTTGCGGCAACAAGGGTTGCCACTGCCAGCGTCCCGGGGACCCCGGCCACCAGCCCCACTTGCGGTTGACATACAAGGTCCGTGGCAAGACGGTGACCGAGAGCTTCGCCAGTCCCGCGGCCCAGCGGAAAGCGGAGCGAGAGATCGAGGCCTTCCGTCTATGGCAGCAGTTAAGCCGCTCCTTCGTCGCAGTCAATGAACGCATCTGCCGGCTACGTCCGGTGGAGCAGACTCTGACGCCACAGGAAAAAAAACGGCGGAAGCCGTCCAGCAGGAAGTCGCCCAAGAAGTAAGCCGACTGCTGCAGGTCATCTTTGCCGGAGTCCACAAGACCGGCCTGACCGATCTGGAAGCCATTGAGATGGCGGTGCGCGGCGCGATGCATCGTGCCGGCGCTGCCGCACTGGGCCAATTGTTGTCGATGGACTCCGCACCCGCCCCACGCGCCATCTGCGGTTGCGGCGGTCAAGCCCGATTTCATTCGCTACGCCGCCGGGGCCTGCTGTCGGTCTTGGGTCCGATGGAGTTCTCGCGGGCCTACTATGTCTGTCCGCATTGCCATCAGGGCCAGAGCCCGCGCGACCGGGAACTGGACGTGGAAGGCACGGAGTTCTCGCCCGGTGTGCGGCGCATGATGGCCGCCGTGGGCTCGGAGACCAGCTTCGAGCAGGGCCGCGAGCAGTTGGAGTTACTGGCCGGATTGGAGGTCACCGCCAAGGCCGTCGAGCGTCAGGCCGAGGCCATTGGCGCAGCCATCGAAGCCGGCGAGCAGAAGGAGATCCGCCAGGCCAAACAACTGGATCTGCCTGAGGTCTGTGCCCCGGCCGTGCCGGTCTTCTACATCGAAATGGACGGTACCGGCGTGCCAGTGACAGTCAAGGAGAGAGCGGGCCGCGCCGGCAAGAAGGAAGGCGAACCGGCTCGCACGCGCGAGGTCAAACTCGGCTGTGTGTTCACCCAGACCACCACGGACGAGGACGGACGGCCCATTCGCGATCCGGACTCGACTTCCTATGTCGCCGCCATCGAGACAGCCGAGGAATTCGGCCTGCGCCTGTACACCGAAGCCTGGCGGCGCGGTTGGAGCAGGGCGCGGCAAAGAGTCGTGCTCGGCGATGGCGCAGTCTGGATCTGGAATCTCGCTGAACAGCACTTTCCTGGCGCAATCCAGATTGTGGACCTCTATCACGCCCGGCAGCACATCTGGGAACTGGCCGCCAAACTCTTCCCCAACGACGAGCGAACGCGCACACGATGGGCGGCCCTCTGTGTGGACCGACTCGATGCAGGCAAGATCGAAGCGTTGGTGAAGATCCTGCGACAGCTGCGCCCGGACAGCGACAAACTTGCGCAGGATGTCGACAACGACGCCGACTATTTTGAACGCAACGCCGAACGCATGCGTTACCCGAAGTTCCGGGCGCAAGGTCTGTTTGTCGGCTCTGGTGTTGTCGAGGCCGGCTGTCGAACGGTGGTCGGCAAGCGCCTCAAATGCTCCGGCATGTTCTGGACCGTCCGTGGCGCCAACGCCATACTCGCCTTACGCTGTTGCCGACTCAGTAGCCGCTTCGAGGACTACTGGGAATCCCGCTCACGCGCCGCTTGATCTTCCACTTCTATGTCGCGCACCCGTACCGCCAGCAGGTGGGCCGGATTAGGAATGGGAGGCCGGGAGAAGGGCCGCGTCGTGCGGCCCCCCTTGTACCGGCTAGAAAACCAACCGCGCCCCGATGCGGAACATGCGCCCCGCGTAGTTCCCATATTGGCCCGTATTGTTGGCGTCCATGGCCGTGGCCGCAGTCTTCGGACGGAACGTGCGGGAACTGGCCAGATAGTCCCAGACACCCGACGCGCGGGAGTTGGGATTCAGGAAGAACACAGGGTGGTTCAGGATGTTGAACGCGTCCGCGCGCAGTTGCAGCGAGACCTTGCCATCCTGCAGGAACCGGAAAGTCTTGCTGCCCGACATGTCGAGAGTCGTCGTCGTAGGCGACCGCGTATCGCCCAGCGTCCGGGGTGTGTTGCCGATAGCCGGGGCGGCTTCGGTCCCGGGCACGACAAAGGCGTTGGGATCGAAGTAGGAACGGCGGAAGGGATCCTCGCGCCAGGTAGGCGTAATGGCCGCGGTGCCCAGCACGCGATCGGGCCGCACCGACCAGCCATCATTACCCGAACCGCCGGTCTTCGACTCCCACCAGGCGTTGTTGCCCAGGTAGACCACACCGGGCCACCCGCTCTGGCGGGTCATGGTGCCCGAAAGGACATACCCGCCCACCAGATGATTCACCCAGCCGGGGATGGTCCCCAGCAGCGCCTTGCCTTTGCCCACCGGCAGGTCGTAGCTGAACGATGCCCGCATCTTGTGCGTCATGTCGAAGTTCGACACCGCCCGTTCACGCTCCTGGGTCTGCTGGGACGTCGATCCGAAGATGTCGTTGCCCGAAGGCGCGCCATCGTCGATCGACTTGGAGAAGCTGTAGCTGGACAGGAAGGTCAGCCCCGCGGAGAACCGCTTCTGCAGGCCGACATTCAAGCCGTGATAGGTGGAGTTGCCGGAGCGGTCGTAGTCGGTGCCGATGCGCGTGTTGAACCAGTTCTGGAACGGCCGCAACGCCATGATCCGTGTACCTGGCATCACCGTCCCGGTGCTGGACTTCAGCTGCAGTGGGTTGTAGTCGGTGCTCTGCGAGGCGAAGTCGAGACCGGCCGCCACCATCGGAGCCGTCTGCGAAAGCGGCACTGCGTTCAAACCCCAGGGCTGCGCGTAGAGATGCGTGCCCTTCGATCCGTCGTAGCCGATCTCTAGCGACAGACTGTTTCTCAGCAGGAATTGGAGCCCGGCGTTCCAGCGGTCGACACGCGGCATGGCGCTGTTCTGCGGAATGTAGGAGAACGCGAACGAATTGGTGTCGTTCATGTAGAAGATGGGGTCGCGCGACAGGTCGCGCGGAGCCGGCAACGCACCGATCGGGTTGGTGATGAGGTTCACCGGTCCCGGGTTCACTCCGCCCAGACCCAGTGATGAATTGATCACGCTCGCGTTGACGTTGGCATCAGGATAGAGCCCGTTGCCGTAGCCGGTGATGGGCGCCCGCAGCATCGAGTAGGACGCGCGCCATACCATCCACGACTTGGCCGCATAGGCCAGACCTAATCTGGGTTGGAAGCCGTTGTAGTTCGTCGGCCAGAGCCCGCGCTGGTTGCCCTGCGTGTTCGCCCAGACATAGGCGCCGGTGACGTTCTGCCCATTGATCTGACCGGCCAGCGTCGGGTCGAACCAGCCCTGACGGTCGTACTTCTCGGTACGGGGCGTCTCGACGTCCCACCGCAGCCCGAGGTTGAGCGTGAGCTTCCGGGTCAGCTTCCAATCGTCCTGGAAGTAGAAGGCGACATACTTCCAGCGGTAGTACGCGTTGCTCTGCTTCCCCTGGAACGTGTAGCTGGCCAGCGAGCCCAGCATCAGGCCCGCCAACTGGTTGGGCACGCCGTTGATGCTGCCCGTATTGGGCGTCACCTGGCCGCTGAAGCTGTAGTTGCCGCCCGTGAGGCCGGCATAGGAGATGCGGTTCATCTGGATGTTGCGGAACTCGCCGCCCATCTTGAAGGAGTGGGCGCCGTGCATCCAGTTGATGTCGGAGCCGACGCCGAAGTTGACATCCAGGGTGCGGCCCTCGCCGCTGGTGCCACGGCTGAGGATCTGTGGGAAGCCGGTGCCGGCGACGGCCGGCAACAAACCCATTTCCTTGCCCCAATCCTTGGAGATCGCCGCGGCGTTGGGTCCGCGGAAGGCGTCGCCGCGCGAGTAGGTCACGCGGGTCTCGTTCGAGACGCTGGGCGAGAAGATGTGGTTGAAGGTGAGCCCGGTGTTGTAGGTCGTGATGGTGTCCTGGACGATGGGGTCACCCGGATCCGAAGGGCCGCCCCAGTCATACCGCGTCCCGGTGACCGGAGCCACGGAGTAGCGGAAGGCCACGCGGTCTTGCGAGCCGATGAGCTGGTCGATCTTGAAACTGTACCGGTTGTCTACGCTTTCCACGCCTCGGATGTAGATCGCGTTGTTGCCATCGATGTCGTACAAACCGTCCGGACGAAGCCAATGGATGTAGGCGGTGTCCTTGCCCGGGGTAAAGGGGTACAGAGTACGGATGAGGCTCTGGGCCAGGGGGTTCTTGGCAAGCTGCCGGCTGAGGTTGTTGCCGGGCACGATGGGCCGGTCCGCAATGGCCAGTTCGGGTCCCACCGGAAAGCCGTCCGAGTTCATGGCGTAGTGATACCGCAACGAGTTCGTACGGATAGGCGATGCAATGGCCGCATCGATATTGGTCGACCGCAGGGTCGGGTCCAGGAAGTCATACAAATTGTTGAAGTTACCGGCCAGTTCGTCGGAAGTTGGCAGCCGCGCGCGAGAGGCTCCAATCTTCAGGCGCTGCCGCTGCGGCTCGCCGCTGGCATAGAAGAACGTCTTGTTGCGTCCGTCGTAGACCTTGGGGATGATCACCGGTCCGCCGATGGCACCGGCGTACGAGCTGTAGCGAGCCGTGGGGTCGAAGGCGGAACCGAGGAACCGCGTCTGCAGAAAAGGTTGCGTGTGGGTCCAGTTGCCCGTGCCGTGCGGAGTATTGGTGCCGGACTTCGTCGCCTGGTTGATGATGCCGCCTGTGGTGCGGCCATACTGTGCGGGTACACCGTTCGCCTGGATGGAAACTTCCTGGACGGTGTCGGCGGAAAAGGTGATGAGCGCGCGAGGGTTGCCGGCCGAAGTGATGTCGGAGCCGTCGACCAGAATCGACCCGCCGCCGGGCCGGCCGCCGCCCACGGTGATGGACCCACCGGGCGAAACAGCCTGTGTGTAGATGCCCGGCATCTCACTCTGGACGCCGCCGTTGTACTGTGGATCGCCCTGCGAGCCAGGGGTCAACAGGATCGCCGACAACGCGCTGCGGTCCTGGAACGGCAGATCCGTCAGGATCTTGTTCTCCACCGTGGTGGTGACCGCGGCGGAACCGGGGTTGATCAACGGGGCCTCGCCGCTGACGCTGATGCTTTCACTGACGGCGCCCAGTTGGAGCGAGAAATTCTGGGTGGTGGTCTGGGCGACCAGCACCTCGACGCCGGTCGCCGTGGCCGACTTGAATCCGGCCATGCTCACCTTCACCTCATAGCGGCCGGGTGGAAGTCCGGCGAGGGTGAAGTTCCCGGTTGAGGTGCTTTCCGACTTAACGGTACGGTTACTTCCGAGGTCGCGGGCCTCAATCACAGCCCCGCCGACGATGGCGCCGCTGGCATCGGTGATGGACCCCGTAATGGTCCCACTGCTGCTTTGGGCAAAGAGCGAACATACGCTGGCAACCAGGAGAAATGCGACTTGGCGAAACACAAAAGACTCCTTCAATCGTGGAGGTTTACAGAGGCGGACCGTCGCGAGAAAGGCGGCCCACAGGCTGTGTTATGTGTACACTCGCCTTTCTTGCCTGCCTAGGTTGGATTTCGCCGCTAGGCATCGGTAACAGATGCAACCGGTTGAAACGACTTGTAATTCTGCCTGTCGTCGAGTACCGTTAGAACTGCCGTTAGCTGCCAGTTATGGGTTCCGTTCAGCCCCCTCATTCCGTGCATCCCCATCACGAACAAGTGATGGAGGAACTGAATCGATTGCTGGCCAGCGAGACATTTCGCAACAGCCGCCAATCGGAGAAACTGCTGCGCTACCTGGTCACCAATACCCTGGAAGAGCACGAAGAAGCGCTGCGCGAGCGGGCCATCGGCGTCAACCTGTTTGGTCGGGAACAGAAGTACGACACGAACGAGGACTCCATCGTCCGGGTCTCGGCGAATGAGGTCAGGAAGCGACTGCACCGCTACTATGCTCAGCCGGACATGGAAGCGAGCATCCGGTTCTCCATGCCGCTGGGCTCCTACCGGGTGCAGTTCGAGACCGTCGCAACGAACCCGCCAGTCCGCGAGGTCGCCGCTCCGGTCCCCGAAAAGCGCACGACCCTCTGGTGGGTCTCCGGTGGAATTGGGTTCGTCTGTCTCATTGCCATCCTCCTTTATGGGCTCTGGCCCAAGGCGGCGATTGAGGAGTTCTGGGGGCCCGCCCTCGCATCCGACCGGCCGGTGGTCATCCTGGCACCCAACCCCGTCGTCTACAACTTCCGGCGCGACACCCATCAGCGCCTAAGGGGTAAGGCGACGTCCCACGTGCAATGGCAGATGGACCCGCTGACACCTCCGCCGGACACGACCCTGCAATGGCGTGAGGTGGTGCCCATCATTGACCAATACGTCGGCATGGGTTCGGCCCACGCGATCTCCGACGTCTCGGTCCTGCTGTCGAAGCATGGCCGGCGTGGCGACATCCGGTTCGGCAGCGCGTCGTCGTTCCAGGACCTGTTGAACTCCCCCGCCGTGCTTGTGGGCGCATACGCGAACCGCTGGACCCTGCAGTTGACCGATGAGCTCCGCTTCGTCTGCGGAGAGCGCGGACAGACACCGGAGATCGTCGATCGGGTCTCCGGCAAGACCTATCCGCTCAAGAACTTACAGCCAGATGGCCGCACGCCGGAGGATTACGCTATCGTGTCGCGCCTCTTCCATCCCAAGACCGGCAATCTGATGATCGCCCTGGCCGGAGTGACGCAGTACGGCACGCAGGCGGCGGGCGAGTTCGTAACCGACCCGGCCCGTCTGGAGGAGGCTTTCCGCTCGGCGCCCCGTGGCTGGGGCCGTAGAAACGTTCAACTTCTCCTGCGCATTCCCGTGGTTGAACGGGTGCCTGGCCGTCCGGAAGTGGTCGCCACCCACATCTGGTAGAGCCGGCCGGCCACCATCCTCCGATCAGAAGAAGAACCGGACTCCGAACTGCGCCTGGAACGGATTGCCGAGCTGCGAAGTGGTGGCCGTGTTGTAGTCCCCGGCGCTGTTTCGCAGCAGCATGAACCGAGAGTCGATGGGCGCCGCGGCTCCGGTCGTCGGGTTGATGCCCGCCCCGTAGACGTTCCCCTGACCCGCAAAGACCACGTTGTCGCAATTGAACAGGTTGAAGAGTTCAGCCGAGAGCTGCACCCGGTAACGCTCGCTCCCAATGTGGAAGCTCTTCAGCAGCCGGAGGTCGTTGGTGAGAACGACAGCGCGATTGCGGAAGGAGTTGCGGAGGAACGGCACGCCGACCGCGGAGTACGGCCGGTCGCTGTTGTTGCTGTCGCCATTGGTATCGGTACCCACCACTGGGCTGTAAGGTGACCCGCTGCGAGTCCTCAGGATGCCGGAAACCTCGATACCCCAAGGGAGTGAATACAAGGCGTGGGCGGTGAACTGGTGGCGCGCGTCAAGATTCGAGTAGTTGTACTCGGGTTTGAAGTTGTACACGTTCTCCGCGCCGGCGCCACCCGAGTCGCGCTCGTTGTCGTCGTCGGAGTAGTTGGTGGACAGGGTGTAAAAGACGCCCGCGGTGAGCTTCCTGGCGCGGTATTGAGTCGAGAAGACGGCGGAGCGATAGAGGGCGCGGGCCGAACTCTCGCGTACCGCCACTTGCCCCTGTGAGGGAACCGGGCGGTTGGCGCGCACGAACACCGGACGGCCGTCGGCCACGCGTAACGTCGGCACGGGCAGGTTCAGGTCGCGGTTGCGTTCCAGGAACATCGTGTTCACTTGCTGATACTGGACGCCGGCGATCCAATTGCTCGCCAATTCCGTCTCAAAGCCGATGCCGTACTGATAGGAACGCGGATTGCGGAAGTCCGGCGACATGGCCGTCACGTTGGCGCCAATGAGCGGGTCGACAGCGGCTCCGCCTGCTGCCAGCGCGGCGGCCTGTTGCACCTTGTCCAGCGGGATGACGGGCAGGGCGCCCAGCGTTGAGGTGTTGAAATCCACACCCACCTGTTTGAACAAGCTGTAAACAGAGTTGGTGCTGCCGGACGCGAAGGGCCCGATCTGGATACTGACGTCACCGGGCGGCGTCCGGAAGTTATTGGTCGGACCGGAGTAAAGCAGCAAGGGCGTCGAGGCGTAGAACAGCCCGGCGTTCCCGCGGACCACCGTCCGGCGCGAAGTCTTGAACGGCGTCCAGGCGAAGCCCACGCGCGGCATCACTTGGTTCAGATTGTTCTTGATCGTGGTCACATCCAGCTTCGTACCCACCGGGTAGGTCGTTGTCACTCGATTGACGAGAGCCGTGTTGTTCGCCTCGACCGACGGGTTCCACTGGCCTTCCCAGCGCAGGCCGAGGTCCACTGTCAGGTTGCTGGTCACGCGCCACGAGTCCTGCGCAAACATGGCCATCTGCTTCGCGCCGAAATCCGCGACCAGATTCCCGATCTGCCGGACATAGCGGACGTTGAAGTTGTCGAACCGGTTTGCAAACGTGCCGCCGGTGCCCATGATGTCCAGAATGCCGGCGATGTCCGACGAGTTGGAGAACCCGATGGAGCCGAACTGATTGAACCCGAATGTCTGAACGGTGGAGAGCTTGGAGAAGTCGATGCCGAACTTCAGGCTGTGCGACCCGGCTAGCACCGTGGTGCTGTTGGTGATCTGCGTCCGGTAGTCATCCTGGGTGGTGGGCAGGAAACTGCGCGTTCCATACGAGCCGATGTTGCCAGCGCCGACACCGACCGAATTTGAGTTCGCCAGCCGGGGCCGGATCTCATAGCTCTGGCTGAACTTCGTGTCGTTCACGACGCTGGGGGAGAAGAGATGCGTGTACTGCACCGTCCCAAAGTGGGTGCGATCGAGTTCAGTACCTTCGTTGCTGACAGCCGAGTTGGTGAAGGGGTTCAGCGCGCCACCCACGGTCACCGAGTTCGGCTCGTCCGACCGGGAGTGGTTGTAGCGCAGCGAGAGCCGATGCCCCTTCGAGAACATATAGTCGCCCTTGGCGGTGACAGCGGTTGCCTTGTTCTTGCGGGTGAAATCTTCCTGCAGACCGCGGAAGTAGTCGAACGCTTCCTGGGTGGCGGCGGTGGGCGTAATGGCATCCAAGGCGGTAAACAGGACCGACGCCGGCGTATTCGCCCGCTGGTGTTCCACCGCCCCGAAGAAGAACAGCTTGTCGCGAATGACGCGCCCACCGGCGGAGCCTCCCACCTGCTGCAGCGACTCAGAGGGCTGGCGCTTGAAGATCGGATTGTCGGCGCTGAGGGCCCGGTTGCGGTTCTGATAGAAGGCATCGCCATGGAAGTCGTTCGAGCCGCTCTTGGAGATCACGTTGAGTACCCCACCGGTCGAGCGGCCGTATTCGGCGGCGTAGCCGGAGCTCACCGCCTGGAATTCCTGAACGGCGCTCTGGGGGATGGTGAAGTTGAAGTTCGAGCGTTCGCCGCCGCGGATACCGCCGAAGAACGGCTGGTTATAGTCCGCTCCATCCACCATGATGTTGCCGTTGACGCCACGCTGGCCGGCAAACGAAAGTTGGCCGCGGGAAGGATCCACCTGCACGGTGGGCGTCAACGTGGCAAAGTCCTGAAAGCGCCGCCCGTTGATGGGCAGATCGCGAATCGCCGTGGCTCCGATGTTGGCGGAAGGCGCGGGCAACGCCACGTTGATCATCGTGTCGGCCACTTCGATGGTCTGCGTGGTCGCCTGCACCTGCAGGTTGATGTTGACGTCGACTGTGGAGCCCACACCCAGGGTGACCCCGGTCAGGGTGGTCTGGGCAAAACCGGCGCTTTGGGCGACGACCTCATAGGTGCCGGGATCCAGTTGAACGGCCCGGTACTGGCCATCGACTCCGGAGCTCAGCTCGCGCTGCAGGCCGGTTGCGATGTTCTTGATCCTGATGCTTGCGCCAGGGACGGCAGCGCCCTTGGGGTCAAGCACGGTTCCAAACAATTGAGCTTTGTTGGCATCTGCCTGGCCGAATAGCGCCAGAGCCAGCACCAGATGGACGAATCCTAGGCGGAGTTGCAGCTTCATTCAGGGAACCTCGCATCAGTCAACCGGGGGAGATGACCACGTGAAACCAGTCAAGAATAGCCGAAGACTGTGACAATCCGACTAAAAAAGTGCGACGGTAGCGCACTGGAGGAGTAGAAACCGAGGCGAAAGCGCCCGTCTCGCCGCTTGATGGAACCTGGACAGGTTCGATACCATAAGAAATTCAACCACATGCTACGATTTGAGACCGCCGGCGAGTCGCACGGGGAGTGTCTGGTGGCGACTTTGACCGGTCTGCCCGCCGGTGTGCCAATCTCCGTCGCCCAGGTAAATCACGAACTCTGGCGGCGCCAGCAGGGCTTCGGCCGCGGCGGACGCATGAAAATCGAGACCGATACGGCGGAACTGGTGAGCGGCGTACGCCACTCCCAGACCATCGGTTCGCCCATTGCCATCATCGTCAAGAACCGTGACTGGCAGAACTGGACCGAAGTTTTGCCGGTGGAGTCCGCCGAAGACAGCGAAGAAAAGAAGAAGCCGCTCACGCGCCCCCGGCCCGGCCACGCCGATCTGGCTGGCGCAATTAAGTACAGTTTCACCGAGGCGCGCTACATTCTGGAACGGGCTTCGGCCCGCGAAACCACTGCGCGGGTGGCGGTAGGCGCTCTGGCCAAGCAGTTTCTGGCTCAGTTTGGCGTGGAGATCCTGAGCCATGTGATTCAGGTGGGCACGGCGAAACTCGGTCGGCTGGTGGAGTGGGAAGAACTGCAGGCTCTGGCGGCCAAGGAGGAAGTCCTGCTGGGCTGCGTCGACCCGGAGGCCGAGACCCGAATGAAGGCAGTGGTCGACGAGGCCTATCGGACGGGCGACACCGTGGGCGGCGTCTTCGAGGTGCGTGCGCACAACCTGCCCATCGGCCTGGGTTCGCACATCGCCTGGGACACCCGGCTGGACGGACGTCTGGCGCAGGCGATCCTCTCGATTCAAGCGGTAAAAGGCGTCGAGATCGGCGAAGCCGAAGAGGCGTCGACCGTCTTTGGATCGAAAGTCCAGGACACGATTCATTACGACAAGGGCGAACACCGTTTTCACCGCGGTGCGAACAAAGCCGGCGGGCTGGAGGGCGGCATCACGAACGGCCAGGACCTGGTCGTGCGCGGCCTGCTGAAACCGATTTCGACGCTGCGCAGGCCTCTGGAATCGGTGGACCTGGCCACGAAGGAGCCGGCTTCGGCGGCCTACGAGCGCAGCGATATCTGTGTCGTGCCGGCGGCCGGTGTGATTGGCGAGGCGATGGTGGCCATCGTGCTCGCGCAGGCGTTTCTGGAAAAATTTGGCGGCGATTCCCTGAAGGAGTCGCGTCGAAACTACGACGGCTACATCCAACAAGTCAGGGAGTTTTGAAGTACAAAGATGGTCCTGCGGATAGTTAAGTACGGCGACCCTGTCCTGGAGCAGGCGGCCAAACCGATTGCGGAGTTCGGCACTCCAGAGCTCAAACAGTTGGTGGAAGACATGTTCGAGACGATGTACGCGAACAAGGGTGTCGGTCTGGCCGCCCCGCAAGTCGCGCTCTCACAGCGTCTTACTGTGATCGACCCCTCGGCGGGGGAGGATCCGGCCGCCAGGCTTGTACTCATCAACCCGGAGATCATCGCAAAGGAAGGCTCGCAAATCGGCGAAGAGGGCTGCCTCTCCATCCCGGGCTTCCGCGAGGACGTCAAGCGGTTCAACAAGGTGCGCGTGCGCGCCCAGAACGTGGACGGCGAAGCGTTCGAGGCCGATGGCGAAGAACTGCTGGCGCGCGCCATGCAGCATGAGATCGATCACCTCAACGGAGTCCTGTTCATCAGCCACCTCAGCATTCTGAAGCGGGACCTCATCCGCCGCAAAATCCGCAAACTGGCGAAGGCCGGCGAGTGGGATTGACCGCCAGGGCACACCGTCAAGGTAGTCGATGAGACTGGTCTTCTTAGGAACGCCGCACTTCGCCGTGCCGACACTGGATGCAGTGGTCCAGGCCGGGCACGAAGTGGTGGCGGTCTATACCCAGCCGGACCGGCCCAAGGGCCGTGGCCAGGAACTCGCATTTTCGCCCGTCAAGGAAGCGGCTCTGCGTCTCGGTCTTGAGGTGAGGCAACCGGAGCGCGTGCGGCGTTGCGTCGAGGAATTGGCCGCCCTGGAATCCGAGGCCATGGTGGTGGTGGGCTACGGCCAGATCATCCCGCAGGCGATCATCGACCTGCCGCGCCATGGCATCATCAACGTCCACGCTTCCCTGCTCCCGAAGTATCGCGGAGCCGGACCCATCCAGTGGGCCATCGCGAACGGCGAAACAGTCACGGGCGTTACCACGATGATGATCAACGCCGGGCTCGACACGGGCGACATGCTGCTGAAGGCGGAAACGCCCATCGGCCCGGAAGAGACAGCGTTGGAAGTGGGACCCCGGCTGGCCGCGCTGGGGGCCGAACTTCTGGTGAGGACTCTCGACGGCCTGCTTGCTGGCGCCATCACGCGCGTTCCGCAGAACGATGCGGAGTCGTCGCTGGCGCCCATTCTCAAGCGGGAAGACGGCCTCATCGACTGGACACAGCCGGCGGCGGTGATTCACAACCGCGCGCGCGGCTTTCTGCCCTGGCCCGGCGCCTGGACCACGTTTCGCGGTGTACGCTTTAACGTGTGGCGCTGCCGCGTGGCTTCGGAACCGGTGGGCCATCTGACGCCGGGCGCGCTGTACGCCACCGGCAAAAAGCTGTTCGCCGCCTGTGGCGCGTCATCGGCGCTAGAGTTGCTGGAGATTCAGGTGGAGGGCCGCAAGCGGGTCGACGCAGCCGCCTTCCTGAACGGACAACGCCTGTCCGACACCGATATTTTGGGAGAGTCCTCGAAGTGAACCTGCCCCTTGGCTACCGTTACTCCGCCCTGTATGCGGGCATCCGCAAGGCGGCCAAACCCGATCTGGCCCTAATCGTCTCCGACACTCCGGCTTCGGCCGCGGCCGTCTTCACGACGAACCGCGTGCAGGCCGCACCGGTGAAGTTGTCGCGCGAGAACCTGGCGCAATCCGGCGGTGTCGCGCGCGCGGTGCTCGTCAACGCGGCAATGCGAACTGTGCCACTCGCACCGGAGCGAAGGTTGCGCTCGCCACGGCCAGGGCCACAGCCAAGGCGTTGGGCTGCCCGGTGAACCAAGTGCTGCCGTCATCCACCGGCGTCATTGGCATGGAGTTGGATCCCAGCCTGATCACCAATGCCCTGCCCGCTCTCACGGCGGGTCTCGACGCCGAAAAGTTCCTCGACTGCGCCGACGCGATCCTTACCACCGATCTCGTGCGGAAGGTGGCCTTCGCCGAGGCCGGCGGCGCGCTGCTGGCCGGCATGACCAAGGGCTCGGGCATGATCCATCCCGGCATGGCGACCACGCTGGCTTATGTCGTCACCGACGCCGTGGTCGCACCCGCCGTCCTCCAGTCCTGCTTAAAGGTGGCCGTGGGCCGCAGCTACAACCGGTTGAGCGTCGACGGTGACATGAGCACCAACGACACGCTGCTGGTGCTGGCCAATGGAGCCAGCGGCATCAAGACGAAGCGCGAGGTGTTTCAGGCCGCGCTGGATGAGGTTTGCCAGTCCCTTGCCCAACAGATCGCCAGAGATGGTGAGGGCGCTCAAAAGTTCGTCGAAATCGAAGTGACCGGAGCCAGGGATGATGCCGCCGCCACGCGCATCGCCCGCGCCATCGCGAACTCACCGCTGGTCAAGACCGCCATTGCCGGCAGCGACGCGAACTGGGGCCGCATCCTGTGCGCGGCCGGATACTCGGGTGCAACCTTCGACCCTGAGCAGGTGGACATCTATCTTCAGGGGGTCAAAGTGTGCCGCAAAGGCCTGGCCGCCCCCTTCGATGAGGCGGCCATGAAGCGCAGGCTGGACGAGAAGGAGTGCCGCATCCGCTTCCACATCGCCGGCGAAGGCTCAGGCTGCAGCCGCTTCTGGACCTGCGATCTGACCCACGGCTACATCGACATCAACGCCAGCTATCGCACATGAAAACTCTCGTCCGGGTCAGGGCGGAACATGCAGGCGCTTGCTAGACTTGAGGAATGTTGTTCACTGGACTGGAGCATACGGCCCTGGCTTCGCCTGAACCGAAGCGGCTCGCGCAGTGGTACGTCGATACGCTGGGTTTCCGGATCAATCACGAATACGACGGCAACTACTTCGTCAAAGCCCCGGACGGGGCGATGCTGGAGATCATCCCTTCACAGGGTGACGCCGCGCAGACCTCCATGCGCACCCCCGGCATCCGCCACATCGCGGTTTCGGTCAGCGACTTCGACGCCGGTCACGAAAACCTGAAGATCAAGGGTGTGAAGTTTCTCGGAGAGCCGCTCAACCTCAAGGGCAACCGGTTGCTCTTCTTCGCCGACGGCGACGGCAACATCCTGCACCTCATCGCCCGACCCCAGCCTTTGCCGTAACGGTAACGCCACTTGACGAGCCGGATCTTCACAGCCTTTGAATCCCGAAACTTCCGGCTGATGTGGGCAGGCGCGTGCACCTCGAGCATCGGCACCTGGATGCAGAACCTCGCCCAGGCATGGCTGGTGCTGCAACTATCCGGGTCACCCTTCTACCTGGGCTTGGACGCGTTCCTCGCCGGCACCCCCATCTTCGCGCTGGCCATGGTGGCCGGCGTGGCCGCCGACCGCTTCGACCGCCGGCGTGTTCTGCTCGTCTCGCAATTCGTCCAAATGACGGGCGCCTTCACGTTGGCCCTCTTCGTCGGCCTTGGCTATAGGCAGATCTGGCCGATCCTGATGGTCAGTTTCATCGTCGGAGTCGCCCAAGCCTTCGGCGCCCCGGCGTACCAGTCGCTGATCCCGTCTCTGGTGCCGCGCGAGCACCTGCCTAACGCGATTGCCATGAACTCCATCCAGTTCAACATCGCGCGCGTCATCGGCCCCGTCATTGGCGGCCTCGCCCTCACCAGTCTGGGCGCCGCCTGGTGCTTCGGCTTGAACGGGCTCAGCTTCGTTGCCGTTATTGTCTCGCTGCTGCTCATCACGACAGATTTCACACCGGGCCCGACGAAAGAGACCGTGATGGAGAGCATGAAGGGTGGCATCACGTTTATCCGCCAGAAGCCGGCCATGCTGCCCCTCATCTGGGTGGCCTTCGTGTGTACGTTCCTCGGCATCCCCATCATCGTCTTCCTGCCCGTCTTCGCGAAGGAAGTATTTGGCGGCACGGCCGCTACGTATACGCTGTTGCTCTCGGTGGAGGCCGCCGGGGCGATTTGCGGGGGGCTGCTGGTGGCCGCGCGCAGCAAGGGCTCGGGCGTGGGCCGTGATGCAATCATAGGCCTGATCGCGCTGGGTGTATTCGAGTCGGCGTTTGCCCTAAGCCGCAGCCTGCCCGTCGCGCTGATTTTCCTGTTCCTGGCCGGCATGTCGCTGATCGCTTGTTTTTCCCTGCTCAGCTCCCTGGTGCAGATGGTGGCGACCGACGAGATGCGAGGGCGCGTGATGAGCATCTACAACGTCGCTTTCCGCGGCGGCATGCCCATTGGCAGCCTGATTACGGGGTCGCTCATCCCACATTTTGGCGCGCCCATCGTCGTTACGATCTACGGCGTGATTCTGGCTGGTCTGGCCGTCTATCTGCTCCTGGTGCAACGCAAGATCGCCACACTATGATCTGGTAACCGCGAGACGCACGCCGCGCGTCTCGATAGAATGGTGAATTGTCCAATGCGGATTCTGCTTCCACTCCTAATGGCTTCCTGTCTCGCGGCTGAACTGCCCGCCGATCTTCGCAAGGCGCGTGACGCGCAAGACCGGCCGGCGCTCGATCAGCTGGCGGCCGCGGCCGACGCCGCCGCGCAGGCCAAACCGAATGATCCGACGGCGCAGTACAACGCGGCCCGGGCTCAATTGGTGCGCGCCGAAGTTTCGATGGAACTGCGCGACAAGAACGCGGCCAAGACGGCCGCCGAGGCCGGCATCCGCGTGGCGGAGAAGGCAGTCGCGCTGAAGCCGGACTCCGGCGAGTACCATCGCATCCTGGGTACGCTTTGCGGCCAGGTGATTCCGGCCAACGTCCTGGCCGGCATGCGGTATGGCAAGTGTGCGCTGGACGAGGTAAACAAAGCCGTGGAACTGGCGCCCAAGGACGCCGCCGGCTACCTCAGCCGCGCTGTGGGCAACTACTATCTGCCAGCTTCGTTCGGCGGCGGGCCGGAGTTGGCCTTGAAGGATGTCGACAAGGCTCTGCAGCTCGATCCCAAGGACGCCGACGCCTGGCTGTGGAAGGGCATCATCCTGCGTAAGCTGAATCGCAACACCGATGCCCGGCAGGCGCTCTCGAAGAGTCTGGAACTCCATCCGCCGCGCATCTGGACCAAGCAACAACTGGAAAAGACGCCGGCGAAGTGAAGCAGCAGTACCTGGCCACCGCGCTTGTTCTCCTGGTATTCGCCCTACTGGGCTTCTTCGTATTCCCCGGCCACACCTGGCTGCAATCCGACACCCAGATCTACGCGCCGATGATCGATCGCCTGATGGATCCGGCGCTCTTTCCGAAAGATGAACTGGCGCTGCGGCCGCACGTCACCTGGACCCTCTACGACGAGATCGCCATCGGCCTGCGCCACATCACAGGCCTCGATCTGCAGGCCGTCCTCGCGGGGCAGCAGATCGTCTTCCGGTTCGTCGGGCTCGCTGGAGCGTTCCTGCTCGCGCAGGCGCTGGGTCTTGGCGTACCCGCCGCGCTGTTCGCCGCCGGCTGTTTCGGTTTGGGCGCCACCATCAATGGACCCGCGGTGCTGACTCTGGAATACGAGCCGGTTCCGCGTGCGTTCGCGATCCTGCTGGTGATGGGCGCGCTGGGCTGCGCGGCCCAGCGCTACTGGCGCGCCGCCGCCGTGCTCGCGTTCGTGGCAACGATCTACCACCCCACGTCCACAGCTCCGTTCTGGGCCTGTGCCGCGCTCTACTTCCTGGTGACCAAATCACGCCGAGACCTATGGCCACTGGCAGCGGCCTGCGCCGCCTCCGTCGCCACGGTGCTGCTGTTTGCCATATTCCAGCACGGCTCGACGGAGCGGCAGGTGTGGTTCGGCATCATTCCGCCGCAACTGGAAGTGATTCAGAAGTTCCGTGCGCGCTACAACTGGATTCGGTTCTGGCCTGCCTCCTGGTTCTGGCAATACCCGCTGCTGCTGCTCTTCACCGCCGGAGCGTGGCTGCGGGTCCGTACCCGGATGACCCCGGAAGCACGCTTCTTCACACTCGCGGCCGCCGTGTACGGCATGGTGATGGTTCCGGTTCAGTACGTGCTGCTCGACGTCGAGAAATGGGTGCTGATGCCGCAGTTCCAGCCGGCCCGCGCGGTGCTCTTCATCACAGCCATGGCGATCCTGCTGGGCATCGCCGCCGGGTGGCATGCCGCCGCGGCCGGCCGCCGGCTGGAAGCCTTGGGCTGGCTGGCGGTCGTGTTCGCGATCCCCGCCAACGGGCTCGTCGTCCAGCTCATTACGCAGCCTGACCCGAAGCGTCTGACCGTGGTCTTCGGTCTGGCGGCGGCCACCGTGCTGGCCGCGTCACGGCCCCGAATCGCGGTCGCCATCCCGCTGGCGGCCATCTTCCTGATCCCGGACTTCGGCGGAGTGCAAAACTACCCGGCCCTTCACACCGTGCCGTTGCGCGCATTGTCCGATTGGGCGCGCTCGTCGACATCGCCCGACAAGATTTTCCTGTTCGCCGACATCGGCCACGGGCTGCAGCCGGGCGTGTTCCGGAACGACGCGAAGCGCTCGATCTATGTGGACTGGAAGGGCGGCGGGCAGGCGAACCTGCTGGAGAACTTCGCGGACGTCTGGTGGCGGCGGTGGCAGGCCGTTCACGAAGCCTCAGGACCGCTGCGGCCGCTGGCCGACTACGGTTCCATGGGTATCGACTATATCGTCGTGCGCCCGGCCAACAAGCCGGTCTCCGCACCGGCGCTTTACGAAAACAGCGACTGGGCCGTGCTGGCTACGCAACCGGCCGCGCCATAAACGCGTCGACGTCTTCCCTCGACGGAGCCGACGCCTGCGCGCCCAACCTCGTCACCGAAAGCGCCGCCGCCGCATTCGCGAAACGGAGTGCGTCCTCGATCCCGACATCTTCCGAGAGTGCCACGGCCAGCGCCGCGTTGAACGTATCGCCCGCGGCAGTCGTGTCCACGGCCTCGACGGCAAACCCCGCCACCGCCAATTCGAGATGCCCGTCGGAGTAGAAGCAGCCCTGGTCGCCCAGCTTCAGCACTACCGCCTTGGGGCCCAGGCCTCGAACGGCTCGCGCGATCTCCGCCGCGTCGGCGACGTTCACACGGGAGGGATCGCGGCCCAGGAGGATGCACGCTTCGCTTTCGTTCGGCGTCAGGACGTCGACGAGAGAGAGTAGTTCGGCCGGTAGAGGGCGAGCCGGAGCTGGATCGAGTATCGTCAGCGCTCCGGCGGCACGGGCTGCGCGCAGGGCCGCCTCGACTGTCTCCAGCGGCGTCTCCAGTTGGAACAGGGCACAGCGTGATCCTTCGAACGTGGCCCGCGCCGACTCGATGTCGCCGGGCGCCAGCATGGCATTTGCCCCAGGAGCCACGACAATCGAGTTCTGGCCCGACTTCTCCACCCAGATCAGCGCGACACCGGTGGGCGTCTGGCGGGCCGCACGCACCGTGGAGACGTCCACGCCCGCCGCGGCCAGACTGGCTTTCAGGTGGTCGGCGAACGGATCCAACCCAACGCACCCCACCATGCTGACGCGGCCGCACCGAGCCAGCTTTCCAGCGGCACAAGCCTGGTTGGCCCCTTTGCCGCCGGGGATCATCTGGAAGTTGCCGCCGAGGGTGGTCTCACCGGGCGCCGGAAGGCGGTCGACCTGGACGACAAAGTCCATATTCAGCGAGCCAACAACGACGAGAGAGGAATGCTGCATCAAGGGCATCTTACAGGAAAGGAGCGATGAGCCGTGGGCCACCGGCTTTCATCTACCGCAGTGCCGCAGCCGGATGCCGGCCAGAGGGTTTTTCGAGGTCCCCGCATTCGGGCCTAGACACGAAAAAGCCGCCGGGCAAAGCCAAGCGGCCAATGCTGAACGCTGACAGCTCTTATTTACCCGTGCAGGTCGATGCCGTAGTTCCTGAGCTCTTCCGCATAGTAGCGTTTGTGCAGCAGATCCCACTCTTCGCTGCCCTCGGGAATTTCCTTCTTCATGGTGCGGATCTTGGCCCGCGCGGCCTTCTCGGCCTTGTCCTCGTTCAGGAGAATCTCCGAGATCAGCCGTACCAGTTCCAGCCGCACATCGTTCGAATCCCTGCGGAAGCGGCAGTCGCGTGATTTGCGCAGCGCCGTGACCACCTTGTGGGAGATCTCGTTGATCTTGTCGCGGCTCAGCTTCATCGGGTCGCCGGTATCGCGCCCGCTGGCCTTCACTACCTTGCGCTGCGCCACCAACTGGTTCTTGATGCGCCGGAACATTTCCGAGTAGCTGATGTTGTTGTTGGACATGTACACGGAGTACTCCTCCAACAAGGCGCGTACTTCGTCATTCAGCTTGTCTTCGATGGACAGTTCATCGGTGATGATCGTCCCCATCAGTTCCGCAACCGCAGTGGGGTTGGAGATTTCGATGATGTTGGAACCAAGCTTTGCGGCCAACTGGCGGCTGAGATAAGTGACGAATTCTTTGGCGAGAAGCATCCTGCGAACTCAAAAGGAAACCGAACTACCTTCCAGTCTAGCAGCATGCGGAAAAGGGCTCCAACTCATTGAACTTCGTCTGGCTCGCTGGCGGGCGCAAGGACCTTTTCGACCATCCTCTCCAAGTCCTTCGGAGAAAACGGTTTACGCAAAAAGTGGCCGGATCCGGAGCCGTTCCCGTCCTCCAGCGCATCGCCAGGATAGCCGGAAATGTACAATACGCCCATACCGGGGTTCCGCTGCAACAGCCGCCCGGCCAGTTCCGAGCCGCCCATACCCGGCATCACAACATCGGTCACTAGCAGTTCCACCGGTGGATCCGCCTTCTCGAACATCTCGAGGGCCTCTTCGGCATTCGATGCCGCATGGATGCGGTAACCCAACTGTGACAGGGTCTCCCGCGCCAGTTCCCGCACCTGGTGTTGATCTTCCACCAGCAGGACCACGTGATGGTTGCGGCACTCGCCCTGCCCCCAGGTCTGCACCGGAGCCTCAGTCAGCGCTTCCTCCACCGCCGGCAACAGAATGCGGAACGCCGCGCCCTGGCCCGGATTGCTGAACACGGCGATGTGCCCACCGCTCTGTTTGACGATGCCGTACACGCTGGACAAGCCCAATCCGGTTCCCTTCCCCACCTCTTTCGTTGTGAAGAACGGCTCGAAGATGCGCTCCCGCGTCTCCTCGTCCATGCCATGGCCGGTATCCAACGCGTACAGTGCCACATAGGAGCCCGGCCGAAGGTCCATCGACTGCGACGACCGCGCCTCGACGATTTCCTCATTGGCGGTCCTGATGGTGAAGACACCACCCTCCGGCATCGCATCACGCGCATTCGCCGCCAGATTCAGCAGGACCTGCGCGACCTGCGTCCGGTCCGCGCGCACCGGCTTGAGTGATTTCGCTGTCTGGAATCGGAGCTCCACGTTCTCGCCCAACAGCGGAACCAGCAGGCCCTTCGTCGATACAGCCACCTCGTTCAAATCCAGCACCTGCGGCTGCAGTACCTGTTTCCGGCTGAAGGCCAGCAACTGGCGCGTGAGGTCGGCCGCCCGCTGCCCCGCCTTTTGAATCTCCAGCAGCAGCCGGCGGTTCTGATCCTGCTCGCTCATCCGGCCCAGGAGCATGTGGCTGTATCCGTTGATGACGGTGAGCAGATTGTTAAAATCGTGAGCGATGCCCCCGGCCAGAGTACCCAGCGACTCCACCCGCTGCACGTGGCGGAACTGCTCCTCGATCTCCTTCATCTCCGTCACGTCCTGCACGGTGCCCAGCACCATTTTCCGGCCATCGCGCAGCTGCGTGAATTCTCCGTACGACCGCACGTGGCGCACCTTGCCGTCAGGCCTCACAATCCGGTACTCCATGGCACGATTCCGCGACTCACTGTCGGCCGTCGCGGCCATGTTGCGGATGCGCTCCCGGTCATCCGGATGCACCATGTCGAGCAGCCGGCCGAAGGTGGGCTCGAAGTTTGCCCGGTCCAGCCCATGGAGGCGGTAGACCTCGTCGGACCAGCTCAGTTTCCCAGTGCGGGGATCCTTCTCCCAACTGCCCAGTCGCGCCAGCTTCTGGGCTCTCTCGAGGTGCGCCTGGCTGGACCGGAGCTGACGTTCGGCCCGACGCCGCCGGAGCACGCTGAGCACCATCGCCGCGATGATCACGAACTGGACGAGCGCCAGAACGGCGCCAATCCACACCAACTGCTGGTTGCGTGCGTAGAAGTCGATCATGCTGTCAGGACGGTTCAGGACCACGGCACTGGACGGAATGCTCGACTCCGCCACGCCCAGGCGTGCCAGTTCCGGGTAGTCCAGGACCATCTGGAGGACGCCGTGCCGCGTGATCGGGATACTCGATGGGGCGGCGCCCTGCAGCACGCGTTTTGCGATGTTGCCGGCCTGCACGCCGTGCGTCCGGCCGTTGTTCGCGCAGCCTCCCGCGAACCCCTGCCCCAGTTGAGCGCTGTTCGGGCTGAACACCGGAGTCATCCCGGCTGCCCGCACAATCTGCACCGCGGCATCGGACAGCGGGATGTACTGGCCGGAACTGTCACGCGTGAAGTTTGTTGTCATCACCAGCGAACCCGGCGGCATGGAGCGCAACTGTGTCAGGATCTGGGGGAAAGAAAGGAGCGAACCGTCCAGGAACACGAAATGGAGGTGTTCCCGCCCGCGGGCAACGGTCTGGAACGCATGGAGGTGCACAAGGTTCGAGAACGACGCGTCCGAGACCACAAACACATGTCTGGTCCTCGGAAACATGCGGAGCGCCGAATCCAGGTAGCTCTGCAGGTCGTACTCCTCCATCACGCCGGTGTACGTCTCCCTGGGCACTTGCTGGATCAGTTCAGGACTGGACACGCCGCAGAAGACCACGGGGACGGCGCCAAACAGGTCGTCGCGGTGTTTCAGGAGAAATCGCAGGGCGTTGTCGTCGGAGGATATGATGAGGTCGAGCTGCAGCGCGCGGTACTTCTCCCGCAGGACGCTTTCCATCCACGCCTCGTGAGCTGGTCCGCTCCTTCGTTTCGCATCGAGGAATTCAGTCCAGATCTCCACGTCAAACGGCAGGGCCGAAAGCACATCTTCGACGCCGAGCACGAGATCGTTGGTCCACGGAAAATTCTGGTGGTAGGAATTGAGCAGCAGGACGTTGTGTTTCGGCAGTCGCTGCTCCGCGCCGGTTGGCGCGGTTTGTCCGGCCGCCCATCCAGCGAATAGGGCCATCAGACACAGAAGTACAATTCCGTGAGATGGCCTCGTGATGCGAGGCAATCCTCGACGATTCATCTCAAACCAGACTCCCGGGCGCCCGGATCAGTGAACTGGATCGCCTTGATGATGATCCAGAAAATCCCGATCGATCCGCTTCCGGCCGCGGAATCCTTCTTCCAGGCCGTGCCAGTACCCAACGCCGGTCTCATTGAGCTGGTAGCAGATCAGCACTTCTTCACCGCGGTACTTCGTCGGAAAATCCACCAACCCGACGTTCAGGTCCTTCACCTGTACACCAAGTTCCTCGAACTGCTGTAGGATGTCCTTCAGCCGGCCGCCCAGTTCGCCGACACGCTTGCGCAGCATGACCAGTCGCTCGGTGTCGAGTTCCACGCCGCCCATCTGGTGCGCCCGCTTCATGCTCTCGGCGATCTCCTGCTGCGACTCCTCCAACTCCGCCCGGGCCTCCACCGCCTCAGTGAGCATGCGGCGCACCTCCGGCACCAGACTCTGCGCCTGCTCGAGCGTGAAATAGCGTGCCATGCAACTAGTGTAGTTGAGTCCCCAGCGCGCGCAGGATCGCGTCCGCCGCCGCCGCCGGTTCCGCCGCTCTCGTGATTTCGCGCCCCACGACCAGATAGCTCGCGCCCGCCTCCATGGCGGACTCAGGTGTGGCCACCCGCTTCTGATCGCCGGGATCCGCCCCGGCCGACCGCACACCCGGCACCACCAGAATCGTTTCCGGGGGAATCAGGGCCCTGAGCCGCTCCACTTCCAGGGGCGAACACACCAGACCGTCGGCACCCGCTTCCACGGCCTTGCCAGCCAGCCATTCCACTTGTTGCGCCACCGTGCGGCCCGTCACGCCGAGATCGTTCAGATCCGACTGATCGAAGCTGGTCAGCACGGTTACGGCCAGAATCCGTAGATTCGTCCCGGCCGCCGCCTGGCGCGCGGCACGGATTACTTGCGGACTGGCATGAACCGTCAGCAGACTCGCGCCCAACGCGGCCACCCGCGCCGCCGCCCGCTTTACCGTTTCGTGGATGTCGTACATCTTCAGGTCCACGAACACTTGCTTGCGGCGCGCTACGATCTCGCGCACCACGGCAGGACCTTCGGCGGTGAACAGCTCCAGGCCGACCTTATAGAAATCCACGGTGGTCGACAGCCGGTCGACCAGAGTGAGAGCTTCCCCTGCGTTTGGCACGTCGAGGGCAACGATGATTGGGTTGTAGTTCATATAACGTGAATTGGTTTTGCGCCGCGTTCCAACACGCGGCCGATAATCCGCCCCGCCGCGTGCTCTCGCGGCTGCGACAACAGCAGCCCACCCGAGGTCTGCGGGTCGTAGAGTAGCGCCTCGACCTCCGGACGGATCCCCGACCGAAGCAGGACGCACGACGAGGCAAACGCCCGGTTGTTATTCAGCCCACCCGGCACCGCACCCGCCGCGGCGTAGTCCAGCGCCCCGGGCAGGAACTCCAGTGCCTCGGAGTCAATTTCTAAAGTCACATTGCTGGCCATTGCCATCTCGCGCCCGTGGCCCATCAAGCCGAAGCCGGTCACATCGGTGCACCCGTGCGCCTCGGTCTCCGTTCGATTGAGCTTCAACATGGACGCAATCGAAGCCGCCACATGCTCGTCGCTGGCCAGTCCACGCTTCAGCGCCGTCGAGATCACGCCCGTACCCAGCGGCTTGGTCAGCACCAGCACGTCGCCCGGGCGTGCGCCGGCGTTCGTCCAGATCCTATCTGGATGCACCGTGCCCGTGACCGAGTAGCCGAATTTGATCTCGTCGTCCGTCACGCTATGCCCACCCACGACGGCGCAGCCTGCCTCGATCATTTTCTCCGCGCCACCCTTCAGGATCGCCGCCAAATCGTCCAGGTCGCCATCGCCCGGATAACAAAGAACCGACAGCGCCGTGATGGGCCGGCCACCCATGGCGTATACATCGCTCAGCGCATTGGCCGCGGCGATCGCCCCGTAAGTATAGGGATCGTCAACGATAGGCGTGAAAAAATCGACTGTCTGCACCAGGGCACACTCCGGGCTGAGCTTGTATACGCCGGCATCGTCCGACGTATCAAACCCCACCAGAACGTTAGAATTGCGCAGGCGCGGAACGCCTGGCAGCACCTGGTCCAAAACCTTTGGACTAAGCTTCGACGCTCAACCCGCGGCTTTGACGTGCGCAGTCAGTTTCTTCATTGCAAACGCTTTCAAGACCTGAGTGGTCTCGATATATTATCCAGCATCCAACGCTGGCAATTCCGGCTGGCCCGGCCATGCTCGGCCAACCCCTATAATCAAAGACTTGACGCACTGGAAGCAGCGCCTCGTCCTCCTCGTACTCCTCGTGGTCTGCGGCGCGGTCGAGTCGCGTTTCATTTACACGTCCCTCCTGCCGCTCAGCCGGCAAGTCGCGCGCACGCCCGGCCTGGTTGATCCCGAGAACCTCACTCTCGGTAAGGTGAAGGATCCCGCCTTGAAGGCCGGAGTGAAAGAGGGCGACACCCTGATCGCCGTCGACGGCGTACGGGTTCACTCGGCCTTTGATGCGATCGGCTGGATGGTGCACAAGGAGGGTGGAATCCCCATCACCCTCACGGTGCGCACGGGGAACGGCCCGCCTCGCACGGCGACCCTCGTGCCACCCACGCTAAAGCTGGCTGAGCCGGTGGAGTTCACATTTACCCTCGGCCTGAACATCATCCTGCCCGTTCTTTGCATCGGGCTCGGCTTCCTGGTCGCCTTCCGCCGTCCATCCGACCCCACGGCGCTCGCCATCCTATGGTTGCTGCTGGCGCTGGCCTTCATGCAGCGCGCCAACGGCTACGAGCGTTACGGCTGGGGCGTGTGGATGAGCGCGCCCGCCACCTTCCTGGATGTCGTTTCCGACTGGTGGCCCGCCGCCTGGTGCGCAGTAGCCCTTCTGTTCCCCGACGGCCGCTGGCGCCGCGATCTGCTCTCCCGCGTATCCCTGGCGATCATCGCAGTCTACGTCCCATACCAAGCCGTTCGGGGGATCCTTGTGGCCGCCTTGTTCGCCAATCCGGCGGTGTGGGCGATCCTCAAGCCCATCGAGGAACTTCCACACGTCCTCCCCCAGTCGCTCCACTTCTCCCTGATCGGGCTCGGTCTCCTCAGTTTCCTGCTGAAGTTCCGCGCCGAGACTCATCCGGATGCGCGCCGCCGCATGCGCTGGATGCTTACGGGGCTGACGCTTGGCGTGATCCCCAACACTGCCCTCATGGTCTCCGCCGTTGTCCTGCAGCGCGATCTGAACGACTACCCCTACTGGCTACTGATGCCCGGCGTGCTGGCCCCCATCTTCATCCCGGTCACCCTGGCCTACAGCATGTTGGTCGACCGCCTGTTCGACCTCGGCGTCGTCATCCGCCAGGGCCTGCTCGCCTCGCGCACGGTCACCGCCCTGCGCCTGCTGGTGAACGCCACTCTCCTCTGGATCGCCTTCAGCGGCCACGGCTGGATCGTCTCCGTGCTCTGCCTCGCCGGCATCGCCGCCGTCAGCTATGGCTCCGACCACATTCGCGCCTGGGTGGATCGCCGCTTCTTCCGCGAAGCAGTGAACACGGAGCAGGTCCTCATCGAGTTGTCCAACCAGGTCCGCCGCATCACCGACCCCCGCGAACTCCTCACCACCGTCCAGCACCGCATCCAGGACGCCCTCCATATCACCAGCGTTGATCTGCTGCCGTCCGGCACCACCTCGGCTTTCGCCTTGCCCGGCAGTCTGCTGCTGCCGCTTGCCACCGCGGATCAGGACTACGGCGCCCTCCGTCTCGGCCCCAAACGTTCGGAGGAGCCCTATTCCCGCCGTGATCTTCAACTGCTCGAATCCGTCGCCAGCCAGACCGCCGTCGCGCTCGATGTCTCCCGACTGACGGCCACCGTGGCTGCGGAGACCGCTCAGCGCGAGCGGCTCCACAATGAGCTCGAGATCGCGAGCCAGGTCCAGCAGCGGCTCTTCCCGAAGCGGGCGCCGCTGGTTGATGGGCTCGACCTGGCCGGCTGCTGCGTGCCCGCTCAATCCGTAGGTGGCGACTACTACGACTTCCTCACTACACCTGGCGGAGCGGTCGGGCTGGCGATTGGCGATGTCGCCGGCAAAGGTGTCCCCGCGGCCCTCCTGATGGCCGGCCTGCAGGCGTCGTTGCGAGGCTTGATCCTGGGTGGCGTGACGGACCTGCGAGAGCTGATGGCGAAGCTGAACCTGCTGGTCTACGACGCATCCCCGGCCAATCGTTTTGCAACGTTCTTCTACGGCCTGTACGAACCGGCCGCCAGTCGTCTGCGTTATTCATCGGCCGGCCACAACCCCAGCCTACTTGTGCGAGCAACGGGTGAGCACGACTGGCTGAAGACGCCGGGCGTCGGACTCGGCATGACTCGCCGGGCCCAGTACGAACAGGCCGACGTCGCGCTCCATCCCGGAGACACCCTGGTTCTCTACACCGATGGCGTCACAGAGGCTCGCAATCCGCAGGGTGAGGAGTTTGGCGAAGACCGCCTGCTGGCCGCCCTGCAAGCGGCGCCCGCATTGGGGGCGCAAGCCGCCGCGGACTACGTGCTGGAAGCCGTGAAAGCCTTCGCCGCCGGAGCCCCCCAGCACGACGACATCACCCTGATCGTCGCCCGGCGCTCGTAGAAGAGCGGCATCGCCACCGGGCGCGCAGAGCCACCTCCGCCCCTTCGAGGCAGCCCAGACGCCCGGACCTGCCCCAAAGAACTATAATGGCCGTCATTGCAATGCTGGGCCGCACCCTTCTCCTCTCCCTGATCTCCCTCTGCCTCCTGGCCGAGGATTGGCCGTCCTACCACGGCAGTCCGGCCAACACGAAGTACTCGACGCTTGACCAGATCAACACGTCGAACATTGGCCGCCTGAAGCTGGCCTGGCGCTATGACACCGGCGACGCCTTTGAAGGCTCCGAGATGCAGTGCAACCCGCTCATCGTACGCGGCGTGATGTACGTCAGTTCTCCGAAGCTGCGCATCCTCGCCCTCGATGCAGCCACCGGCCAGTTGAAATGGGCCTTCGATCCCAACAAAGGCAAACCGGTCACCGGCAAGACCCGCAACCGCGGCCTCAACTACTGGGAGAGCGGTCGGGACCGCCGTCTTTATTTCTCCGCCAGCCACTGGCTCTACGCGGTCAACGCCGACACCGGACAACCCGTCGCCACCTTCGGCACGGCCGGCCGCATCGACCTCCGCCAGAATCTCGGCCGCGATGCCACCAACCTCTCCATCACCGCCACCACGCCGGGCGTCATCTACAAAGACATCCTCGTCATCGGCAGTCTCGTCAGCGAGGGTCTGCCCGCCGCACCCGGCCACATCCGCGGCTACGACGTCCGGACGGGCCGCCTCCGCTGGATCTTCCGCACCATCCCGCCGCCGGGCGATCCGGCCGCCGCCACCTGGCCGAAAGGCGCTCAGGACTATATCGGCGGTGCCAACAGCTGGGCCGGCGTCGCGATGGACGAGAAACGCGGCATCGTCTACGTGCCCACCGGCTCCGCTGCGTTCGACTTCTATGGCGCCAATCGCGCCGGCGACAACCTCTACGCCAACTGCCTCATCGCCCTCAAAGCCGAAACCGGTGAGAAGCTGTGGCACTTCCAGTTCGTCCATCACGACACCTGGGATCGCGACCTGCCCACCGCGCCGACGCTCGTCACGGTGAAGCGTAACGGCAAACCCGTCGACGCCGTCGCCCAGATCACCAAATCCGGCTGGATCTGGCTCTTCGACCGCGTCACCGGCAAGACCCTCTTCCCCTACGAGGAAAGGCCCGTGGCGCCCTCCGACGTCGACGGCGAGGTGCTAGCCAAGACCCAACCGCTGCCGCTCAAGCCCGCCCCGTTCGCCCGCCAACAGTTCACTGAGGATGAGGTCACCAATCGCACGCCCGAGGCCCACGAGGTCGTGCTGGCGCGCTTGAAACAGGTCCGCAGCGGTCCGCAGTTCACTCCGGCTAGCCGCGAGGGCACCGTGATCTTCCCCGGCTTTGATGGAGGCGGCGAGTGGGGCGGCGCGGCTTACGATCCGCAGACCGGCCTGTTCTACATCAACGCCAACGAAATGGCCTGGATTCTGCGACTGGTTCCGAAGCAGACCGGCAAGATGGTCAGCGGCCGGATCCTCTACAACCGCAACTGCGCCGGTTGCCATCGTGAGGACATGGCCGGGAGCCCGCCGGAGTTCCCCGCCCTCCAGAACCTCATCTCCCGGCGCAGTGAAGCCCAGGTCTCCGAGATCCTCCACAAAGGCGCAGGCCGCATGCCCGGGTTCGCCTACCTGAAGGATCCAGCCCTGGCGTCCATCGCACGGTACCTGCTCAGTGGCGAGGACAAGGAGGTGATCCAGACCGTATCGGGACCGCCCTCGCCCATTGACCTCAAGTACACCATCGACGGCTACAACAAGTTCCTTGACCCTGATGGGTATCCGGCCGTCAAGCCGCCGTGGGGCACACTCAGCGCCGTCAATATCGATACCGGCGAGTACGCCTGGAAGATCCCGTTTGGCGAATTCCCGGAACTTGTGGCCAAGGGTGTAAAGAGTACCGGCAGCGAAAACTACGGCGGAGCCGTCGTAACAGCCGGCGGCCTGCTCTTTATTGGAGCCACCAACGCTGACAACAAGTTCCACGCCTTCGACAAGCGTACGGGCAAACTCCTCTGGGAGTTCACGATGGACGCAGCGGGTAACTCGACGCCGTCTACTTACTCAATCAACGGCAAACAGTATGTGGTAATGGGCGCCGGCGGAGGCAAGTGGAAGGGCCTCTCCGGAGGCTCGTACTACGCTTTTGCTCTTCCGGATTGAGGTGATAGACTCCGGCCATGCCTCAGGCCGCGCAGATCTTTTCCTTCATCATGCTTCTTGGGTATCTCTGCCTGTTGGGATTTCTGGTTTGGCGCTTCTACTGGATGACCAGGGACGTCGCCGACATTAAGCAACTACTCGAATCGCTACTCGGCCAGCAAAAAGAAAAGGGCGCCGCTCCGTCGCCGGAACCGCGCCCCATCGAACCGTCTGAAGACTAGCTAGAAATTCACGACGCCCGCGAAATCTTCGGCCTTCAGCGCCGCTCCACCCACCAGCGCGCCGTCGATGTCCGGCTTCGCCATCAGGCCCTTCACGTTGTCGGGCTTCACGCTGCCGCCGTAGAGAATCCGCACCGCCGCCGCGGCATCCGCGCCGAACTTCGCAGCCACCAGGTCACGAATCGCCTTGTGCGTATCCTGGGCGATCTCGGGGGTCGCTACCTTGCCCGTGCCAATGGCCCACACGGGCTCATAGGCGATGACAATCTTGGCAAACTCTTCCGCCGTCAGCCCGGCGATCCCGCCGCTAAACTGCGTGGCCAGCACTTCGTTCGTCTTGCCGGACTCGCGCTCGGCCAAGCTCTCGCCCACGCAAACCATCGGGATCAGGCCGGCTTCCAGCGCGGCCTTGGTGCGCTTCAGCACCGTCTCGTCGGTCTCGTGGAAATACTGGCGGCGTTCGCTGTGGCCGATGATCACGTACGTACAACCGGCCGCCTTCAACATGGCCGGCGTAACTTCCGCTGTGAAAGCGCCTTCCTTGTTCTGCCAATAGCAGTTCTGGCCACCGATCCCTACACGGCTGCCCGCGGCCGCATCCACGGCGGCGGCGATGTCGACAAAGGGAGGACAAATCGCGACGTCCGCATGCGTGGACGTGGCCACCAGCGGCAGGAACTTCTCAAAGAATGCTTTCGTTTCCGCCGGCGTCTTGAACATCTTCCAGTTGCCGGCCATCAAAGGAGTGCGCATGGTTGTATTTTACCTTGTTTCCGGACCACTCAGTCTGATTCGGAGCGCGCGGCCGGTCACGCGCCCCGCTCCAGCGGCCTACTGCTTCGTCTTGGCGATCATGTCCACAATCGCACCGGTGAACGCGTCCACGAACGGCGCGCCGTACGTGTCGAAGTTCTCGCGGGTCATGTAGTCCATCACGATGTCCGGATACACGCCCACGTTCTCCATGTGATTGGCCGGCGGGAAGCCCGGAGTCGACACCAGGTTCGCACGGGTCACAAACGTCCTCGTCACACGTGCCACGCCTTCAGAATAGGTCGTTGCGTCATACGTACCCGGGTTGCCACCGCCGCCGTCCGTCCGCATGCCGAAGACCGTCGCACGACCCGCGTCCTGCAGCATCATCGTGAACGCTTCCCCTGAAGAAAGCGTGAACTCGTCGGTGAGCACCAGAATTGGCTTGGAATAGGCGGCCACCGCGCCCTGGTTGTCCAAAGCCGGCTGGATGTCCTCAAACGTGTAGCCGCACACGGGCAGCGAACCGGTCCGTCCGCGGTTCTCTTTCAGTGCCTGTTGGACCTGGTCGAGATACACCTGATAAAGGGCGATCACATAGTCCGGCGCCTTGGCGCTCTTCGCTTGGCCAAGGTAGTAAGAGAAAAAGTTGACCCAAGTCTGCGTGGCTCTCATCTCGTAGGCGACGCCGCGAAACGGCTGCGTGAACAGATACTGTTCCAGCGACTGCGTGTAACACAAGCTGCCACCGCCGTTGTTCATCACGTCAATCACCAGGCCATCGGTATTTGCCTGGAAGTAAGCGATCTCGGTTGCAAACTGTTTCAGAGCGGTCGTCGCGTTTGTCGGATCCATGCTGGGAATCCGAATGAACCCGATGTTGTATGCCCCCGCCGTGAATGTCCCTGACAGAAACTCGTCCGCGGAGCCAAAGCCCAGCCGGAACTTGAAATTCAAAGGCGGATCGAAGACCGGATAGAGGAAGCCAAACCCCGCTGTATCGGTCTTGGGGTTCAGCGCCTGCATCGTTTGGAACTCTTTCATCGGACGCATGTACTCGGGCACATACGCTTCCTCCGCGGGTTCCGCATCCTCCCGCACAATTCCGCGATTGCCTCGCGAGAACGCATACGCCAGCCGGCTCGCCGTCGTGCGCCGCTCCATGCGGTCCAGCCCACGGTCCGGCAGCGACACACGCGCGGCCGCCGCCTTCTTCTGCATGGCCGAGTTCAGGTCAAACCCAGGCACCGGCCCGACAATCAGCATCGGCGTACCGGTCTTCACCCACGGCACCGTATAGGTCGACTCCACTCCATCCGCATCGCGCACGACAATCACCGCCTCGTCTCCGAGCCGGCCCGCCAGGGGCATATACGACTGGATGCGATATGTCAGCGCATCGGCTGCCAGCCGCCGCCGCGTAACCGGATTCCCGCTGCCATTCGCCGCATACGGAGCAAACTGTTCGATCAGATCCGCCACCGGAATCCCATCCACCGAGACCAGTTCGTCCCCAATACCGATGGGAAACTGGATCCGGGGTAGCGCGGTCCGGTCCACACCTTCGATAAGGACTTTGCCATCGTAGATGTCCACCAGGATTCTCATGTCGGCGATGAAGTCCGACGAAATGTAGAACTCATCATGGCTGTCCTGCAAACTCGCCACATAACGGACACAGACATCCAGAAACTCCAGATCATCCTTGGAGTTCCTGACCTTCTCCAACCACGGTTTCACATTGTACAAATCGAAACCTATCACGTCGCGCTTCCATTCATAGGGCGCGTAGTTCTTCGCGTACAACCCCGCCAACTGCATGAAGTCGGCGACCTTCTGGTCCGTCGTCATTTGTCCGAAGCAGACCGGAGCCAGGCACAACAGGAACACCGCGGCATTTCTCAGAAGCATTCGTTCATCCTCTTGTTTAATTTGACCAATTCGACCTTACTCGACCCGATCAAAGGCAATAATACCCCGTCTTGAAGTCCGCCGCCGAGGGCTGTGATATGCTCGCCCCACCACCATGCTCCGCCGATCGTTCCTGCAGGCTCTCCCCACCGTGACCTGGGCCGCACAACGCGCCGCCGCGCGTCCGAACATCCTCTATGTTCTCGCCGATGATCTGGGTTCGGGCGACCTGGGCTGCTACAATCCCGAGTCCAAGATCCCTACACCCAACCTCGACAGGCTCGCATCGCAGGGCATCCGCTTCACCGACATGCATTCGCCGTCCTCGGTCTGCACTCCGACGCGCTACGGCATCCTCACCGGCCGTTACTGCTGGCGGTCGCCGCTGAAATCCGGAGTCCTCAACGGCTACTCGCCCAACCTCATCGAATCCGGCCGTCCCACAGTCGCGTCTCTTCTGAAGAACGAAGGGTACTCCACCGCCGCCTTCGGCAAGTGGCACCTGGGTTTGGGCGCCGCCGCGAAGACCGACTACTTCAAGCCGCTCCGGCCCAGCCCCATCGATCATGGTTTCGAGACCTTCTACGGCATCCCCGCCTCGCTCGACATGCCGCCTTACATCTGGGTCGACAATGATCACGCCGCCGAGCCCCCGACGGCCGAAACGCCCGGCGACACAGGACTCGGTGGCGCGCAAGGCCGCTTCTACCGCGCCGGAGCCATGTCGCCGTCATTCCGGATCGACGAAGTTCTGCCCACCATCACCCGCAAGACCGAGGAGTTTCTCCGTGCACGCCGTGTCGCGGCCAATCCCTTCTTCCTCTACGTGCCCCTCACCGCGCCACACACCCCATGGGCTCCCATCAAGGAGTATCACGGCAAATCGCGAGCCGGCCTCTATGGCGACTTCGTCTCGCAGGTCGACGACTCCGTTGGCCGCATCGTCGCCGCTCTCGAACAATCCGGCCAGGCGCACAATACTCTTGTCCTCTTCGCCAGCGACAATGGAGCCTACTGGAAGCCCGCCAACATCGAAGCCACAGGCCATCGCGCCAACGCCAACTGGCGCGGCATGAAGGCCGACATTTACGAAGGTGGCCACCACATCCCGTTCCTCGCCCGCTGGCCCGGCCGTGTCGCCGCAGGCGCGGTCTCCAGTCAACTGGGCTGCCTCACGGACCTCTGTGCCACCGCCGCCGAGGTCGCAGGGGTCACTCTGCCGCGAGACTCCGCCGAAGACAGCTTCTCGCTGGCGCCTGCGCTCTTCGGAACAAAGCCCAAGACGGCGGTCCGGGATGTCGTCATCCACCACTCGTCTCAAGGCCTCTTCGCCGTCCGTCGCGGGCCGTGGAAACTGGCCTTAGGCCGGGGCTCCGGAGGCTTCACGCAGCCCGCCGCCATCACTCCGAAAGAGGGCGAACCGGAAGGCGAACTCTACAACATCGCGGAGGATCCCCAGGAGACCCGCAATCTCTGGGCCGACAAACCGGATATCGTGAAGTCGCTGACGGCCCTGCTGGAGCAGTACCGCAGTGATGGCCGCAGCCGGCCCGTGCTGACGCGCTGATGAACTACACAGCTCGGCCGGTTTCGACTGTTCGTGTACGGAGGCAAGGAAAATCGTGTATTTGCAAGTTCTCTACCGGATTAGAGCGGCCCCCGCCGTCCATCTGGGCTCACCGTCCCTATCCCGCCTCGCCTCGTTCTATCAGGGCTATAGCCAATTCCCGCTCATCACCAGGACGGCCAGGTACTCCTCGGAATCGTTCAGGGAGTGGGTCCTCTCGCGCTACTGGCCGACGGGCGGCGCGGCGATAGATTGAATACATGCCCTACTGGAAGTGGCCGAGAGTGACGAGCGCGCGTTTGATCTCTTCTTCGCGTGTCTGGACGCCTCCTCATCCGCGACGCTACATCCGCTGGAAGAAGTGCCGCCCCGGCATCTGGAGGGTGAACCGCTGGCGGTCAGTGGGTACCTGGACGTGCTGGCAGAGCGTCCGGGCATGTTTCTCCGTCGCGTTTCGACCGGCTGTCTGCGTGCGTTCCTGGACGGATACTCATTGGCGGCCGAAGAAGAAGGGTGGCCGGATTGCGCGGATTTGGAGGGCTTTGAACATTGGGTCAGACGGCAGTTCAGGCTGCGAGGGATGTTTCGGTGGGAGGATGCGTTGCTTGCTCAGTTCGGCGGAGACGAGGCAGCGGCCTTTCCATCGGCGGTCCGGGAACTGAAGGCATTCCGCGCCAGCAAGGGTCCCGTGAGTGACCGGAGGTACACGGTGGAGCATTGGAAGACTCCCGAACAGTCTCCAAATCAAACAACGAAATGACGACGCGATCCGGCACTTTCTCCAGGGGACGTGGCGTGTGCGAATGAGTGTCGCCATGCAAGATCAACGATTCCTGGCTCCCCCACTGATGGGACGGATCGGATGTTCTACTTTGACGTCGTTGTCTGAGACGTTTGACTCCCAAGGTATGCTTACGAGGTATGGTGCCGATGCGACCCAGGATCTACGCCGACTGGAATGACCAAACCGAAGAAGGCCGGCTGTGGCTGAATGTCCTAGGTTCTTTGAGGGATCTTCAGCGCATCTCCGTTCCACCGTTCTCCGGGATGGAGGTCATTCTCTATTGGGATCCGTCGGATCCCGATTTCGCCTACGAGATGGACGCGATACTGGAGCAGGAAGACCCACAGGCAGCATGGCTCGCCCGCCCTTTGGAGGGCTCAATACGCACAATCCCAAAGCACGTTGGCGACGGCAAGAGAACGATCGGTACCGACTGACGGGACCACCGTTGTTCTTCTCCATCGACATGTTGGGGCTGCTGCGAACACCACCGAGCACTATATTGGTGGAGCGCCACTATCATGCCTCTGAGCGTCGCTCACGGGCTATCAGCGAGAACGAGCGGCCCTCTCGAATCGTTTGGCTGGACTTGGACGATTGGATGGGACGGCGCTTTGGCATCGCAGCAGACAGCCACAATGCAATAGGGATCTTCCGCTCGGTCGCCAGCAGTGAGCACTGCATGGTCGATCGATCTTCTGAAGAGTACGATTCCTGCCTTGCCACCGCCCGAGCGGGCGCAACCGATCCGAGGCCTTGGCCTCGCCCTCCGAAGATCGATGGACCGCCACCCTCCCCGGCGTGCCTGCCGACCACCTTCAGAAAAAGGCCCACGCTGATTCTCGGCGCGCCTTCGGTCACACATCTTCGGGCGTCTCTGTCCGGATCTGACTGTGGTTTGTGCAAAGGCTGGACTCGCCCCGAAGGCTCTACACCTCCAGGACTTCGAACTCTGGGCGCAGAGGAAGAAGGGCCGCCCAGAGGCCTACCGTCGGAACCGCGTCGTTCGGTTCGCCGTGTTCGGTGCCGGCCAGCGAGTCCCGGAGTTACTCTCCTGATGGTGGACGAGTTCAGCGCTGACAGGTGAGGCCGTCAGCTCTCCCATCCAAATCCTGGTTCCAGATGGGCGGCGACGGAGGCCACACGACGCTATCCTGAGGAGCAGGAGCAGCCATGGACGGTCGCAGTCTGGAAGATTTTCGCCATCGGAACCAGATCCTCACCACGCTCGGGATTCCAGTCCGGACCACGATTTGGCTGCGCCCGGGACGGACCACTCCCTTGCCTGGCTCTGCCAGCAAAATCGGCGGCGTCATCGCGTGGCCGGCTGATGTCCCATGGCCCGTCTGTGATGGCGGGGACACCTGGCTGGATGAGGGCGATGTCCAGAACGACTATTTCACCCCGCTCGCTCAGTTCCGGCAGGACGACTTTCCCGAGCTCCCTTTCCCGGCGAACTCCAACATCCTGCAGTTGCTTTGGTGTCCCAGTCTGCACGACGACCCTCACAGCGATATCCGAATACTGGGGCCACGGACGCTGGCCTTCTGGCACAGAATTGACCGCCTTCAGACGGTGTCCAATCCCACCCCCAGGTGCGCGCGGCCCGGTCTCATTCCCGGCGAATGTGCGTTTCAGCCGCTCCGTATGGCGGATCCGCCGCCGTGGTGGCTACTGACCGCGGAGGAGCAAGATCGGTTCGTGAACCTCGTGAGCGCCGGCGACCCGGCGCTAGACGCCCTAGAGACCACTATCGCCCACTGGGACAACGTAGGCACGGTGCCCGGAACCAAGCTCCTCGGACACTCCTTCGATTGGCAGCGCGGAGGCGGGGATAGAACCTGCGCATGTGGCCGCGAAATGCCGCACCTCTTCACAATTGGCGCACGGGAGGTGGATCCCAGCTTCGGGGCTTGGTACTGGCGCTACGACCCTTCCTTGAAATCGGCTGGAAGGACTATTCGCGTCGAAGGCATTCACTCCCTGGACGGTTCGGTCGAGATCTTCTGCTGCGACGTTTGCCCAGATCGGCCAATCAAGGCACATTGGTTCACCGGCTAGAGGTGCAGAGGTCCCGCGCTCCAGACGTGCTACTGCGAAATTGTCCAGCTCGGCCGTCCCTCCAATCAGTCCTCAGACGCAGCCACCCATCCTCGTAATAGAATGGCTGCTCATGCCTAACGGCAACACGCTGGTCCTCTACACCTTCTGCTCCATCGGCCTTCTCCTGGCCCTGATCCTCTTCGCCCGCCTCCACGCCTTCCTGGCTCTGATGATCACCAGCATGGCTCTGGGCCTCGCCTGCGGCATGCGACCGGTCCAGCTCCTGAAGTCCATTCAGAACGGCTTCGGCGAAGCTCTGGGCTTCATCGCGGTCGTCGTCGCCTTGGGGGCCATGATCGGCCGTTTCCTCGAGTACTCCGGCGGAGGCCGAGCACTGGCCGATTCCATCCTCGCCCGCTTCGGTCCCGGCCGCGCCACCTGGGCCGTCCTGCTCTCTTCGTTCCTCATCGGGCTGCCCATCTTCTTCGAGGTGGGCTTCATCATCCTGGTCCCGCTGGTTTACAGCCTGGCCCGCGAGTCGAAGAAATCCCTGCTGTACTACGGCCTGCCGCTGGCCGCGGCGCTCACCGTCACTCACGCCATGGTGCCGCCCCACCCGGCCCCGGCGGCCGCCGCTCAACTCCTGGGCGCCGACCTTGGCAAGACCATCCTCTTCAGCATCGCCGTCTCCATCCCCATGGCGATCGCCGGAGGCATCTTCTACAGCCAGTGGATCGCCAAACGCCTCTTCATTCCGGTGCCGGAGCGAGCAGGCAAGGCCGTCGAATCGTCGCAACGCCCCGCCCCTCCGGTGGGGCTCGTCGTCCTGCTCCTGCTGCTGCCCGTGATCCTGATCTTCGCGGCCACCATCGTCAATGCAAACGGCCTCCCGGGCAAGGACGTCTTCGCGTTCTTCGGACACCCGTTCACGGCGCTGACCGTCACGGCGCTGGCTGCCATGTTCTTCCTGGGCTACCGCTGCGGGCTGAACCGCGCCGACATCGCGCGCATGGCCAACGACTCCATGATGCCCATCGGAGCCCTGCTCGCCATCATGGGCGGCGGCGGCGCCTTCAAACAGGTGATTGTCGATTCCGGCGTCGGGCCCTACGCCGGCAAGATGCTGGCTGACTCCAACATGTCCCCGCTGGTGCTGGCCTACCTCGTCGCCGCGGCCATGCGGGTGGCGCAAGGCTCCGCCACGGTCGCCATCATCACGGCGGCGGGCATCGTAGCGCCGCTGGTCAAGGGGATTCCGGGCTACACGCCCGAGATGATTGTGCTGGCTCTATGTTGCGGTGGGACGATCCTGTCGCACGTCAACGACGCCGGCTTCTGGCTGGTCAACCAGTCGTTCGAAATGACCGTCCCGCAAACCCTGCGCTCCTGGACCGCCATGAAGGTAGTGACCTCCTTCGTAGGCCTGGCGATCGTCCTGCTGGCGCAAGTGATCTTCTTCCACTAATCGGAAGCCCGCACCACGCAGCCGTCGCCCGTATGCTGAACGCTGACCGCTGAGTGCTGATCGCTGCAACTCCGCTACCTTAACGAGATCCCGGAACGGTCGCCCTACGCCGGCGTCTTCGTGCAGAACCGGTCGAACGCTTCGGTCAGGATCTTGGCGATTTCCGGAGCCTGGCGGCTCTCGATCTCAAAACGGTGCAGCGCCCAGACGAGTTCTCCATCGCGAAACAAAGCCATCGACGGCGACGAAGGCGGAATCCCCTTCAGGTGCTTCTCCCGCAGCGATGCCGTCGCCGCGACGTCCGCTCCGGCGAACACACTCGCCGCCACGTCGGGCCGGTTCACGTGCTGCAACGCCATGCCGATCGCCGGACGAGCCTTACCGGCCGCGCAACCGCAAACCGAATTCGTAATCATCAGCACTGTCCCGGGCGTAGCCACGGCACTGTCCACGGCCTCTGGAGTCCGCGTCTCGAGGACGCCGAACTTCGTCAGGTCTTCCCGCATCGGAATGATCAGGGGTTCTGGATAAGGCATACTTCTACCATCTCACGAAACTTAACCGATTCGTACTGTCTCTCCCGCCTTCGTCGTGTACTCCTTCACCTGCCCACCCAGACTCAGCCGAAAACTGCCGCCCAAAGTCGACAGCAATGCCGCCTTGTCCACCCTGCCCTCGCTCCAGCTCATATCGACGACAAACCCGCCGCGAGCCCGCAACCCCTTCACCGAGCCCTGCTTCCAGGCATCCGGCAGCGCCGGCAGCAGCCGGATCACCCCGTTGTGGCTCTGCAGCAGCATCTCCGCGATCCCCGCCGCCCCGCCGAAGTTCCCGTCGATCTGGAACGGCGGATGGGCGTCAAACAGGTTCTCGTAGCTGCCCCCGCCAGACGAATAGTTCATCTTTGTGGAGTTCGAACCCACCGGCGCCAGCAGCATCCCCAACAGCTTATGAGCCCGGTTTCCATCTCCGAGCCGGGCCCACAGGTTGATCTTGTAAGCCAGCGACCAACCCGTTGACGCGTCTCCGCGCGCATCCAGCGACTTCCGCGCCGCCTTCGCCAGTTCCGGAGTCTCCTGAGGTGTAATCTCCGTACCCGGATACAAGCCCCACAGGTGCGACACATGCCGGTGGTGCGGCTCGGGCTCTGGATACTCCTCCAGCCACTCCAAGATCCGGCCATCCGAGCCCACCCGCGTCGGCGCCAGCCGGGCCCGTTTTGCCGTCAACTCCTGCCGGAAGTCGCCGTCGATGCCCAGCGTCTGGGAAGCCTCGATGCAGGCCCCGAACAGGTACCGCAGCAACTGCATATCCACCGCCGGCCCCAGGCACACATGCGCCTTCTTCCCATCCGGCAACTGGAACGCGTTCTCCGGGGAATTCGCCGGCGCCGTCACCAGCCACTTGTGCGACGGCTCCTCAATCAGCATGTCTGCATAGAATCGGGCGGAACCGCGCATCACCGGGTAGGCCTTCTCCAGGAACTTGCGGTCCTGGGTGAACAGGTAGTGATCCCACAGGTGCTGGCACAGCCACGCCGAGCCGCTGGTCGTCGCGCCCCACGACGCACTCTCGCCCGGCGACGTGAAGCCCCACGGATTCGTCACCACATGGGCCACCCAGCCCCCGGCGTTGTAGTACGCCTTCGCTGTCTTCGCGCCCGGCTCCACCAACGACTCAATCAGCGCGAACAGCGGCGTATGCAGATCGCTCAGCCCGCCCGGCTCCGCCGGCCAGTAGTTCATCTGAACGTTGACATCCAAATGCCAGTCGGAGTTCCACGGCGTCTCCAGCTCCTCCGCCCAAACCCCTTGCAGATTCGCCGGAAACCCGCCGGGCCGCGAACTCGAAATCAGCAGGTAGCGCCCGTATTGGAAGTACAGCGCCGCCAGCCCCGGATCGGGCGCACCCTCGAACGCCTTGATCAACCGTTTCGGCGTCGTCAGTTCATCGTTGCCGGGCCCCAGATCCAACGAAACCCGGTCGAAGTACTTCCGGTAGTCCGCCTCGTGCGCCGCCACCAGAGCCGGCCACGTGCGCCGCGCGAGCTTCAACTGGTCCGTCCGCGTCGCCGCCACCGGATCCTTCACATTCCGGCCCGCGAAGCCCTGGTAGTCCGTAGCGGCCGTCACGAACAGAATCGCCGCGTCCGCTCCCTTCACATGGATCGCGTCACCGTCCACGGCCATCGTCCCGCCGCGCACCATCAACCGCAGCCGCGCCGCGAACTGCACACCCTTCCCGTCCGTACCGTTGTCGAGCTGCCCCGTCAGCAGCAGCGTGTCCCGGCCCACTGCCTTCACGGTCGCCCGCTCCGGCCGGTCCAGCCGCGCCTCAAACGACAGCGAATGCAACTTCGACGCCGTCAACCGAATGACAATCGCCTGGTCCGGAGCACTGACGAACACGTCCCGCGTGTGCTTGACCCCGTCCTGCTCGTACTCCACCTTGCCCATCGCCGTTCGCAGGTCCAACTCGCGGCGATAGTTCTTGACTGCCCCGCCCTCGGGAAACTTCAGCCGCAGGTTGCCGAGAATCTGGTACCGCCCAAACGGGACAATCCCGCCCTTCGGATTGTGCGAGCCCGCCCCCTGGCAGATGAAGTTCCTGTTGACGAGTTCCTCGGCTTCGAAGTTCTTCCCTTCCAGCAGCAGCCGCCGGATCTCCGGCAACACTTGCGCCGCGTTCGGCCGGTCCGCATCCTGACGGCTGCCGGCCCATACCGAACTCTCGTTCAGGACGATCCGCTCCTCTTGCACCCCGCCAAACACCATCGCCCCCAGCCGCCCATTGCCCAAAGGCAGCGATTGCTGGAACCGCACACCGGGCTCGTCAAACCAGATCCTCAGCGGGTTCGGCTTCGCCACGGGCACCGGAGCGGTCGCCGCAGCTACCGGCAGGCTCTGCAGAAACGTACGTCTGCGCATCGTAAAGTCTCCTTGTGCAGGACGGGCCCGTCTACTTGTACAAGCCCTTCAGATCATTCAGCCGCACCCGCCACGGGTCGGCGAACGCGGCGAGCCCATTCCACATGCTCACCTTCGTACCGTCCGCGTTGAACCAGCGTACCGGCACTTCAATCACACGGAAACCGTGCTTCTTGGCGAGATAGAGGATCTCGACGTCGAAGCCGAACCCCTCGCTCTGCTGCCGCGCCGCCACCGTACGAGCCACATCCGAGCGCAGCATCTTGAAGCCGCACTGCGTGTCGCGGTAGGGCAAACCCGTGGCCAGCCGCATCAGCACATTGAAGAACCGACCCGCGAACTCCCGGAGAAACGACTGGTGTTTGCCGACCAGTGACCGGTCCAATGCCCTGGACCCGATGGCCCCGTCGGCCTTCTCGCGCTTCACCGCCGCCACCAGCTTGTCGAGCTCGTGAATAGGAGTCGAAAGGTCCGCGTCGCTGAACAGCACCCAGTCGCCTTTCGCCTGCTGCATACCGTGCCGGACCGCGTATCCTTTGCCCCGGTTGCCGGGGTTCGAAACCAGACGAAATCGTGCATCTTTCAGCGCAGTCTGTCTGACAATTTCGGCTGTTTGGTCTCTCGATCCGTCGTCTACGACAACCACCTCCACGAAGTCGAAACTCTTTGTATCTAAATAGGTTTTGACCGTCTCGAGGGAGGCTGGGAGACGCTGTTCTTCGTTGTACGCCGGTATGATGATCGAAAGAGACCGCAAGCTCCCTATTATAATGGGGTTTTCCCTAGGAGTTACGCATTGTCCCTGGAACAGGACCTGTTCGATCAGCGCTTCGCGCGCATCCGTGAAATCGCCGCCCTGGGCTACCGCCCCTACGGCCAGCGCTTCGAGTATTCTCACACCCTGGGCGCCATCCTCGCCGAATACACAGCGAAGGCCGCCGAGGAGCTCGAAGCCAATCGCGTCACGGTGAAAGTCGCCGGCCGCATCCAGACCATCCGGCGCATGGGCAAGGCCGGTTTCGCCCATATTCAGCAGTCGGGCGAGCGTCTCCAGGTCTACATCAAGAAGGACGCCGTTACCGAAAACGAGTACAAGCTCTGGCAGTTGCTCGACCTCGGCGACATCGTCGGTGTCGAGGGCTACCTCTTCCGCACCCGCACGGGCGAGCTTTCCGTCCACGCTGAGACGCTCACCTTCCTCTCCAAGAACCTCATGGGAATGCCCGAGAAGTTCCACGGCCTGGAAGACGTCGAAATCCGCTACCGCCAGCGCTACCTCGACCTCATCGCCAACCCCGAAGTGCAGCAATCCTTCCAGACTCGCGCCAAGGTCGTCCGCTCGTTCCGCCGTCAACTCGAAGACCGCGGCTTCACCGAAGTCGAGACTCCGATGATGCAGTCGCTCTACGGCGGCGCCGCCGCGCGCCCGTTCGTCACGCACCATAACACCCTCGACATTGACCTTTACCTCCGCATCGCACCCGAGCTCTACCTCAAGCGCCTGATCGCCGGCGGCATGGAGCGCGTCTTCGAGATCAACCGCAACTTCCGCAACGAAGGCGTCTCCACCCGGCACAACCCCGAGTTCACGATGCTGGAGTTCTACCAGTCGTACGCCGACTATCGCGACCTCATGCAGCTCACCGGCGACCTGCTCAAGCAGGTGGCCCTCGACGCCACAGGCAACACCGTCGTCGAATACCAGGGCCAGCAGCTCGACTTCGGCAATGTCCGCCGCTACTCCATTCGCGAAGCCGTCTGCGAATACTGGAAGGGCCCGGTGAAGCCGTCCATGGACAACGTACGCGACCCCGAGTGGCTGCTGGCCCACTCCGAGAAGACCACCGCCGGCGAAGCGCTGGTCGACATCTTCGAGCGCCACTGCGAAGAGGCTCTCATCCAGCCCACCATCATTCACGAATACCCCGTCGAGGTCTCTCCGCTGGCCAAGCAGAACCCCGACGAGCCCGCCATGACCGACCGCTTCGAGATCTTCGCCGCGGGCATGGAAATCGGCAACGCCTTCACTGAGCTCAACGACCCGGACGAACAGCGCAAGCGTTTTGAGATGCAGCTCACCATGCGCGAGAAGGGCGACGACGAGGCCCACCAGATGGACGAAGACTACCTGCGCGCTCTCTGCTACGGCATGCCGCCCACCGGCGGCGAAGGCATCGGCATCGACCGCGTCACCATGCTCATGACCAACTCGAAGTCGATCCGCGACGTCATCCTCTTCCCGCTCCTGCGGCCGGAAGGCGAGATCGGCATCGCCCAATGGTTGCGGGAAGCCTCCACCAAGTGACACAAGCCTTTGAACTCTTCGTCGCCGCGCGCTACCTGAGGGCGAAACGCCGTCAGGCGGTGATCTCCCTCATCACCGTCATCTCGGTGATCGGCGTGGCGGCGGGAGTGATGGCGTTGGTCATCGCCCTGGCTATCAACAACGGTTTCCGCTCTTCGCTGGAGCGCAGCCTGCTGGGCGCCACGCCCCACGTCGTGCTGCTCGAAAAGGAGCCTAGCTCCGGCATCGCCAACTGGCGCGAACTCTGCACCAAGCTGGCGAAACTGCCCAACGTGCGCCGCGCCGCCCCGGCCCTCTACGGCAAAGTGCTGGCCGCCGGGCCGATGCAATCGGCCGAAGCGACCATCAAGGGCATGCCGCTGGACGGCCAGGACTTCCGCGCCCACATCACCGCCGGCGAAGTGGGCGACCTCAGCAACGTCCGGGGCCTGCCCGGAGTCGTCCTGGGTACCCACCTGGCCCGTCGCATCGGCATGCGCGTCGGCGATGTCGTCCGCATCATCAGCCCGCAAGGCGAGTTGACGCCGTTCGGCCTGCGGTCTTCCCAAAGCCGTTTCCGCGTCGCCGCTCTCTTCGAATCCGGCTTCTACGACCTCGACAACCAGTTCGCTTTCACGAATCTGGCGAGCGCGCAGAAGATCTTCTCGCTAGGCGATGTCGTCAATTCCATTGAACTCAAGGTGGACGATCTGGAAGCAGCTCCGGAGACGGCGCGGCAGGCGGAAGCGCAAGCCGGTTCCGGCCTCGGTGCCACAAGCTGGATGGAGCAGAACCGCCAGATCCTGAACGCGCTTAAGATGGAGCGCATCGTCTCGGTAGTGACGATTTCGCTGATCCAGTTGGTAGCGGCCCTGAACATCCTGACGGCGCTCTTCATGAGCGTGATGGAAAAGCGCCGTGACATCGCGGTACTCATCTCCATGGGGGCCCGCCGCCGCCAGATCGCGAGCATCTTCATCGCGCAGGGTCTGATGATCGCGGCCGCGGGCATCCTTCTGGGCTTGGCCAGCGGCTACGGCCTGTCCTACCTGGCCGATCACTACCGTTGGTTCGCGCTGGACGAAGAGATCTACTCGATGGCCTACGTCCCCTTCGAAGCCCGGCCCCTGGATGCGCTGTGGATCTCGGCCACGGCGCTGGCGGTGACGCTGGCCGCGACCCTCTACCCGGCGCGCTCGGCCACGAGAATCACGCCGGTCGAGACGCTGCGGTACGAGTAGGCACGCCGGCTTCGGCGCCGGTGCGGCATGATCGCTTGACATCAGTGCATCACTACATCACACTGAAAATCGTGCGGACCACTGTCACACTCGACGATGACGTCTACGAGGCGGCGATGCACCTTTCGCGCTCGTCGGGCGAGCGCCTCGGGAAGGTGCTGTCCACGCTTGCACGTCGCGCGCTCAATCCGGAGAGTTCGCAGTCGCGCCGTTCAACACGGCGATTCCCGGTGTTTGACGTCCCGGAGAATGCGCCGGTGATCCCGGCCTCGCGGGTTCAGAGAGCGATCGATGAAGACGGCCTCTTCTGAACTATTGCTGCTGGACGTGAATGTCCTGCTGGCCATCGCCTGGCCGAACCACCAGTTCCACTCCGCAGCCATTGCGGCGCTTTCCCGTCGCAACCGTTGGGCGACCTGCGCTCTCACGCAACTCGGGTTCATCCGATTGTCCTCGAATCCCGCCGTCGTCGGAGCGGCCAAGGGCCCCCAGCAAGCCGTCGCTCTGCTGGCGGATTTGGTCGGCGATCCCCTGCATGTCTACCTGGACTCCCTCCCCGCACCGACTTCCGGAGAGTGGCGGAGTGCGTTTGCGGGGCTCTTCGGACATCAACAGGTGACGGACGCCTATCTCCTGCAACTCGCGGCCACCCACAACGCCGTCCTTCTCACATTCGATCGAAGGTTGGAGAGTCTCTCGAGCAGCGCGGCGCGCGTTGTCATTCTAGGCTAGAGCCCCGCGCGGACCTTTGGGCCGCCTAACCAATGGAGCCGGATTCAAATCCCGGAGCCTAGACGGATTTGCAGGATTCCGTCACGGCATCCTCAGGGGAGTCCTCCGTGGACCTGCGGCCGCGTAAATGGAGGAAGCCGCGCTGAACGCCGACCGTAAGGGATGCGTCCCCATCGCGTTGCGAACCGCGCGCCAGTATGCGGCCGCACATCAGGCGAGCGTCTTCAACGAAGTAGACGGCCCCGACGGATCCGCCGTTAGGGTCTAATACCTACCGCTGGTCGCCGCCAGATCAACGGACGGCCCTGTCAGCCGTCATACCTCTTCCCAGCTTGCGGATCATACAAAGGGCACCCAAAGCTCAGGGCTACGTTGATCAGGCGGTTCATGTCACCATCCTCCATGCCGTAGCAATCGACCCGGAAGAATTGGGCCGTTGTGAATGTCTGAAAGCAGCCGCGGTCATCACTTTCCCAAGTCTCCTCGTCGTCGTGCATCCAATCGGTGGAAAACTCTCTTTCCACAGCACCAAGCATCTCCGGAATCGGCAGGGTCTCCAGACCGTCTACCTCCTCGCCATTCGATAGGCGCTCGTACACGTCCTGATGGTCCAGACAGATGCCATCCTTGTACTTCCAGAAATCGAGATCGTAGCTCATGGTGGCTTCCTACAAATCCTGCCTGCGTCCGCTCGGCCCGTCGACCCATGTCAGATCGCCATCCCCAACCCAACCAGATTCGCCGCGACGATGATGATCAGCATTCCTATCCACAGGATCACGATCGGCCGCCGGTTCACCCGGGCCCACTCGCCCAGCGCCAGCCCGACCAGCCCGCCGAACAGCACATACCCGCTCATGTGCAGCATCCAGTTCACGTACGACAGGTTCTGCGGAATATTCGCGGCGCCCCAGGCATAGAAGAAGAACTGGAGGTACCACATGGTTCCACCGGTAGCCGCCAGCAGGCCGTTCCTGAGATTGACACTCATCGACTGCGAACAATCAGCGCGGAACGAGAGATCGCTCTTCAGCGCCAGCCGCCCGATGCAGTATGCGAAGTTGACCAGCGCACCGCCGCCCATGATGATGACGTAGCTCGGCAGCGCCGCATACAGCGGATCCACACCCAACTGCAACGCTGCCTGTTCGATCGGCTTCGAGGCATCGATCGCAAACGACATCCCGGAAGAAAAGAACCCGCACATCAGCGCCAGCAGCAACCCCTTCTTCAGGTCGAACTCCGCCGCGGTGACGCCCAACTGCTCTTCTTTCTGATGGCCCGCGTACGTCACAACGGCCACGCCCACCAGCGCGACCAGGATGCCCGCCAGCGTCACCAGTCCGTTGTTCGACGTGAACAGGAAGAGGAACTGCCCGTGCAGAAACGGCGGCAGCAGCGTACCCACAACCAGGGTCGTGCCGATCGCGATCCCGATGCCGAGCGACATCCCCAGATAGCGCATCGTCAGCCCGTAGTTCACGTTGCCGACACCCCACATACAGCCGAACAGGAAGGCCTTGAGGACGACGCTCGAGTCCAGCGCGGCATAGAACGCCCGGAAATCGGGCAGCAGAAAGAAGCTCACTGCAATGGGGAGCAGCACCCAGGAGAAGATCCCGGCCACGGCCCAGGTGGTCTCCCAGGACCATTTCTTCACCTTGCCAATCGGAGCATAAAAAGAGGCGGCCGACGCGGCGCCCACCATGTGCCAGCCAATGGCGCTAACAATCGAATTCACTCGGTCTCCTTTTCGACCTCGATCCCACGGCCCGGGCACCCACACCGGATGCTCGATCGCGGCAGATCGCAACAAGATCGTCACAAGCCAAGCAACTACATTACTTCATTGCGCTGGCCCGGCTGTCTCCGACCCCAAGCAGCCCGCGGGAGCCCCGGTCGTTCGTCTGAGTCTCGGAGATCCTCGCCCCTCCGTCACCGGGTATTCGCCCAGCCCGCATCACCGCCACTGGCAAGGTCGTGGCGCTCCACCAGCAAACCAATCCGGCCCGAAACAGACAAATGGGGCGCACTCGCTTCAAAGCGCGAGTCGCCCCATGTCGACAATCCAGTCGCTGGACGAAAGACCAATACGACTTCTCTCTCTCTCGTGTTTCACGAGTTGCGGCGGCGTCAGCGGACCGCCCTGCCCGACCTCGTGTCCCACCCGGCGCCGAGCAGTTACTGCGTCTTGGTCGCCTTATAGAAGAAGTAGTCGGCGGTATACGGCACCAGTGCCGTGGCGCCAACATTCCCGACGCTGCTGCAACCGGCCACCGGCGCGATGCCGCCCGCGGTATTCAGGCGCTGTACGAAGGTCGTATGTGCAAGCAGATCGCCTCCATTCGGCCCACGCTCCGTCCCGACGGCCTCCAGCCGCAACCAGGGGATGGCTCCGGGCGCAACGAAAGCCGGGTCCGAAGAAATGACCACAGCCTTGGCCCACACGGCGCTGGTGTCAATCGAACCCTGCCATGTGGCTCGTGGCGTGCTGGCTTCGTCCGGATTGGGACTCAGAAAGTGGGTGATGATCTGCTGGTGAAAATCGATGGAACCCAGTTTGAGGTCGAAGAACAACGTGGCCTGCGGCGCCACGAACTTCCAATCGAAGCCGCTGGTCGCAGGCAGGCAGATGTAGCTCTGGGTGCCTTGGGCGCGGCCCTTCAGAAACAATGTGTTGCCGGCCGGGACCTGAATATCCGTAGGGACGGGCGGCACCTTGGCCGAATCCAGGCCCGTCTGCGCCAGGGCTGCTGACGAATCGAGCGCCACAGCCAGGGCGCCGGCCATCGCCAGGTATCGAAATACAGTCGTCATTCTGCTCCTCTTCAGCTTGTCTAGATTTGCGTAGCGCGTTACCGGCCGCGGTCTGACCGAAGCCACGCGCCCCACCGGTGCATGCGAGATCGGAGCTGGAAGTTGGCGGCCTCCTCAAAAGATCGTTACGCCTGTAACATCAAGTGCCCACCTGTCAAGAAATGTACACCGTCCACGACGCGCCTTTCCCGGGACAACCTGATAAAAAGACGGGGCGCGGCTAGAAAGTCAGCCCCACTAGGAATTCGAACTGATTCTTCCTGCCTCGAAATTCCGGTTGAAAGTCCTTGGCCGGCCATCGCGTGTATCGAAACTCAGGAGAGATCCGGATGGGGCCGAAGGCCAGCCGGATACCGGCCGCGACAACCCCTCCGTTCGAACTGCTGGCCGGCTCCCGCAAGAGATCGTTGAGTTTGCGATACGTCCAGCCTCCCCCAACGTAGGGCCTGAACCCGACCCCTGGGAACCGATACTTCGCCAGAACCGGGAAGTCCCAAAGCCCATCGTGGAACTCCGTCGTCCCTCGCGCGGGATAGCCGACGCCAACCCGCCGGTAGAGCGCGTCCAGCTCAACTCCCAGGCCTTTCGGCAGGTCAAGCTCCACCATTGGACCGAGGGTCCAAAAGGAGGAATGTCGGTAGTAAGTCAATCTGTCCGCTTTTATTCACACACGATCTGTCCGCATCAGTTGACCGCACCCGATGATCCTTTTCTGCTCGCCGAAGGCGGCTTCCGGGTCTTCGGACGTACCTTTCTCGTCGTCGTCGGGGCGGTGGGAAAGTGGGAATCCCGGCTCGGCGGGATTTCCAAGGGACGGTGGGAGCCGTGGGAAACCGCCTCGCGGTTTTCCTCGGCTTCCTCGGGCCCGCCTTTTCCACAGTCTTCCTTTCGTGATTGTCGAGTGTCCCGCAATCGTGCGCCCTCGGCTGTGTAGCGGCCTACCACATGCGGTCCAAATCGGATCGACACCGTTCCATCCAGGTGCTCGTGAATGGTCACTGTGCTCTTCGCCAGGGAGTGGCGGAAACGGCTCTTCTCCAGTTGCCAGCTCTGGTCGCCGATCGCCACCGTGTTATCCCGATCTACCACGCGCTCAGTCTGCACCGTGAACACCCAGTTCAGATCGGCGCGCGTCGTCTTCCGAAACGCCGTCCCTGTCTCCTTCGCCTCAACCGTGAACTTCTCGTTGAACTCGCCAATGTAACGTTCGGCCAAGAACTCATTGGCCCTTTCCGCGGTGGTGATCCCCGCCAGCCGCAACTCCTGTGGCAGTCGGCCCTGCCAGGTCCCGAAGCTCCGCTCTGACCGGCCTCGCGCTTGTGGCGAGTAGGCCGCGATCATCTGCACGCCCAACTCCTTCATCGCTCGCCCAACCTGCGTCAGACGGCCCTTATCAACCTTCCCGCCCGCTTTCGGCGTCACGAAAAAGTGGCTGCCCCGGTCGCTGTACAACGCACAGAACAGACCCTTCGACTCAATCACATGCCGCAGGCCCGCCATCACCGTCCGCGTCGATTCCTCCTCCACCAACTGTGCGTAGTAGATCTCCTTCGTCGCATCATCCAGGATCACGATCAGGTCATACCATCGCTCATCGCTGAACCACTGGTGCTTGCTCCCGTCGATGTGCAGCAGCATCCCCGGCAGCGGTCGAGGCTCCCGTCTCCGCCGATGCTTGGCCCGCCTACCCCGCTTGGCCACCAAGCCCGCACCCTGCAGCGCCTTCTGCACCCACGTGTAGCTCAGCTGGATGCCGTGTTGCTCGCGCAGCTTCTCGTGAAAGTGCCGCATGTTCAGGTCATAGTAGGTTTCCTGGTACAGCCGCAACACCTCCTCCGCCATCGCCAAGGGCACCCTCTTGTCACTCGGCCTGCCTTTCCGCCGGTCGGCCAAGCCCGAATAGCCGTGCTCTTCCAGCCTCTCCCGCCAGCGTCGCATCGTTCGGTCGCTCACTCCGATGATCTCCGCCGCGCTCCACCATGTGATCTTCTTCGCCATGGCCTTCAGCAGCACTTCTTGTAGCTTCATCATCCGCTCCACTTCCGCGGCCGGGCAATCCTTGGGGGCTTCCACCTTCCAAGACTCGCCCGCCGCTCTGCTCGAACGGACAGATCACGTGTGAACTCATGCGGACAGATCACATACTAGCGACAGGGTCCAAAAGGAGGAACGGTCGACGCCGCTGAACGAACCCGATTGCCCTGCTACTTCCGTGATCGACGACGCCGGAACTCCGGCCTTTATGCCGGGCCGGACGTGAAATTGGGCGACCATTGGCAGAGAAATGGAGAGAACGATAAAGATCAAACGAGCATTCATGCATTCATCGTAGTCCCGATAATTGAAGGAATCACCTCGACCGGCGAAGGAAGTGATCAGGTGGAGATACCGGAGAACTTGGCGTCGCGTCACTGAAAGGCAAGGAGAGCCGCCCGCGGCGGATAATCTTGTTTGCCGGCTGAAGCGGCTCTTGCTACTTTTGGCTGTATATGTGGAAGCCGCTTATTGCCCTCCTTCTGTTCCTCCTGACTCTCGCCGTCTCCGCTCCGGTCGCCGCCAAGCTGGAGCCAGCCCCCTCGCCCTACGTTGTCGGAATCCGGCGCAAAGGACCGTCGTGGAGGGCGGACCTAAACACGCCCGAAGGCCGGAGCATGATCCAGGGGCACATTGCGGTCATCCGCAAGATGGAGGCAACCGGCAAGCTGATCGCCGCGGGTCCCTTCGGCGACCCCACGGACCTCCGGGGGCTTCTGCTCTTTCGCAACTGCTCCATCGACGAGGCCCGCCGGATGGCAGCCGAGGACCCGGTGGTGCAAAGCGGCCAGATCGCCATGGAGTACTACACCTGGATGGCGCCACAGAAGCTCAAGGTTGAGGAATAGGCGCGTAGAATACTGCGCCTTCCACAGGACATCGGCGTCCCCCGCGTCATGGGCCTGTCCAGCGGCGGCGGAGCCGAGTTGACCCGATACCCCCCAAAGTCTACAATCTGTTCATGCCGAAGCCGGGGCGCAAGGTCTGGTACCTGCGCATACACGGATGCGATTACGAGGTCGTTCGGAGGATGGATCTGGAGGCGGAGGAGCGGTTCGTTGAACGGCCCTTTGTGTCCTCAACCACCTTCGATCGCTGGCTAAAAGAGCCGGTCACGGCCCGCCGTCTGTCCGACATGCTTGCGTCCGTCATGCCCCTGCCCCAACGCAATGCGCTGGAGGACAAGCGCTGGCTCAGCAGCCGCCTGGACGAAGCCTTCCGCAAAGGCCGCCTGGTCTTGCTCGAGCAGGAGGAAGCACCCGCTCCGGCACCCAGCAGTGGTGGCGGTGGAGGCCAGAGTCAGACCCAGAACGCTCCGCCCCCCGCGCCACCGGCAGGCGGGGCGGGCGCCGGCGCACCGGCCAAAACCTGGATCGAGTTCAAGCTCGTCGATAACAACGATAAGCCCATCGCGAACGAGCGTTACAAGGTGAAACTCACCGATGGCAGTACCAAGGAAGGCCACCTGAGCGCCGGCGGCACCGTGCGCTTCGCCGGTATCGATCCGGGCAATTGTGACATTTCGTTCCCCGATCTGGACGCGAGGGACTGGACCGCAGCCTGAGAGAATCACCGTGCCCAAGAACCACACAGTCGTCCAAGCCGACCATATCGCCAAGATCGCCGAGAAGTACCACTTCTTCGACTACACGATCATCTGGGACGATGGCGCCAATGCCGACGTGAAATCGAAGCGCACCAACCCGAACATCCTGTATCCAGGCGATGTCGTGGTGATCCCGGACAAGACGCCGAAGACCGAGACGCGGCCCACCACGCGCACCTACACCTTCAAGGTGAAGCCGCAGCCACTGCAAGTCCGGCTGCAGATCTTCGACTACGATGGCGAGCCCGCTGTGGGCGACTTCAAGTTCAAAATCGAAGGTGACTCGGGCAGCCAGGCGTTGACGGACGGAAAGTTCCGCAAGCCCATCTCGCGAGCCTGGGAAAACGGCTCAATCCGCTTCGACAAATTGAATATCCTCGACATACCGATGAAGATCGGCTGGCTCGATCCGGTGGAGTACCAGTCCGGCCAGGTGGCGCGGTTGAACAACCTCGGCTACAACGCCGGCGTGGTGGAGAGTCCCGATGCCCTGCAGTTCCGGTCGGCCGTGGAAGAGTTCCAGTGCGACAATGGCCTGGACGTGACGGGCACATGCGACGCGGACACCCAGGCGAAGCTGAAAGAGGTTCACCAGTGCTAGCGGCGGAAAGGATGCAACGTGGCTGACGGCGGTTTTGCGGCCGATCATCCGCCGCGTCCCGATCAACCGTTCTATGTCGCGCCGAACTTCGACGGCGCTACGGAGCGGAACGCCTATCGTGCGCAGTTGATCCCCGTGGCCTGCTGGCGCGTGGACAACATCCGCTTTGAGTTCGATTCGTCCTTCGTCAAGCCCGAGATCGCGGCCGAACTCTCGCTGCTGGCGGCCAAGATGAAGGCCCATCCGAAGGCGCCCATCTCGATCTTCGGGCACGCCGATCCGGTGGGCAAGGACGACTACAACAAGAAACTCAGCGGCCGCCGCGCCATTGCCATCTACGCGATTCTCACCCGCAAGACCGACATGTGGGAGACGCTGTACAAGGATCCGGACGACCACTGGGGGCTGAAGTCGGTACAAATCATGCTGACGGCCCTCGGCTACGATCCCGGACCGGCTACGGGGGCGGGCTCTGCCAAGACCACCGCCGCAGTGAAGAAGTTCCAAGGCGATGACGGCACACTCACTCCGGACGGCGACCCCGGTCCGCTGACCCGCGAAAAGCTGTTCAAGGCCTACATGGACAAGACGTGCGTCGACGAGTCCGGTGCGGCGTTTCAATTGGGCGACAGCGACTTCCTGGCCCGCGGCGCCGATCCGGATGGCAAGGGTGACTACCAAGGCTGCGGCGAGTTCAATCCCGTCCTGATCTTCTCCAACGCCGAGGAAAAGGAGTTCAAGAAGCCCGGCAAGAAGAAGGCACGTGACGAGGCGAACTCGCCCAATCGGCGCGTCGTCATCTTCCTGTTCCGCCCCGAGAGCATTGTGACACCCGGAAAGTGGCCCTGCCCCCTGGCAACGGAAGGGGATGAGGGCTGCAAGAAGCGATTTTGGTCGGACGGCGAGACGCGCCGCCTGAATACGGACGAGCGACGTGAATACCCGGTGACGCACGACACCTTCGCCTGCCGTTTCTACGATCGCATTGCTTTCAAGTCGCCGTGCGAGACTATCGCGCCCATTCCCCTGGCGACCATCGACTTCAAGATCTGGAACGCGCGCTTCGAGCCGGCCGAAGGCTTCTGCGGCGACAAGGTGAAGCTGCTGGCCGATACCGACCTGCCCGACGGCGACGCGGTGCAGATCAACTTCACACCGAAACAGGGCGCCTCGCCCAATCTGACCCAGCAGGATACACAGAGCACCGGCGGCAAGATCGAAGTCGAGTGGGAGATCCACGACGTCGACTTCAAGAGCGGCGCCACCTTCCTGGAAAACGTCGAACTGGAGGCCAAGTTCACGGCGGCCAAGGCGGCTCCGGCCACGTCGACCCTGCTCAAGGTGAAGGCGATGCGCGACACGAACGAAGAGACGTTCAAGCGCGACATCACGTGGAACGGCTTCGGCAATCACTCCGAGTTCAAGCAGAAGACCGATCAGTTCAAGACCACGATCACGGCCAACTTCAAGATCGTGAAGTCGTGGGGCGCCAGCTACATCGATTTCCGGTCGATTGGATTCACGGGCACGGCCGGAGGCGCTCCGTTTGAAGGGCATCGCTGGGGCCGTTCGACCGGCGTCAATGCCCAGGCGCCCAACGAGTACTACGACGGCACACAGTGGCTGCCGCTGCCGGCCGGTTTCACCATGACAGCCGCCAACTACCAGGCCATTACATTCCATCAGGAAGGGTCGAACTTCGTCTCCGCCAACGGCGGAACCTGGCCCGAGACGTTCACGGACTACGACTTCAACTCGCCCGCCAACGTCGCCAAACGCGACGCCTGGTGTACCGAGACACATGACCGGTGGAGCGACCACTTCATCCTGCGCCGTGAACACTGCACGTCGCAGAAGAGCACTCATTGCTGCGTCTACGACACCGAGCTCAAGTTAATTCTGACTCAGGTAGAGACCTTCACGGCCGCCGACCACGTAGTGTTCGTAGCCGAGGGCTACATGCGTGCCAATGCCGCCAACTGGTTCATGGGTGACCCGGACCTGTCCACCGCCGCGCATGAAACCGGACACCGCATCGACAACCCCGACGAGTATGTCGACGGCGCCACCGACAGTTCGCTGAACGGCGACGGCGCCGTGAACGGCATCGACGAGAATTGCATCATGGGGCAGAATATGACCGTGGTGAAGAAACGCCATCTGCACGCCATGGCGAGCACACATAAGAAGGCGATCAAGAACAAGTACGGGCGCGACTACGAGTACGAGATTCTCAACAAGTGATGGAAGTGGATTAAGACGTGAACCCCATTCTCGACAAGGCTCTATCGCAGGCGCTCGCGGGCGACCAGGCCGCGCTGGCGGAGTTTGGGCTGGAGCGGCACACGCTCAAAGGCTCGGGCATCCCAGGCGGCGGAGTCGAATGGGATGAACGGCTGACGCTGACCGGCGACGGCACGTTGACCCTCTCCTCCAACCGCTCGATTGTCGACATGAGTTCCGAGCCCATCGGCCTGTACACGAAGCAGGACAAGGCCGAGACCGTCCGGCGGTCCATTCAGCTCGTTCGTGAAGCCGCACTGGCCGCGTTGCCGCCATTTCGCGTGGAACCGGTGGACACCCGCATCCGCATCAATGTGTCCTGCGGCGGTGTTGTCGAGCGCGTGACATTGGGCCTCGGCGACCCCACGGTACTGGAGCCGGCGCGGCCGCTGCTACAGGAGTTGGACCGCATGGCGCAGTCGGTTCGGGCCGATCCCGTGCGCAGCCTCCGTATCGAACTGGACATGCCGGACTCGGTGCCGGCCGCCAAGGTCCGCCTGAAGCTGATGATCATCTTCCAGAACAGCGGCAAGGAAGGCTATTGGCTGACGCATCCGGGGGCCCTGCGCCGGGAGCATCGCTGGGAACAGTGCACGTTGGTCTACGGCCGCAAGCCGGAGATCGTCCCGGGCTTCACGCCCCCACCCATCGAGTTGCAGGCATCCCCACTGGAGCCCGTCCGCGAAGAGGGGCTCGAGCTGCTCTGGGTGCCACGGGGCGAAGAGGTGGAGCAGCGCTTCTCGTGCATCATGGAGCCACCTGTGCCGGGGCTGTACCTGGCGCGGGCCGTCTATTCGTCCTATCTGGGTGAAGACCAGGTGTCGGGGCGGCCACGGCTGCGCGGTTGTGCGTTCTCCAATCAGGTCGAACTCGAGGTGACATGAGACGGCTCGTGTACCTGCTGGGGAGTATCATCATGGCAATGCCGGGAGCCGACGCAGCAGTGTTTTCGCTGGAGTACGCCCAACACTCCGGCTACGGCCGCATGCCCACGCGGATCCTCGTGGACGGCACCAAGGCGACGCTGATCCGCCAGGAGACGCTCAAGGCCGGGGAGCCGATTGGGGTCTTCCAGGCCGCGATCACGCAGGCCGATCAGAAGCGGCTCGCCGCGGCGGTGCCCGATTCCATCGACGCGGGCGCCCCACCGATGCGCGATTCCGAGTACTTCATCGTGCGTCTCAAGACTGACAACAGGAATGCGGATCTGCGCTTCGCCCACGATCCGGCCGCGCTCGAAAAGGCCGGCGCCATGATGAAGGAACTCACCCGGCTGGAAACAGGCCTCGCCTGGAAGCCGGCGCGCGCCGTTGTGCTGGAGCTCACCCCGAACTACGCCGTCAACATCCGGAACATCGGGACCGAGTCCGTACGGCTGCCCTTCGGCACTCTGGGATTGACGATCGAATCCATCGCCGCGGCTGAGCCGCCAAAGGTGCCGGGCATGACTCCGCGCCCGCGCGTGTGGGAGATGGCCAATGGCACCGCCAACCTGCCGAAGAGTGTGGAACTAGCCGCCGGCCAATCGCTGGAGTTCGCTCTGCCGTTGGGCGCGACGACGGCTGACAAGATGTACCGGGCCCGCTTCTATGCGCGCGGCAACATCGACCCGGCCCAACCGGATCTCTTCGGAACGGCGTACTCGGTGGCCGTGGCCGGCGGACGGAAGTAGCAGCGCTACTTCATGGCTTCATAGACGATGCTGCTCTCGGCCGTGGTGCGCCGGAAGTCGTCGTTCTTCAGGCTCATAGTGATGTTCCGTTTGTACCCGAAGAGGACCTTGATCCCGAACTCCGTGCCGTAGGTTGACGGGAACCATAGGCCTTCATCCACCTTGCGGTAACTCACGTTGAAACCAAGCTGCTTGATGTCGATGCCGAAGATGATCTTGACTGCCCGTGGGATCTTCATCGAGAACCTCGTGGTCACCACCATCGGCTGGAACTCTTCCGGGTGGATCAGTGCTTCACCCGCCCAGCATCGGCTGGCATCTTCCTTTCTGGGCTCGAACGTGACGCGATAGGCCTCCACGGCGCCCACCTTACGCGTCCCGTCGAGTTTGAAGGTGTAGTGCGACTGCTCGTCCTTCGTCAACGGAAACAGGTCCTTCGAGATGCCGTCGCGCGACTTCTTGTCGTTGATCATGTCGTCGGTGAGGTCCTCAATCAGCTCTCCGTCGATATCGGTGTCTTTGTACTGAAAGTCCGGCTTTTCGTAACTAAGGATCTTGCCGCCGCGTTCATAGCGGCCCTCGAACTTGTCCAGCTTCTTTTCAGTACCCTTCGCGTCCGGCATGACGGTGTACTGCCGCTTCTCTTCCCTCGACATCTTGCCGTTGGTCCGCAGCAATCGCACGAACGTGTCCTGCCGGTAGACGACTGTCTTGCGCGCGTCGGCGGCCTTGTCCTGGTTCTCCGCTACCCGTTTGAGGATCTCCTCCACCGTTGGCTGCGCCAAGCAGGGCAGCGCGGCGAGTAGGCATGCCAATGTCAATGTGCGCATCGAACGACCTCTGTTGTCCAATACGGTTCGCGCCGCCGTTTCTTTGCAGAAAAGTGAGGGGTTACTGGCGGACAATTGCGATGGTGTCCACCACCAGGCTGGTCTTTTCCAGAATCAGGAGGATCGTCATTCCGCACACCCGCCGCAAGTATCCGGTAGGCACCGGTACCAGCTTCCGGTCGAGGTCCTCCGGCAGGCGGTCCAGTTTCTTGTCCATCCCCGCGGGAATGATGCCCGCGCGATGGAGTTGCCTGGCAAGAGCGGGCGGCACGTCGCCCTTCTTCGGCATGTGGCCCGAGCCGACGCGGTAGTAGTCCTGGATCAGGCGGTTCTCGGCGTCGGTGATGAAGGGATAGTGGACGTGGCTCTCCGCCTCGGCGGGATCCTGGTCCTTCTCCTTCGCTTTCTCCTGGGCTGGTCCGGCTGTCAAAGTGACTGCGAGCAGCACGAGGCAGACCGGCAACGTGCCGTGAAAGTGCCGCATCCTTAGTATTTTACCGGGTTCCTACTCGTAGCGCAGGGCTTCCACTGGGTCGAGCCGGGCCGCCTTGCTGGCAGGCCACAGACCGAAGAACAAGCCGACTCCGACGCTGACGACGATACCCAGCGCGGCCGCCCAGAGCGGCACCGTCGTGGGCAACGAGGGGAACGCCAACTGGGCCCCCTTGGAGATCACCCAGCCCAGGCACATGCCCAACAGACCTCCGGCAAAGGTCAGCACCACAGCCTCCGTCAGGAACTGGATAATGATGTCGCTCTTGCGCGCACCTAGAGCCTTGCGGACGCCGATCTCCTTGGTTCGTTCCGTTACGGAGACCAGCATGATGTTCATGACGCCGATGCCACCCACCAGCAGGCCGATGGAGGACAGGACAACCATGACCAGCGCGGTGACGCTGGTCACCTGTCGGAAGTCCTCGATCATCTGCTCGGCCGTGGAGAGACCGAAGTTGTCCGGATCGTTGTACTTGAGGCGCCGCTCCTGCCGCAGTACCCCGCGCACCTCGTCGATCGCCTTGGGGAGCATGCCCGGATAGGCACTCACGACGATCATATGCTCCATGGCCGAAGGCTCCAGCTTGCGCATCGTGAAGTAGGGCAACAGTACACGGTTGTCCTGTTGGCCGGGGAAGGAGTTGGCGGGCCGGTTCATGACGCCGATTACGCGGTAGCTGTGACCGTCCACCTGGAGTTCCTTACCCACGGCATCCTCGGCGCCGAAGAGGTTCTTGTTGATGTCCTCTCCGATGACGACCACCGGTTCCTTGTGAACGTTCTCGAAGCCGCTGAAGAAGCGGCCGGTCTTCATTTCCGCATTGCCACCGGCGACGTAGTTTTCGTCGGTCCCGCCCAGGTTCAACTGCAGGACATCGTTGCCCTTGTAGTGCGCTTTGTGGAAGCCGCGGCCCGGAAACAGGTAGGGGCTGACGCCCTTCACTGACGGGCAGCGCTCGCGGATCGCCACGGCGTTCTCATAGGTCAGGGCTTTGCGCTGCCATTCTTCGCGGGAACGCCGGCCAAACCGGATGCCAGCCTGCCATTTGAAGACCATGACGCTGTCCGTGCCGAAGCCCTTGATGGCGTTCGTCACGGCACCGTCGAATCCGGTGAGAATGCTGCCGACTCCGATGATGGTGCCAGTGCCGATGATGACGCCGAGCACGGTGAGGAAGCTGCGCATCTTGTGGCCGCGAATCGCGTCCCAGGCCAAGCCCACGCCGGCCAGGATCAGGGCAAAGTTGTTTATTTTATATGGCTTCACTTCTCTGCCCTCAGTGCTTCAATCGGATCGAGTTTGGAGGCCTGCGAGGCTGGGTAGATACCGAAGAACAGCCCGACCGTAGCCGAGAGGCCCACGCCCACAAGGACCGACGAAAGGGGTAACTCCATGGGAACAGGGGTGAAACTGCGTACGAGCAGAGCGATCACCCAGGCGATCGTCACTCCGGCCAGACCTCCTGTACCCGACAAGACGGCGGACTCCACCAGGAACTGTTTCAGGATGTCGGTGCGGCGTGCGCCCAACGACTTGCGGATGCCGATCTCCTGGGTTCGTTCCGTCACCACGGCGAGCATGATGTTCATGATCACAACGCCACCAACGACCATGAAGACACTCACCACGGCGATGGCGGTTGCGGCGATGGCGCCGGTCAATTTCTCCCAGGCACCCATGATGGAGGCCGAGTTGAAGACCATGAAGTTGTCTTCCACGCCGGGGCGGATGTGGCGGTAAGCACGCATCAGCGACCGGACCTCGTCCATCGCCTGCTCAAAATGGCCGTGATCGATGGCCTGCAGGGAGAAGTTGAGCCACGTGCGGGCTCCGAACATCTTGAAGAAGGTGAAGATTGGGATGTGGACGAAGTTGTCCTGCGACTGCCCGAAGACACTGCCGATCTTCTTCGAAACCCCCACCACCTGAAAGGCCTTACCAGAAATCTCGATGGTCTTGCCGATGGGATCGGTGTTGGCGAAGTACTTCTCCTTGAGGTCGGCCCCAATGAAGGCCACATTGCGGTGGTTGGTGTTCTCGCCCTCGGTGAAGTAGCGGCCGCTTTCAGTCTGGATGTTGTTGAGAATATTCAGGTTGGCATTGCCGCCGGTGATATTCACATCCTCCATCCGATCGCCTTTGTAGGTGACGTCGGCGGTGTGATCGCTGGTCATCCCCATTTCACGCACCATGGTGGCGCGCTGCTTCAGAAACTCGAACTCGTCGGGTTTCAGTTGGGGATTCTTCCGCTGTAACTCCAGGAATTTCTTAGGGTCCCAGTCGCCAAAGAAGGCAAACCGGGTGACCACGAAGCCGTCGGCGCCGAGGTCGGCGATCTTCGACTCCACGTAGACGTTCATGCCATTGATCACGGCCATCACGGCGATGAGCGTGGTCGTGGAAAGGATAATCCCCAGGAGGGTGAGGAAGCTGCGCAGTTTGGCGCTCCGCAGGCTGGCAAGCGCAATGGAGAACGCCTCATAAGTCGAGGCCCCGGATTTCATCTCATAGACCTAGACGGAGCAAACACCCTGTTTGTTCCTAACCTGTATGATCCAATCACGCAAAATAGGGTCCAGCCAGAATCTGGGCCGATCCCGAGCGATGAATCCCAGATGACCGCCACGATCAGTGGGGATCAGGCGGATGTTCGGATTGCCGCGTACCTCCTGCCCCTCGAAGAGGGGATAGGGTATCAAAGGATCGTCCTTCGACTGCACCAGAAGGGTGGGCACCCGGATGCCGGACAGGAACCGCACGGCCGACTGGGTGGCGTAATAGTTCGGCGCGTCCCCAAACTGGAAGGCCTTGGCGGTGAACTGGTTATCGAAGTCGAAGACCGTGTGGACGGCGTCGATGCCATCCAACGGAAACAAGTCGGGGTGGCTGGCGTGCCGGCGGCGGTAGCGGGCTTTGAGCCCCCGGACGAACCGCTGAGCATAGATCCGGTTTTCCCAGGCACCCAACCGCCGGACACAGGCGTGCAGATCGATTGGGGTGGAGACCGCACAGACACCCGACACCAAGTCCTGAGTCGAGCCGCCGGATTCCCCGGCGAATTTCAAGGTCACGTTGCCACCCAGGGAGAATCCGATGAGGAAGCGAGGTCCGCGGCCGTCGGCGCGGAACCGGTCGAGGATGATGCGGACGTCCTGCGTAAGACCGGAGTGATACAACGTCGGCGTCAGGGCTTCCGTGCCGCCACAGCTCCGCATGTTGATGCGGTGAACAGCGAATCCCGCTTCCAACAGGCACTGCGCCAGCGAGATCATGTAGCCGCTGCCGCTGGAGCCTTCCAAACCGTGGTGGAGAAACACCTCGCCCAAGGCGGGGCCGGCGGGCCGATTCTCGTGGATCAGGACTTGGGTGCCAGGCTCAGTGGGATAGAGAACGGCAGAGGTGGGAAAACGAACTTCGTCGATCGCTCTCGTCCAGAAATTTCCGGCGAGAGTGGAGAGGTGAGGGTTGCGGAAATAAGGGTGAAACGGCCGCAACCCTCTATTTTACCCCGTCCGGCCCGGCGCTTTTGCATCCGCGGCCGCGAATTCCTAGTTAATCGCCTTCGACGTCGCGGTCGAGTGTTCCGGGCTCGGAGGCTTTGCGGGCCAGATCCTCGGTAAGGATAATGGCTTCCGCCAGATCGCGCATGGGACGGCGCAAGCGGCGGCTCTCGTTGCGCAGGCGGAGGTAGGCTTCCTCCTCGGTCAGGTTGAACTTGTACTGGAGAATGCCCTTGGCGCGCTCGACCAGCTTCCTGGTTTCGAGCTGCCGCTTCATCTCCTGCGTCTCTTCCATCAGGCGTGCGTTTTCATCTTCCAGACGAGCCCGCGCAATCGCGCCGCCCATCTGTTCGCCGATGAAGGTAATGAGAGAGACTTCCTCGGGAGAATGGTCGTGTCGTTCCTTGTGATGAACGTTGATGACGCCGATTACTTCTCCGACCGCGATGAGCGGAACGGAGCAGAAGGCTTCGTAGGTGTCCTCCACGAGGCCCGGCAAGCGCATGAATCGCTTGTCGCTGGGAGCATTTTCCGCCAGGACGACGATGCTCTTGTTTTCAACGACCCAGCCCGTGACGCCCTGTCCAACGGTCATGCTGAGATGACCGATTTCCGCGGCGTGCGGGACCTGGGACGCGCGGAGTACAATTTCTCCGCTGTTTTGCTCCAGCAGGTAGACGAGGCAGGCGTCGCACCCGGTTACCTGCACGGTCATACCTACGATTTCGCCCAGCATCTCGTCCACGGACCGGTTGGAGCTGACGATGCTGCTGATTCTATGGAGTAGTGAAACTTGGCTGGTATTGGTATCCATTGCCATTGAAGAGGCCATGCTGTTTGTAGGATAGAAACTGGACCCCCAGGGGTCCAATCGAAACTTTCTATTAGACCCATACCATACCCTGTGATTCCAAACACGACCATGAAGCATCGGAACTTAGTTCGGACCATCGTGACAATCGTCCTCGCGGCCTGGCAGCCCATCGTGGCCGCGCCGTCCTGGCGGGTGCTGGAGTCGGGCCACTGGGAACTTGTCACAGACATGAACGCGAAGGACGGGACGCGGATCCTCCGCCAGTTGCTGGAAATGAACAGCGTCCTCGGCGCCTTGACGAAGCCGATGCCGGATTCGGCTCCGCCCGTGCGGGTGCTGCTGTTCCGCTCGGAGTCCGATTTCCGGCCCTTTCAGCAGGCCGCATGGAACAAGGGCCTGTTTCACCCCGGCGCGGAACGCGACTACGTGATGCTGCTGAACTCGGGTGACGAGACCGCACGAGCTGGCCGGCATGAGGTGGCTCACATGTCGATGCACCACTCGTCGACAATTCTGCCGCCGTGGCTGGAAGAGGGATTGGCCGAGTACTTCTCCACGCTCCAAAGAAAGGGCAACAAGGTGACGCTGGGCCAGCCTATCCAGCAACACATCGACCGGCTGGCCACCGCCGAATGGCTGCCCACGGCGCAACTGACCGCGTGGAGAGACGACGGGCCCATGAGTTCCCAGCCCGCCGACACACTGCTGGTTTACGCGCAAAGTTGGGCGCTCACCAGCCTGTTGATGCAGCCGGCGGACGGGCAGGCCCGAATCGGCCGGTTCGGCGAACTGCTACGCACCGGTGTGGAGCAAACCGCGGCCTTTGAGCAGGCCTTTGGGCGGAGCATGGAAAACGCCCTCAACGAAGCCCGGCAAGCCGTGATGGCGAAACGGTATCCCACGCGGGAAGTGACCATCGGAGCGGCACCCGAGCCTGGGCCGTTCCAGTCGCGAAATCTATCCGATGTGGAAGCTCGGCTCCTCAGAGCCGATGCTCTGCTGGCACGAGGGAAACAGGCGGAAGCCGACCAACTGGTTACGGAAACGGCGCGGCGATACCCCGATCTCGCATCCGCCGTCGCCGGCCTGGGCTATCTGGCCATGGCGAAGACTGACTATGCGGCGGCACGCCAATATCTGGAAAAGGCGCTGGCGATGGGTGACCGCCAGGCAACGACGTATTACCAACTGGCAATGTTGATCCGCGACACAAACGGCGACGTGGACAAGGTGGTCCCGTTGCTGCGGCAGGCGGTGGAGGTGAACCCGTCGTTCGGCGACGCGTGGTACATGCTGGGCTCCATGCGCTTACGTCAGGGCGCGACGGCCGAAGCGGTGGAAGCGATGCGGCACGCGGCGGAGGGGCAACCGAGGAAGTCGATGTTCTGGGAAGGCCTGGGCCGCGCCCGGCAGGCCGCCGGACAGGGTGAGGAGGCACGCGCGGCGGCTCAACAGGCCATCGCTACGGCCACAACGCCGGAGCAGAGCGCGATGGCTCAGGGCCTGGTTCGAGAACTGGCAGCGACGCAGAAAGCGGCGCCAGCCAAGCGGCCCAGCATCGTGGTGCCCAAGACCTGGGAGGCGCGCCAGGGTGACGCATCAGTGACCGGCAAGCTGGTGATGGTCGACTGCGCGACGTCGACACTCAAGTTCCATATCCAGACCGCCCCGGCGACAGCGAAGTCGCGCGCGCAGGTGACGATTCTGGCCTCCGACAAGCCCAACCAGATCATTCTGCGAGGCAACAGCACCGAGAAGCGGGAGTTCGTATGCGGAGCGCAGCGCAATGCGCCGCTGGTGGAAGCCTTTTATGTGACCGCCGCGCCCGTGGAGGAGCCCAAACCGGCGGCTCCGCCTACGAAACAGGCGCCGGGGAAGCGGCCCACGCCGGCCGCCAAACCGAAGCCCGCCGCCAAGCCGCCGGCCGGCGAACTCGTCATCCTGGATTTCAAGTAGACTACACAAGCACGCCATGAAGATCACACGCATCTCAACCGCCGTCATGGAATCCAACTTCGATTGGACCCTCGTCCGCGTGGACACCGACTCGGGGCTCAGCGGCATGGGCGAGGCCTTCCTGGGCCCGGGCCTGACGGCGGTGATCCGCGAGTTCAATGACATCCTGCTGGGCGAGGACCCGGTGCATATCGACCGGTTGGTGCGCCGCATGAGAGCGAGTTGTATCTACGCCTCGCCGGGGCTGATGTACCACGCCATCGGCGGGATTGAGACGGCCATCCTCGACCTTCTGGGCAAGGCGTCGAAGATGCCGGTGTGGCAGATTCTGGGCGGCAAGTATCGAGACGCGGTGACGATCTATGCCGATTGTCATGGCGGCGACGCTCTGGAGTCGATCACCCCGCTTCTGAAGCCGCGTACGCCCGCGTGGATGGCGGCCGACGGCGCTCCGGCCGAAGAGGCGCGTATCAGCGTGAAGCATCACGGCTGGGATGCATCGAAGAAGGAAAGCCTGACACCCGAGAGCTACGCCGAGCGGGCGGCCGAGATGGCCGAGCGCGGATTCCGGATGCTGAAGTTCGACGTGGACGTGCCCACTCCGTATGAAACCGATGAGTACAACCGCGATCTGAGTCCGATGGAGGTGGATTTCGCCGTATCGTTGGCCGCAGCCGTGCGGAAGGCCGTGGGTCCGCGGGTCGGGCTGGCCATCGACTGTCACTGGAACTACGGAGTAGCCGCCGCGGTCGACCTGGCTCGGGCGCTGGAACCGCTGAGGCTCCTGTGGCTGGAGGATGTGCTGCCACCGGAAAACATCCCAGCCATGGGCGAGGTGCAGCGTTGCACGCGGACACCGCTGGCCACGGGCGAGAACCACTTCTTCCGCGTCGACTTCCAACGGCTGATTGTGGAGGCGGGCCTGCGTGTGCTGTCGCCGGACGTCCAGAAGATCGGGCTTTGGGAAGGCAGGAAGCTGGCGGATCTGGCCGATATGCACTATGTCAATCTGACGTGGCACAACATTAGCTCGCCGCTGGGCACGCTCGCCGGTGCGCACCTGTGCGCGGCCACGCCGAACGTACTGGCTCTGGAGTGGCATGCGGCCAGCGTGCCGTTCTTCGATGACCTGGTGAAGGACGGTGAGGGGCCGCTGGTTCGGGACGGCAAGGTGCGAGTGCCGGATTCGCCTGGCCTGGGCATCGAGATCGATCTCGACGTTGCGTGGAAGTACCGCAAGCCAGGCGAACCGTTCTTCGAGTAGACGGACTTCAGGCCGCGCGAGGCGGCGTCACTTCTTGTGGACCCGGCTGCACGCGAGAGCGGTACCATCGGGATTGATCGCCGACGTCCCTTCTTCGATGTGCTGGATTTTGCCTTCCGCGTCAACGACGAACGAGGCGCGGTTGGCGATGCCGATGTCCTTGTTCAGGACCCCATAGAGGGTGGCAACGGAACGCTGGCTGAAGTCGCTAGCCAGGGGGAATCCCAGGTTCAGCTCCTTCGCCCAGTGACTGAGGGTGGGTAAATTATCGGTGCTGATGCCCAGCACAATCGCGCCGGCATCTTCAAATTTGGCGAGACCAGCCTGGTACGCCGTGAGTTCCTTCGTTCAACCACCGGTGAAGGCGGCCGGAAAGAACGCCAGGACGACGGTCTTGCCGCGGTTCTCGGACAGCTTGAAAGTGCTGCCCGCCGTGGTCTTCAGCGTGAAGTCCGGCGCGGAGTCGCCCACCTTCAAATGCGTCTTGGGCGGCTGCACCGGCTGCGCCACAGCGGCCGCCGCCAATACCAGACCCAATAGCCATGGAGTCAATTTCATGGATCCTCCCAGGATCAAGAGTGCAACAGCATCCTCTTGGGCCCGAGGATAGCAGGCGCTCTCCAGGTGGAGCAACTGGCCCACCCACTTTCTCTATGACTTCGCCGGTGTGCTCCGATATGACCCTCGTGGGTCAAGCCGGATCGCGTGGCCAGGCGCTAAATACGCGGCCGGCCGGCAGACCCGACAGGAGGCAATTTGATGCAGATGACCGAGGCGGTCAGCGAAGCACAAGCGAGCAAGAGGCAAGGCAAGTATCTCGTCTTTCATCTGGGGCGGGAGGAGTTCGGCGTACATGTCCTAAAGGTGCGCGAAATCATGGGCATCCAAGAGATCACCTCGGTGCCGCAGACTCCGGCCTTTGTCAAAGGCGTCATCAACCTGCGCGGGAAAGTGATTCCGGTGATCGATCTGCGGCGCAAATTCAGATTGGACGAAGTCGCCTACACCCAGCGCACGTGCATCATTGTGCTGCAGGTGGCCCACGAAAGCGGCAACATGCTGATGGGTGCGATTGTGGATGGCGTGTCCGAAGTGCTGACGATCCAGGAAGGCGAGATCGAGGACACGCCCGAGTTTGGCGCGGAAATGAAGATGCCCTACATTCTCGGAATGGCCAAGGTGAAGGGCAAGGTCAAGATCCTGCTGGATATTGACCAGGTGTTGACGGCCATTGAAGTGGAAGGCGTGACACAGATGCCCAACCTGGCGACGTTGCCGGGCGACGCGGAGCAGAGCGCCATCGACCCCCTGCCCATGCAATAGTCCATTGCGCAAAAAGTGAACCTGAAGCCGAAAGAAGGATGAGTGTGCCCATGAACGACAAATTCAGTTTTGGAACCAAGATCAACATCGCCTCCGGCGCGATAGTCGCCTTTCTATTGCTGCTGGGCGCGACCGCCATTTACAGCCTGTCGGATGTGCGGACCCAGTTGGAGCGCTCAGTGAGCGTGGAGGCACGCAAGTCGGAACTGGCGTTGCAGAGTCAGACGGCGGTGACGATGATCGAAGGCGCGCAGCGCGGTCTACTGCTGGGGTCCATGACCAACGATCCGGCGCTCGTCCAATCGTCCAGCCAGCAGATGCGAGACTCCACTGAGAAGTTGGCGGCGGGGGTGAGAGACCTGGCGCCTCTACTTTCCGCGGATGACGCCAGACGGGAGCAGGCGGCTCTTTCGTCCATGAGCGACGAGGTGCGAGGGAAACTGCAGCAGTTTGAGAACAGCATCCGCGGCCAGAGGTTCGACGAAGCCACGAAAATGCAAACCGAGTACTTCCGTGGGCAGTTCGAGAAGATGCGGCAGCAAGCTACCACTCTGGTCGACATTCAGCGCAGGTACGCCGTCGCCAGTTCTTCATCGGCCATCTCGATGGCCTCATTCGCGCGCATGCTGGCGGTGCTGGTGTGCCTGCTGGCCCTGGGCATCGCAACCGTGGCTTTCTGGGTGATCAGAAACGGCAACCGGGATTTGAGGCAGATCGCCGTCGAAATCGGCGAAGGGGCCGATCAGGTGGCCTCGGCGTCGAATCAGATTTCGAGTTCGTCGCAATCGCTGGCGCAAGGCTCTTCTGAGCAGGCGGCCTCGTTGCAGGAGACGTCGGCGTCCACTGAGCAGGTCAACGCCATGACGCGGAAGAACGCCGAAAGCGCGCGCAACGCCGCCACGGAGACCGAGAAGGCAGATCAACTGCTGAAGGAGACCGATTACAAGCTGACGCAGATGATTGAGTCCATGAAAGAGATCAACACGTCCAGCGAGAAGATCTCGAAGATCATCCGGGTGATTGACGAGATTGCGTTCCAGACGAACATCCTGGCCTTGAACGCGGCCGTGGAAGCGGCGCGGGCCGGCGAAGCGGGCATGGGCTTTGCCGTGGTGGCGGACGAGGTGAGAAACCTGGCGCAGCGCTGCGCCCAGGCGGCAAAGGACACGTCCGACCTCATCGAGGAGTCGATCGTGCGCTCGAATGAAGGCAAGGTGCGGTTGGACGAAGTGGCCTCGTGTGTTTCGCGTGTTGTGGAGAACGCATCCCGTATCAAGATACTCGCGAACGAGGTCAATGTCGGGAGCCAGGAGCAGGCACGAGGCATCGAGCAGATCGCAAGAGCCGTGGGGCAGATGCAGCAGGTGACGCAATCGACAGCGGCCAGCGCGGAAGAGAGCGCATCGGCGGGTGAGGAGATGAGCGCGCAGGCCCTGTCGCTGAATGACGCCGTGGGCCGCCTGAGGGTCCTGGTGGGCAGCGATGGCGGCACGACGCGGGAACGCTCCACCGGCCGGAGAGATCCGGCTCGCTCGCTGGGAGCGATGAAGCGGCAGGGTGAGTTCGCGGGGCTGTCCGCGAGGCCGGGCTCGAAGAGTCTGAACCCGGCGGCGGCCAAGATGCCCGCGCATCCATCCGCCTCGGCTCAGTTCCCCATGGATGACGACTTCAGGGACTTCTAGGCGGCACCACGATGGCATACCGCAAGCGAATGGCGCCCCGGCGGCCTGTCGCTGCAGCGCCCACCGGGAACGGCAAGGTGACGGCCGATCTGCAGGCTCTGGCCACGAGTGTCGCGATCCCCAAGGTCCAGAACAGCCAGGAGAAGGACATGGCACAAGCGCTCAATCAAGACCCACAGCTCGTGGAAGACTTCCTGGTGGAGGCCCGCGAACATCTGGCCAACATCGAGGCACGCCTGCTGGAGATCGAACAGGGTGCGCATACGCCCGAGACGCTGCATAGCGCCTTCCGCAGTTTTCACACGCTGAAAGGGCTGGCCGGATTCCTGGAGTACGCCGTGATCCAGGAGGTAGCACATGAAGTGGAGAACCTTCTCGATCTGGCCCGCAACGACGCACTGCAACTGACCCCACCCATCGTGGACGTCATTCTGCAGTCCGGCGACTTCCTGGCGGGCTGCCTGCGTGGCATCGAGGCGGGCAACCAGGGGCGGACGGCGCCTCCGATGGAGACGCCCACCGCACTACTGGAGCAGGTGCGCGCCATGGCCGCCGCGCCACAGTCGCCCGGGGTGGAAGTGGCCGTGGCGCCGGAGGCAGGGGCTCAGCCCGAGTCCGCTCCGGCGCTCTCGCCCGAGGTCCACAGGGACGCGGCGGCCATGCCGGATCAGTCACCGGCGGAAGCGGCCACCGGCCCGAAGCGCAACGAGGCTTCGCTGGTAAAAGTCGAGACCGGCAAGCTCGAGTACCTGGTTGAGATGGTCGGCGAGCTCATGATTGCGGAGTCAATGCTGCACCACAATCAAGAACTGGCCGAGGCCCGCTCACCACGCGTGCAACGAGATCTATCCCAACTGGCACGGGTTACGGCCGAAGTGCAGAAGACGGCCATGGCGATGCGCATGGTGCCTATTGGAATCCTGTTCCGCCGCATGACCCGGCTGGTGCGCGATCTGGCGCGCAAGTCAGGCAAGCTGGCGGAACTCGAACTCCATGGCGAAGACGTGGAACTGGATCGCACCATCGTCGAGGAGCTGTCCGATCCCCTCGTTCACATGCTGCGGAACGCGCTGGATCACGGGCTGGAGTCGCCAGACGAGCGGGAAGCCGTGGGCAAGCCGGCGTCCGGCAAGGTACGGTTGAAGGCCGCGCATCAGGCGGGCCAGATCGTCATCGAACTGAGCGACGACGGCCGCGGCCTGGACCGCGGCCGCATTCTGGCGAAGGCCGTTCAGCGAGGCCTGGTATCGCCCGAAGCGAACCTGAGCGACAACGAAGTCTATCACCTGATCTTCGAACCGGGCTTCTCAACCGCCGAACGAGTCACCGATGTCAGCGGCCGCGGCGTGGGTATGGACGTGGTGCGCAAGCACATCAGCAAGCTGCGCGGCCGCATCGACATCTCCTCGACCGTGGGACGAGGAACGACCTTCGCCCTGAAGGTGCCGCTGACATTGGCCATCATCGACGGGCTGGTGACGGTGGTGGGCGGTGTTCGCTACATCGTGCCGATCTTCGCTGTGCGCGAGATGTTCCGGCCGACGCCAGACCGGCTATTCACGGTGGAAGGCCGCGGCGAGATGGTGCTGGTGCGTGAGCGGCTGTTGCCGGTGGTCCGTCTGAGCCGGAGGCTGGGCGTGAAGGCAAGGACCGACGACCCTTGCGAGGGCGTCATGATCGTCGGAGAGAGCGAAGACCGGCAGTACTGCCTGCTGGTGGACGAACTGGCGGGCAAGCAGGAGGTGGTGATCAAGAATCTCGGCGCCACATTCCGCGGCGTGAGGGGCGTGGCGGGAGGCGCGATTCTGGGCGACGGCCGGGTGGGTCTGATCCTCGATCTGGCGACGTTGTTTGGAGAGATCGAACATGCCGCCTGAGAGCCCGCTCGTCATCCCGGCGCAAGCCGTTCAGCCGCTTGAGTTCAAGAGGATCCAATCGCTCACCTATCAGATGGCCGGCATCGACCTGCGGGACGGCAAGGAGGCCCTGGTCGGCGCCCGGTTGAACAAACGGATCCGGGAACTGGGCCTGAAGGACGTTTCCAGCTATCTCAGTGTCGTGGAGGCGGATCGCACGGGTCTGGAGCTGGCGGCGCTGATCGACGCGTTGACCACGAACTTCACGAGCTTTCTGCGAGAGCCTCAGCACTTCGAGTTCCTGCGTAGCGTGATCCTGCCCGAGATGGCGGACGGCGCCTCGCTCCGCATCTGGAGTGCGGGCTGCGCCACGGGGGAGGAGCCGTACAGCATCCTCTTCCACCTCGTGCAGGCGTTGGGCGAGCGCCGTGTGGGCGAAGTCGAGATCCTCGCGTCCGACATCTCGACCCGGGCACTGACCGCCGCCGAGGCTGGCGTCTACCCGGCAGCCCGCATGAGGGAGCTACCGGAGGAGTGGCGCAAGCGCTTCTTTCAGCGCGGCGTGGGCACCCAGGAAGGGATGGTCCGCGTGCGGCGGGAGTGGCGTTCGCGCATCCGGTTCCAGCGCATCAATCTGATGGAGGACCTGGCTTCCCTACCCCGCTTCCACGTCATCTTCTGCCGGAACGTCATGATCTACTTCAACAAGGCCACCCAGCAGAAGCTGGTGCGCCGGTTCGCCACTCAACTGGAATCCGGAGGCTGGCTGCTGATCGGGCATTCCGAGGGTCTGATGGGCATGGAGCATGAGCTCTCCTACGTAATGCCGGCCACCTATCGCAAGCCGATGAACCGCCGCGGGTGAGTACGCAAAGCCGGCCAGGAGAGGAGGGCATGGGATTGTGGGCAACACACTAGTCGTGGGCGTGGGGGACTGCAAAGTCACGGGCGACCCGCTGGCCGAACTGGTCACCTACGCACTAGGCTCCTGCATCGCGGTGGCGATCTGGGATCCGGTGACACGGGTCTCCGGCCTACTGCATTTCATGCTGCCGGACAGCGGGGTCGACCGCAACGGCAACGGCCGGGAGCATCCATACCGTTATGCCGACACGGGCACACCATTGCTTTTCCGCGGCGCCTATCAGGAAGGAGCCGAGAAGCGCCGGCTGGTGGTGCGGCTGGCCGGTGGGGCAGCCGTCGTCAACGACAACGGCGTCTTCAACATCGGCAAGCGGAACTACGCCGCACTCCGCAAGATCTTGTGGAAGGCGGGCGTGATGGTGCACGCCGAGGACGTGGGCGGCGGAGTGTCCAGAACCGTGCGGTTGGAGGCCGAATCGGGCCGGATGATCGTCCGGGCCTCAGGTGAACCAGAGCGGGAATTGTGGCCGATGAATCACGCCGAGCGCACTCTATCCCAGGGAGGTCCTCTGTGCCAAAACGTCTGATGATCGTGGATGATTCGCCCGTCATGCGCGCCTTCGTCCGCCGCACAGTCGAGGTGACCGGCCTGGAAGTGACCTCCTATCTGGAAGCAGGCGACGGCCGTGAGGCGCTGACAAAACTGCGGTCGGCCGATGCGCAGGGCCTCGAACACCAGGTGGACCTGATCCTCACCGACATCAACATGCCTGTCATGGACGGCGAGGGGTTGCTGGAAGAGCTCCGGCGCGACCACGCCCTGTGCTCGATTCCGGTGATTGTCGTCTCCACCGACTCGACCGACCAGAGGATGGGGAAGCTCCTGGAACTGGGCGCGCGCAGTTACGTCAGGAAGCCGTTTCCGCCCGAGAAGCTGGGCGAGGTGTTGGCCGACATTTTCCCCGAACTCGCCGGGGCGGACTTCGACGATTCGAGCGACTGAGGATTCATATCATGCGGAACCAAACCGAGGTGCGAGACCTTACCGACCCGGAGATCCATCAGGCATGCTGCGCCGCAATGCTGGAGGTGCTGGAGACCATGTTTTTTGAGCTACCGCTGGACGAACTCGAAATCGTGCCAGCGCCCGCGGCGTCGAGTTGCCTGGTGCGGGCCGGCTTCCGGGGCACAGTGGATGGCGTCATTCATGTCGCGATCTCGTGCTCCACCTGCACCCGTCTCACGGCATCCTTCCTCGGCAAAGAGGCCGAGGAAGTTGTTCACGCGGAGGAGTGCAGCACAGCCCTGGAACTGGCGAACATGCTCTGCGGCGCCACCTTAAGCCGGCTGGAGCCCCAGGGCCGACTGGCCATTGAAACGCCCTATCTGGTCGACCGGAATCAACACGCTGCCGGGCCCTGGCTCAGGTATCCGCTGGAGGACGGCGACATCGAAGTGGCCTTAAGCTATGGCGAGGGCCTATGATCTCAGACCGGCGGACTCGAGTGCTTGTGGTGGATGATTCAGCCATCGTGCGCAAGGTGCTCAGCGATATTCTCAGCGCGCAATCCGACATGGAAGTGGTGGGCACCGCGCCCGATCCTTACGTCGCCCGCGACAAGATTCTGTCCCTCAAGCCCGATGTCCTGACACTCGACATCGAGATGCCGCGCATGGACGGCCTGACATTCCTCAACCGCATCATGCAGTACCATCCGCTGCCGGTTATCGTGATCAGTTCCCTGGCCCAGAGCTCCACCAAGGCTGCCATGGAAGCCCTGCATCAGGGGGCTGTGGATGTACTGGCGAAACCCGGTGGACCCTACTCAGTGGGCGATCTCAAGGAGGACTTGCCGCGCCGGATCCGGGCCGCGGCCCGTTCCCGTCTGCCCACCGCGCGGACAGTGCGCCCGGCGGATGTCCCACCCACCAGGGTCGTTGAACCGCAGGGCGCGCCCCGCCAGATGTTGATCGCCCTCGGCGCCTCCACCGGGGGCACTCAGGCCATCGAGCGGGTGCTCACAGCGCTGCCAGCGGCGATGCCGCCCATCGTCATCACCCAGCACATCCCGCCCGTCTTCTCGGCCGCTTTCGCGGAACGGCTCAACAAAGTCTGCGCACTGGAGGTACGGGAAGCCAAGGGCGGCGAGATGCTCACTCCGGGCGTGGCCTGGGTCGCGCCGGGCGACCGTCACCTGCTGGTCGACCGAGCCGGCGGAGCCTGGCGGACGCGAGTCGACGACAGCCCCAAGGTCTGCTACCAGCGTCCCTCCGTTGATGTGATGTTCAAGTCTGTTTCCGCCGCCGCCGGTCCCGCCGCCCTGGGCGTGTTGATGACCGGAATGGGGAGCGATGGAGCGGAAGGACTGCTGGCCATCCGCGACAGCGGCGCCGAGACCGTCGCCCAGGACGAAACCAGTTGCGTGGTGTTCGGCATGCCTCGCGAGGCGATCCGCATGGGCGCGGCCCACCACATCCTGGCTCTGGACGCGATTGCGCCGCTGCTGCTGAAACGAACCCGATTGAAGGCGTGAGCAATGGCCGGAGCCGCAAGGTAAGCGGCTCCGGACCACGAGAACCTAATCTTCGTCGTGTTGCGCGGCCAGGCGCGTTACAACGCCCAGATCCTCCAGGGTCGTGACATCGCCCGTCACTGTGTTGGACGTCACAATTTCACGCAGCAATCGCCGCATGATCTTGCCGCTACGCGTCTTGGGCAGCGACTCGGCAAACCGGATCTCTTCCGGCCGCGCGAACGCCCCAATCTCATGGGCCACCCACTGCCGCAATTCCTTGCCCAGGACGCCGTGATCCCAGTTGCCCTGTTTCAACGAGACGAAGCAGCACACGGCCTGGCCCGTGATCTCGTGGGGCTTGCCCACCACCGCGGCCTCCGCCACGGCCGGATGGCGCACCAGTGCGGACTCCACTTCCATCGTCGACAACCGATGGCCGCTGACGTTCATGACATCGTCCACACGGCCCAGCACCCAGAAATAGCCGTCCTCATCACGCCGCGCCGCATCGCCCGTGAAGTAGATGCCCGGCATGCGGCTGAAGTACTGTTGCTCGAAGCGCTCGGGGTCGCCCCAGATCGTCCGGATCATGGAGGGCCACGGCCTCCGGATGATGAGGAAGCCTTCGGCGCCCGGCGCCACCTTCTCCCCATAGAAGTCGACGACATCCGTGAGAACACCGGGCATCGGCAGCGTGCCGGAACCCGGCTTCAGCGGCACCGCTCCGGGCATCGGCGCAATGAGAATCCCGCCTGTCTCGGTCTGCCACCATGTGTCGACAATCGGGCACCGGCCCTTGCCAATAACGCGGTGATACCAGTCCCAGGCGGCCGGGTTGATGGGTTCGCCCACGCTGCCCAACAGGCGCAGCGACGAAAGGTCGTGCTTGTTCGGGAACTCGTCACCCTGCTTGATGAGTGCGCGAATCGCCGTAGGCGACGTGTAGAGAATCGACGCCTTGTGGCGTTCGACAATGTCCCACCAGCGGTCCCAGGCCGGAAAGTCCGGCGCGCCTTCGTAGATCAGACAGGTGGCGCCGGCGGCCAGCGGTCCATAGACGATGTAGGAGTGGCCGGTCACCCAACCGATGTCGGCAGTGCACCAGTAGACGTCGTCCTCCTTGAGGTCGAACACCCATTTCATCGTGCTCGTGACGTAGGTGAGATAGCCGCCCGTGGTGTGGAGAATCCCCTTTGGCTTGCCCGTGGTGCCCGAAGTATAGAGAACAAACAACGGATGTTCCGAGTCCAGCACCTCGGCGGGACAATCGGCGCTCACGCCCGGCAGCAGATCGTGCCACCAGTGGTCGCGGCCCTCCACCATGGGGCACTCACCACCTGTGCGGCGGCACACCAGCACGTCTTTGATCCCCGGACAGTCCTGCACTGCCTCGTCCACGGCGCCTTTCAGCTTCACTTCCTTACCGCGGCGCCAGCCGCCATCGGCCGTCAGGACCAGCGAGGCATCGAGATCGAGAATGCGGGCCTTGAGAGCCTCCGCCGAAAATCCGCCGAAAACGACGGAGTGGATGATGCCGAGGCGCGCACAGGACAGCATGGCGATGACCGCCTCGGGAATCATCGGCATATAGATGATCGCCCGGTCACCGGCCTGGAAGCCCCGCGACTTCAGGACATTGGAAAAGCGGCCCACGGCTTCGTGCAACTCGCGGTAGGTGAGGGTGCGCTGGTCGCCCGGCTCCCCTTCGAAGACGATGGCGGGCTTGTCGCCGCGTGTTTCCAGATGCCGATCCAAGCAGTTGTAGGCGGCATTGGTCTTGGCGCCCACAAACCACTTCACGAACGGCGGATGCCATTCATAGACGTGAGTCCATTTCTCAAACCAATGGACTTCACTCTCGGCCCGCTCAGCCCAGAACCCTTCCGGATCCGCCTCCGCGCGCCGGTACAACTCTTGGTAGGCCTCCATGGAACCCACGTGGGCTCGAGAGGAGAACTCTGTACTTGGAGAATAGACTTCGTTCCCAGACATGTTTTTCTGGAGTGTAGCAAAGCCGGTAGAATCTCGTTCATGGCCAAGATTGAATGGAACCGGCAACCCACCTACGAGGACGCCAACCTGTTGTTGCGTCTGTACGAGGAACGGCGCGAGGAGAAACTGCGCAAAGCCCGCGCGTGGTTCGTGTCCGAGTGCAAGTACAAGACGATCGAAGACTGGCAGCGGCTGTGCCCGCCCGGCTCGGAGATGAACGCCTACTACCGCATGGTCACCACCTACTGGGAGATGGCGTGCAGCTTTGTCGTGAACGGAATCCTCAGCCCTGAGCTGTTCATCCAGAATGCCCTGGAGCACGCGTTGGTCTGGGAACGGATCCAGCACCTCGTCCCGGCGATCCGCCAGATGAACAACGCGCCGCACCAGTTGCGCAATCTGGAAACCATGGCGGGCTACACCAGGGAATGGCTGGGCAAGCAGGGCGAAGGCGTGTACGAAAGCTTCGCCGCCCGTTTCAAGGTCTGAGCTTCCTCAGCAGCCTCAGCCCCAGGAACACGGCCGCGGCGCCCGCCGGCGCAATTGTGCGGGCGTGAAGGCCAAGGGTACGAATCAGATCCGCCTCGGTAGTGAAGGGAACCCGAGTCAGTCCGGGCAGAAATTCGCTGCTGAGGCGGAACTCTTCATGCCCATCGAGCAGAAGCACCGTGCAGACTTCCGGCCGCAGGTTGAGCAGATTGATGGCGATACCACTCAAATACAGCCGGGCCGGATCGAGCTGGACGCCAAGTTCCTCCCGCAGTTCCTCGGCGACGGTATCAACTATGGAATAAGGTGGAGCGAACATGCCGGAGGGCACGACATGCCACTGGCCGGCACGGTGCGGCATGGACTTGGCCGCTAGCCGGCCCAGCAACAGCTCTCCCTGGCAGACGACCAGCGTCGCCACGCCGATGGCCGGAACCAGATCATCCAGAGCGGCCCGCCGCTCCAATCGCCGATCGAGCTCTTTAAAGTCGACGACGGTGTCGCCGCGCAGCGACGGCAAATGGGCAAGCAGTTCCATCTCCAGCGCCTCGCACGTGTTCATCGACCCAAAGTAGGAGCCAAGCTGAACGTCCATCTGGAGTGCGGGCCATGACCGGAGGCCGCGCCTGGCATACACCGGCCCGTTGAAGAGCCCCTTCGCATCGAACATCGGATCCAGGCGGACTTCGGCCGGCGGTGTAAGGTCCAACTCGCCCAACACGGAGTTCACCTGCCGCCACTGTACGGCCGGAGCCGGCCGGCAAGCGACAGGAAACAATACACCATCGCGGCACAGCAGCGATCGCGCACCGTACTTCCAGGCTAAGAACCGGCAAAGTGGATCCATGCGCTAATAACCCTTTTTCCGAGCGGGGACTAGGGCACAGGCCCCACCCCTGATTTCAGGTTAAATCCTCTCTCTCCTATTTTCGCCGCTCGACCGATGGAGGGAATGAGGACGGTGAAGTGCAGCGTTTGGCCATTCGTTGCGTTGGCGTGCTGGGACTGTTCCTCCTCCATTGTCCCGTCAGGGCCAACGAAACACCATGGATTCGAGTGGCTTCACCGCACCTCGAGATGTATACGACGGCTGAAGCGGAGACTGCCGCCGAGGCCCTCAATGAGCTAGAGAGTCTACGACTTTACTTCCGCTCAGCGGTGCCGGAATCAGCGACAAAGCCGGTTAGTCTGCGGATCGTGGCTTTCTCCTCCGAGTGGGAGTATCAGGTGTTTCGACTGAACTCTTACTCTCCCGCGTACTTCGTCGGCGGCTCGGACCAAAGAACGATTGTTCTGGGCCGCCTGGCGAGGCAGAATCTTACCGCGCTCCGGCATGAGTACATTCATGCCCTGGCGCAAGAAAGCGGCTGGCACCTACCCTTGTGGCTGGGCGAAGGACTGGCCGACCAGTTGGCCGGAATGGATGCACCGCGGGTTCGATTCCGTGCCACTCTGCTGAAACGGCAGGGGTTGCTGCCAATCCGAGAGCTTACGTCAGTGAACTCCCCCCATGCCGATGAGGCAGCGGCACTGCGGTTCTATGCCTCTAGCTGGGCCCTCACACACCTCCTCTTCACGGAAGCGCCCTACCGGGATTGTATCTGGACATTTCTGAAGGGTGGCGACGCCCGATTGGAGACGCTGCTGGCGCTTTCCGGCAGGACGGAAGAGCAATTGCAGTCGGACCTGGACCAGCACGTGGGGAGGCTCAATCCGGTGCCCCCACCGGAGGGTACTGCCCGTGGTGGCGTGCGCTGCGACGTAATGGCGGAGGAGGACACTTCCGTACAGTTGACGCTCGCACGGCTGCAAGTGGATCTGGGCAATCTGGACGGCGCCCGGACGCGGTTGGCCAACCTGACCGAAGCCGCTCGCATGCAGCCGGCCTATTGGGGTCTGATGGGTGACGTGGCGCTGCGGCAGTCCAATGACTCGGAAGCACGCTACTCCTATGAAAAGGCGATGGATCTGGGTTCGGAGGAAGTGCCGCTGCTAACGCGCCTGGCCATGTTGAACCAGACGCGGCCCGAAGTGATTCCCGTGCTGGAGCGGATCCTGGCACTGAGCCCTGGAGATGACGCGGCGAGGCTGGTGCTGACCTCGCATTACGTGCAACAGAAGCGCTGGCCGGAGGCCATGGCCCAGTTGCGAAGAGTGCGGGAAGTGCCCCCGGATCGCCAGGACTATTACAGCCACGCGATGGCATTCGTGGCATCACACTTAGAACCTTCCTCTGTGATGTTAAGTACACGATAGTCCTATTGGTCGGCGAATCCCTACCACTTGATAGGGCTTTCCGCCTATGCTGGATTCATCCCTGCGGGTACACAATGACCCCCAGGAGTAACAAAGGTGCCAAAACCTGTCCAGCAGCGCCGGGTGCGCTCAGTACGGCTATCCGACTTGGTTTCGGCCCTTTCCTACGCATTGGATCTCACGGAAGGCCAGCCCGTCGGCCACGCGCAGCGCAGTTGTGTCCTCGGCATCCGCCTGGGACAGGCCATGGGGCTTCCCGAGGACGAACTGGCCGACCTGTACTACGCCCTCCTACTGAAGGACTCCGGCTGTAGCAGCAACGCCGCTCGCATGGTCCAGATTCTGGGCAGTGACGAGATCAGTTCCAGGCAGGACCTCAAACTCATCGACTGGCGCAGTGTGGACTGGTCAACTCTGGTTCATTCGCTGCGGCATGTCCGCGTGGGCCGGCCGACGTGGGAGCGGCTGCTGGCCCTCTCGCAGCGGGCGTGGAAACGGCACCGGCGGCCGAAGGAAGTGGCGGCGATCCGCGGCGAGCGCGGCGCCTCCATTGCGCTGAAGATGGGCTTCCCACGGCGCACGGCGGAGGCGATTGGAAACCTGGACGAGCGCTGGGATGGGAGCGGCAATCCGTTGGGCTTGGAGGGCGACCGGATTCCCATTGCGGCCCGGATTGTCAGCCTGGCCCAGACGCTGGAACTGTTTCATCGCCACTCCGGCATGCCGGCAGCACTCCGGGTGGCCCGGGCGCGCAGCGGACGCTGGTTCGATCCGGAACTGGTCAGGGCGGCACACGCCATTGCACAGCTGGATTCGCTGGACAACGAACTGGCCTATGCTTCGCAGACCGTGGCCCGGCTCTCACCTGCCGAGGGCAACGTGGCGGCCGGAGGAGATCGTGTCGATGTGATCTGCGAGGCCTTCGCCGAAGTAGTGGACGCGAAATCGCCGTACACCAGCGAGCATTCCCGGCGTGTCACGCAGACGGCGGTCGGCACGGCTTCGCAAATGGGCGCTAGCAAGGCGACATTGACCCTCATCCGGCGGGCGGCGCTGCTGCACGATCTGGGCAAGCTCAGCGTCCCGAACTCGATCCTCGAGAAGCCGACGGAGCTGACGAGCGAGGAATGGTCGGTCGTCAAGCGGCATCCTTACCATTCCGAAGCGATCCTGAAGCGCATTGAAGGGTTCGAGGAGATCGCCATTGTCGCGGGCGCCCACCACGAGCGGCTGGACGGCGGCGGTTACTTCCGCGGATCGGCGGCCGATCAGCTCTCCATGGCTACGCGGATCCTATCCGTGGCCGATGTCTTCGACGCCCTGGCGGGCAGGCGGCCCTACCGCGCGGCAGTCCCGCGGGATGAGGTGTTCTCGATAATGCGGCGAGAGGCGCCCCATGCCTTGGATGGAGACTGCATCGACGCTCTTGTGGCGAGCCAGCGCGCCCTGCACGCGGTCCAGGCGCCGGACGGCCGGCAACTGCTGCAATCGCGTCTGGGCTCGCGAGGGGCGCCCCACAGCGGCCTGTCCTGATGCGGCGCGCGCCCGGCGGGCGTTAGTGTATTGTGGATGCAGAGGCGTACTCTGGCGCAATGGCCTTTTCTGTCCGTGACCGTGGATACGGCCCCCCACCCATGAACCGCATGACGACAGGCGTCAAGTGGTTGCTCATCGTCAACAGCGTGCTGTTTGTGATTTACTTCTTCAGCGCGCGCACGGCGTTGGGCGATCTGTTCCTGGTGCTGGGCCTGGTGCCCCGTTCCGTGCTGAGCAGCTTCGCCATCTGGCAGCTATTCACGTACATGTTCCTGCACAGCCCGTTTGGCTTCGGGCACATCCTGATGAACATGTTGTCGCTGTGGATGTTCGGCACGCCCCTGGAGAGTGTTTGGGGTACACGCCGGTTCCTCCAGTTCTACTTTTTCTGCGGAGTCGGCGCGGGTTTGTGCGTGGTGTTCCTGAACCTGTTTTTCGGATCCCTGGACACGCGCACCATTGGTGCCTCCGGCGCCATCTACGGCACGCTGATGGCGTTCGGCATCCTTTTCCCCAAGGTCACCACCTACTTTTTCGGCCTGTTCCCCATTGAAGCGCGCTGGATGGTGCTCATCATCGGGGCCATCGTGTTTCTCAGCTCACTGAGCGACACCGGCGGCGCGATCAGCCATTTCGCGCATCTCGGCGGACTCGTCTTCGGTTACGTATGGCTGCGGTTCAATCTGGGGCACAAGGCGATGGCGCGCGTCGACCTGATGGGCGACCTGCGGCAGCGCTACAAGGACTGGAAGCTGCGGCGAGCCAAAAAGAAGTTCCAGGTCTACCTGAAGCGCCACGGCTCGTCCACTCAGGACCGCCGCGGCGGACCCGGCGATTGGATTCAGTAGCGAGTGGCAACCCACGGGCTCGGGTTGTACGTCATAGTAGGCATTAGGAAGGGAGTGTCATGAAACTGCGCCGGACTTTGGGACCGATGTTGGTAGCCGCGGCCGTGGCCATGAGTGGGCTGCTGCCCGCCCAGACGGGCCCGAAGAAGGAAACAGGCGATACGGTGGCGCGGCCCAAGCCCAAGCCCGCGGACGAGGCCGCTCCCGCGAAGCCGCCGGAGGCGCAGGGCGAGAAGATCCCGTCGAAGTTGCAGAAGAAGCCAGGTGAGAAGGCGGAGGCCGGGCAGCCCACGTTCCGCAGCGACACACTGACAGTGAGCGTCGACGTGGCCGTGCTCGACAATCGCGGCCGCTTCATCCCAGGCATTCCGGCCGGCAACTTCCGCATCATGGAAGATGGAGTGCAGCAGAAGGTGGCGGGCTTCACGACAGGCGAATCGCCCATCACGCTGGCGATGGTGATTGAGTTCAGCAACCTGTACCAGCAGTACTGGTCATATGGGTGGCAGGAAACACTGACGGCCTGCTATGGATTTCTGCAGACCTTGAAACCGGAAGACACGGTCGCCGTCGTCGCCTTCGACATGCGGTCAGAGATCCTCAGCGACTTCTCCACCAACCGGCAAGACACCTACGAAGCCATGTCCAGGCTGCGCATTCCTGCGTTCTCGGAATCGAATCTCTACGACGCCTTGACGAGCGTGGCGGACCGCATGAGCGACATCGAAGGGCGCAAGGCGATTCTCTACATCGGTAGCGGCATGGATACGTTCTCGAAGATCACCTTCGATGTCACGCGTAGAAAGCTGCAGACCGCCAGCGTGCCCATCTATGCGCTGGGCACATTGCAGGCAATGCGCGAGTATCTCGATTCGCAGGGCTATATGGGGCCCATCCAGCGGCTCGACTTTCTGCAGGCCGACAACCAGTTGCGGACCTTCGCCAAGGAGACCGGCGGTCAGGCCTGGTTTCCTCGTTTCTTCGGAGAGTACCCTGGCATCTTCCGGCAGATCTCCGAGGCACTGCGCAACACCTATTCGTTGTCGTACCAGCCCACCAATACGGCGCGCGATGGAAAATTCCGCAAGATCAAGGTCGACCTCGTCGATCCGCGCACGAATGTCCCTCTCAAGGTGACTGACGAAAAGGGCAAGGCGATGAAGTACACAGTGATTGCCAAGACCGGTTATCAGGCGCCCCGCGAAGTGGAGTAGCCGCACTCACCACAGCACCGCAGCGAAGTCAAGCAATGGATCTCGCACCGGATGAGCGCGATACAGCTTCGTTGACACGTGTCATTGCGCTTTGCTACTTTCGGCATGGTTTCACGCAATGGTAGCTCGTTCTAAGTCAAGTTCAACGCCGTCCGCGCGTGTCCTCCTCGTGGATGACAATCGCGCCGGATTGATGGCCCGCAGCGCCGTTTTGAAGGAGCTCGGATTTGCCACCGATGGCGCGCCCAATGCCCAGCAGGCGATGGAAATGTTCCGCAAGGACCCTTACGATCTGGTAGTCACGGACTACAAGATGCCCGAGACCAATGGCGTCGAACTGATTGAGCAACTGCGCGCCGAAAAGCCCCAGACGCTTGTGGTGCTGATCTCGGGTTTTGTGGATGCGCTGGGCCTGAACGAGAAGAATACGGGCGCGAACGTAGTCATCATGAAGAGCGCGAATGAAGTGCAACAACTCATCCGCGCGGCCAACCGGTTGTTGAAGATCCCACGCAAACCACCAACCGAAGAACGTCCTTCGCCGCGTGTGCGCGTGCGCAAAGCCGGCAGCTAGACACACACAACCTGGACGGCCTGGCATCGATGCTAGGCTGGGTCTGATGCGTCAGATCGTTGCCCTCGCGGGCTTGCTCCTCATGAGCGGTTTGGAGGCTCCCGCCGCGGCCAAGAAGAAACCTGCCGCCAAACCAGCCCCACCCTCCACATCCGGCATCGCCCAGCGCTGGCTGCGATCCATGACGCCGGCCGAGCGCGCCGCCCAGTTGCTGATGATTCACTTCTACGGTGACGCGCCAAACACCAAGTCGCGCGCATATCGCCAATATGTGACAGCCGTGCGGGAACTGCGGGTGGGCGGGCTGATCGTCCTCAATCGGGTGAAGAACGGCATCGTGCAGAAAGCCGACCCCTACCAGATGGCGGCGTTCATCAACCGCATGCAGCGTCTCGCCAAGGTACCGCTAATCGTCGGTGGCGACTTCGAACGAGGAGCCTCGATGCGGATGACCTCCACCACGGAGTTTCCGCATCTGATGGCCTACGGCGCGGCCAACGACGTGCAAGCGACCTTCCAACTGGGCAAGGCGACGGCGCGGGAGGCCCGCGCAATGGGCGTCCAGTGGGTGTTCGCGCCCGACGCGGATGTAAACAACAATCCCGACAATCCCGTGATCAACACGCGCTCGTTCAGCGAGAACCCGCAGGTGGTGGCGGCGCATGTGAAGGCGTTCATTGAGGGCGCTAAGAGCGATCCGCACTATCACGTGCTGACCACCGTGAAGCACTTCCCCGGCCATGGCGACACCGTCACCGACACCCATTTCGGGCTGGGCGTGGTGACTGCCTCGAAAGAGCGAATGGAAGAGGTGGAACTCGTCCCGTTCAGAGCGGCCATCGCGGCCGGCGTCGATGGGGTGATGAGTGCCCACCTGCACGTGCCGGCCTTCGAACCGGAAACGTTGCCGGCCACCGTGTCAAAGAACATTCTTACCGGACTGTTGCGCGAAGAGCTGGGCTTCCAAGGGATCGCCGTCACCGATGCGATGAACATGCAGGGATTGACGAGCCAGTTCCCTGCCGGAGAATCCGCCGTGCGGGCACTGGAAGCCGGCGCGGATCTACTGCTGGTGCCGGCCAACGCGCAGGAGAGCGTGCGGGCCATCGTGGCAGCAGTGAAGAGCGGACGTCTGACGCAGAAGCGAGTGGATGCGTCCGTGTTGAAGATCCTGAATGCCAAGGTGCACGTGGGCCTCAACCGGCAGAAACTGGTGGATCTCGAGAAGATCAGCGACGAGATCGATTCGCCGGAAGATGAGGAGATCGCACAGCGGGTGGCCGAGAAGGCCCTCACCCTGGTGAAGAACGAGGGCGGTCTGCTGCCGCTTCGCAATCCGGCGGCAAGCTGCCACTACATCCTGGCGGCGGGCCGGTTCTCGACGCAGGGCCGCGACTTGTCCGACCAATTGCGCGAAGGGCTACACGGCTCAAAGGTCCGTCTGCTCGATCCACAGTTGCCAGTGGAAGAATTCGATGAGTTGGCAAAGGACGCAGCGCAATGCGAAACAGTGGTGGTGGAGGCCTATGTGACGGCCAGCGCCTCTCGCGGCCACGTCGCGCTGTCCGGCAACTATCCCGGGTTTGTGGACAAGTTGCTGGCCGTTGGCAAGCCACTAGCCATCGTGGCGTTCGGCAATCCGTATTTACTGAGGACTTACCCCAGCGTCGCCGCGTACCTGGCGACGTATACGACAGCGGCGCCAGCGGAGACCGCAGTGGTCAAGGCGCTGAAGGGCGAACTCGAAGTGGATGGCAAGCTGCCGGTGACGATTCCGGGGCTGGCGGAATATGGCTTCGGCTTGAAGCTGGAGCGAATTAGGTAAGAGCTACCGGCGGATGAAGGTTAGCCCGAAATGGGGTCGACGCCCGGCGCAGCGATACTCACTATAGAGCCACACCGCGCTCCCGTGGCGAAGCACCAGAAGATTCAGGACATCGATCACCAGCATGTCGCGGATCTCGAGCGGCTGCGGCTTTGGCGGCTCGGGATCGCCCGGCTGCCGCACTGAACTTATGATCGACAGGCGTTCCCACTGGGCAGCGCCCGTGGCGAGAAGGGCCCGGCGGAAGGCTGGCGTCTCCTCAATCTGGCCGACGGAGAGAGTCAGATTCGAAGGATCATCAATGGTCAGCTTTTCGATTCTGACTTTGAGAAGAGCTGGCACGCCCAAGGCGGGCAGCACGTTGATCACGCTGTTTCGCTCTTCCTGCCGGTAGCCGCCTCCAATGAAGGCGAACACCTCGTCCAGGGCACTATGAAGTTCCATGCCGGCAGGAATATTGAAGACAACCGGAACGTCCGCCGCGCACGACCGCAGAGCCACGAAGCCAGAAGGCACCTCAGCCACCCGGAGCAGCAGGCTGATGGCCTCGAAGGCGGAGGGTTGCTCGCTGTGATAGCCGGTGAGGAATCGCCAGGAACCACCGGTGGCCGGTTGTGGAGGCGTCGGCTGGGCAAAGCCGGTCAGGACAAAGAGGGCCGCAGCCGCAGATCTGAACACCAGGCGATGCGAAGGTCGACGCAAGAGTCCTCGCCGAGATTATCGCAGCTGCGATCCCCGCGTGACAGCGGCACCCCATCGTGATACTGTGGCGCTGGCTGGCAACGGGTCCCGGGTTTGTGGACCGTAGCCGGCCGGTGGTAAGCGAACGGAACGGCCGACGCCCGGTGACCATTCCGGGACTGGCTGAGTATTGACCCAGTTGGAAAAATGGAACGGCTCAAGTGATCGCCACAGGAGGTACGTATGGCGTTCCGAGTTCGAGTTCTCGCCTGCGATGAAGGCGGAACCATGCCCAAGAGACACACGGGTGAAGGGGAAGATGTTTCCCCCGCCATTGAGTGGGAAGACGCGCCTTCCGGCACCAGGAGCTTCGCGTTGATCGTGGACGATCCCGACGCGCCCGCCGGAACCTGGACCCACTGGCTACTCTGGGACATTCCCGGCACCGAGCATGGCTTGCCGGAGGGCTTCCTGCCTGGAAGTCTCGGCACCAGCGGCATCAACGATTTCGGCAAGGAAGGCTATGGCGGCCCCATGCCGCCGTCGGGCCACGGCCCGCACCGCTACTATTTCAAGCTGTACGCCCTGGATACCGGCAGGCTCATGCTGCACGTGGATTCCACGCGGGCACAGCTAGACAAGGCATTGCGTGGACACGACCTGGCGGAGGTCTGGACCATGGCCAAGTACGAGCGCCCTTGAGCCGCGAACATTCACTAAAATAGAGCGCATGATTGAAATCACGTGGCTGGGCCACGGCACGTTTCAGTGGAAGCTGGACAACGGCGAAGTGGTCGTGATCGACCCGTGGGTGCAAGGCAATCCCGCCTTCCCGGCGGGCTTCGAGTTCGAGCGCATCGACACGATGCTCGTCACGCACGGCCACTTCGACCATATCGCGGATGCCGTTCCGCTGGCGCGCAAACACAAGCCGAAGGTCATCGCCAATTACGAGATCTGCCACTGGCTGGAGTCGAAGGGCGTCGAAAACGCCTGCGGCATGAACAAGGGCGGATCGCAGGAGGCGGGCTCGCTACGCGTCACCATGACGCACGCCGTGCACTCGTGCGGCATCAGTGATGAGGGCAAGATCCTGTACGGCGGCGACGCGGCCGGCTTCATCGCTCATCTGCCGGACGGCCGCCGTATCTACTTCGCCGGCGATACCGCCGTCTTCTCCGATATGGCGCTCATCGCCGAGATCTACGAGCCCGAGCTCGCTTTCCTACCCATTGGCGACCTCTTCACCATGGGCCCTAAGGAAGCGGCGGTGGCCTGCCGTCTGGTGCAGGCGAAGAAGGTGATTCCCATGCACTTCGGCACGTTCCCACCATTGATCGGGCGGCCGGCCGACTTGGCGGAGCTGATTCAAGGGCATGTGGAGGCCGAGATCTGGCCCCTCGAGATCGGCGTCGCCGCGCAGTGGTAGCGTCGCCGGCCGGGCGACCGGAACTGGAGTAAAGAGATGATTTCGCGCCGGACACTGCTCACCGCGCCTGCCTACATTCGCGCGTTTTCCACGTCGAAGCCCCACCTGCTGCTACTCATGAGCGATCAGCACCGGGCCGATTGGATGGGCTGCGACGGCAACAGCGCGGTGAGCACGCCCAACCTCGACGCACTGGCTCGCGAGGGCGTTCGGTTCCGCCATGCCTTCTCGTCGACGCCCACGTGTACACCGGCACGCGCCGGACTGTTGACGGGCATGTCGCCGTGGCGGCACGGCATGTTGGGCTACGGCAAGGTGGCGGAGAAGTATCCGGTGGAAGCGCCCCGGATTCTGCGCGAAGCCGGGTATCACACAACGGGCATCGGCAAGATGCACTGGTCGCCCCAGCGCAACCTGCATGGCTTCCATCAGACGCTGTTGGATGAGAGCGGCCGCGTGGAGTCGCCGGACTTCAAGAGCGACTACCGCGCCTGGTTCGCCTCCGAGGCACCGAATCTCAACCCCGACGCTACCGGCATCGGCTGGAACGACAACACGGCCAAGCCGTATGTGCTACCAGAGCGTCTGCATCCCACCACCTGGACCGCCGACTGCGCCGTACGCTTTCTGGAATCGTATCAGCAGGCGCAGCCCTTCTTCCTGAAAGTGAGCTTTGCACGCCCTCACAGCCCCTACGACCCGCCGCAGCGCTTCTGGGACCGCTACACCGAGGCCCGCCTGCCCGAGGCCGTGGCGGGCCAGTGGGCGGCCGGGAACAAGCCACGAAACTCCAATCGTGATGACATCTGGCACGGCGACGTCGGCCAGGCACTGACGCGACGCGCCCGTGTCGGCTACTCGGGCTCGGTCTCCTTCATGGACGAGCAGTTGGGCCGCGTGACCGAAGCCTTGAGGAAGCGCGGCTGGCTCGACGAGACGCTCATCGTCTACCTGAGCGACCACGGCGACATGACCGGCGACCACTACCTGTGGCGCAAGTCCTACGCCTATCAGGCCTCGGCGCGAATCCCGATGATCGTGCGCGGACCAGGTGCCGCAAAGGGAGCGGTCAACGACGTGCCCGTGGAGATCCGCGACGTGCTGCCGACGCTGCTGACGGCCGCCGGCGCATCGGTGCCCGCGGCGTGCGACGGCCAAAGCCTGTTGCAGGCCAAACGGCCGTGGATCGATATGGAACACGACGTCTGCTACGACAAGTCGAACCACTGGACCGCGCTGACCGACGGGCAGTGGAAGTACATCTACCACGCGTTCGACGGCCGCGAGCAGCTGTTCGATCTGGTGAACGATCCACACGAATTGCGGGAATCCACCGATGCCGAAGCGTTGCGCCTATGGCGCAGCCGCATGACAACGCATCTGGAGCCACGCGGCGAACGCTGGGTGCGGGGCGGGAAGCTCATGCCCCGCCCGGCCAGCATGCTGTATTCGCCGAACTACCCCGCAACGACTTCTTCAGCCGCGTCGGCCGAGAAGTAGGCGCAGTCGGGGTGATGGAAGACTAACGCACTGACGGACGCCTCCGGCTCCATCATCATGCCTTCGGTAAGCTGGACGCCAATGTCCTCGGGCCGCAGCAGCCGGAATAGATCCTGCTGGTCGTCGAGGTTCGGGCAGGCCGGATAGCCGAAGCTGTAGCGCTTGCCGCGATAGCGGGACGTGAAGCGCTCGTGCATCGTGAGCGACGGCGGATCCGGCGTGCCCCAGTCTTCGCGCAGCCGCCGGTGGAGCCACTCGGCCGTCGCTTCGGCGGTCTCGATGGCCAGGGCCTGCAAAGCATGCGCCTTGAAGAATTCGCCCTTGGCCTTGGCCGCCTCGGAGTGCTCGCGCACGCCTTCACCGGCTGTAACCACGAACATCGCCATGTGATCGCGGCGGCCGTTTTCATCCGGATCAAGGACGTAGTCGCTCAAACACAAACCCGCGGGTTTGTTCTGCCGCGCGAAGTGGAAGGTGTGGAGGGGCTGGGCGGCGCCAGGCTCAAAGAGCTGGATGTCGTTGCCCGCGCGTTCGGCCTCGAAGAAGCGCCACACGGCGCGGATCTTCATGAAGCCCAACGCGTACTGCTTCACCTCTTCCAGATCATGGAAGAGCCCCAGGGCCTTCTCCTCCCGCTCGTGCAGAGCCTTCTCGAAGTTGCCCTTGTAGCCAAGGTGGCGGCCGTAGAGCATGAAGGGATTGATGTATGACCAGACCTCGGCCAGTTGCGGCACATCGCGCACCTTGCGGTCGAGATAGGGCGCGGGCGGGATCGGTACAGCCGTGCTGACCTTGGACGACCTCTCCGTACCGGCTTCGAACTTCACCGTCGATTCACTGCTGGCCGCGGGCAGGGCGGCGGGAACCGTAAACGTGTGTGTGGATAGAGAGGCGTCGCGCGTCTCCGGATCCATGATCTCGTTCATCAGGCGCAGACCCGTCATCGCGTCCTTGGCATAGAACGTTGGTGACGAATAGGCCGGCCCGATCTTGCCCGTCGTGTAGCGTTCGCTCAGCGCGGCCCCACCCACCAGCAGGGGCACGTTGACACCCGCGTTCTTCAAATCCTCGCCCGTGATCACCATTTGCTGCGCCGATTTCACCAGCAGACCCGAGAGGCCGATGGCATCCGGTTGGTGCTGCTTGAAGGCCTTAATCAGCTCCTCCGGCGGAACCTTGATACCGAGGTTGACCACGGTATAGCCGTTGTTCGCCAGGATAATCTCGACCAGATTCTTGCCGATGTCGTGGACGTCGCCCTTCACGGTGGCCAGCACGATCTTGCCGCGCGCCGCGGTGTCCGCCTTCTCCATGTACTGCTCGAGATGGCTGACCGCCGTCTTCATCGCCTCGGCCGATTGCAGCACTTCAGCAACGATCAATTCGTTGTTGTTGAAGAGACGGCCGACCTCGGCCATGCCGGTCATCAGCGGACCGTTGATGATATCGAGCGGAGCCATGCCCTCGGCGCGCTTGCGCTCCAGGTCCTCGACCAATCCGTCCTTGGTGCCTTCGATAATGTAGTTGCCCAACCGCTCGTCGAGAGGAAGTTCGGCGGTCACCTTCTTCACTCGGGCCTGGGCTCCGCGGAAATGCTCGCTGATCGCGGCAATGTTGTGCTGGTTGACGGCGATCTTCTCCTCACGCGACTGCTCGCGCCAGTCGTCCGAGACTCCGGGCATCGAAGTGGGCGGCGTGTTGAACAGCAGAGCCTCGGCCAACCGCCGCTCTTCCACCGGGATCGAAGCAAAGCGTTCGAGCTTTTCCGCATTGACGATGGCCAGATCGAGCCCCGCCTTGGTCGCGTAGTACAGGAAAACCGAGTTGACGACCTCACGGGCCGAGCCGGGCAGACCGAAGGAGACGTTGGAGACACCCAGGACCGTCTTGACGTACGGGATGTTCGCCTTGATCAGCCGTAGAGCCTCGATGGTCTCCACTGAGCCGCCAATGTAGTTCTCGTCACCGGTAGCGCAGGGAAAAACCAGAGGATCGATGATGATGTCTTCCGGAGGAATGCCGTACTTCGTCGTGAGCAGATCGACGCTACGCTGGGCCACGGCCAGCTTGCGCTCGCGGCGGAAAGCCTGAGCTTCCACCGGGTCCTCATCAATGGTGCCGACAACCAGCGCCGCACCGTAAGCCTTGGCGATGGGACAGATTCGCTCGAACTTCTCCTCGCCATCCTCGAGGTTGATCGAATTGATGATCGACTTACCCTGGCAGTAAGTGAGCGACAGCTCAACGGCCTTGGGATCCGTGGTGTCGATCATGATCGGCGCCTTGATCTTGCGGATCAGCTTGTCATAGAACGCCGGAATGTCATTGATCTCTTCGCGGTCGGACGATTGCAGACAGACATCGATGATGTGCGCGCCGTTGCGCACCTGGCGGCGTGCGATGTCGGTCGCCTCTTCCCACTGCTCGGCCGCGACCAGATTCTTGAACAACCGGCTTCCGATGACGTTCGTGCGTTCGCCCACGATCAGCGGCCGGTTGGAGTCTTCGGCTTCCACCATTTCGACGCCGGAGAAGTAAGCCTTGTGTGTCGCCTGAGCAGGCCCGCGCGGCGCCTTGGTCTGCACCATCTGCGAGATGGCCTGGATGTGCTCCGGCGTGGTGCCGCAGCAGCCGCCGATGATGTTCAGCCAACCGTGATCAACAAACTTCTCGAGTTGGCTGGCGAGGGACGTAGGCGTGGTGTCGTACTTCCCTTCCTCGTTGGGCAGGCCGGCATTGGGATAGCACGAGACACGCGTCTTCGACAGTTCATGAATGGTGCGGATGTGATCCGTCATGAACTCGGGGCCGGTGGCGCAATTCAGGCCAACAGCCAGCAGATCAGCATGCGCAATGGACGTATAGAACGCGTCGGCCGTCTGGCCGGCGAGCATCGTGCCCATCGGTTCGATCGTGCCCGAGACGACCACCGGGATGCGGCGGCCGAGTTCCTTCGAGAGCTGATCAATGGCCAGCAGGGCGGACTTGATGGTGCGCGTGTCGTTGCACGTCTCCACGAGCAGCAGGTCGGCGCCGCCTTCCACCAGGCCCTTCGCCTGCAGGTAGTAGCCGTCGCGCAACTGCTGGAACGTGACACCGCCGGAGACGGAGATGGCGCGGGTCGTGGGTCCGATCGAGCCGGCGACAAATCGCGGACGGCCGGGCTGGTCGAATTCGGCCGCCGCTTCGCGCGCCAGACGCGCCGCCAGCGCGTTCACTTCCAGGCACTTGTCCTCAATGCCGAACTCGGCCAGCGTGATGAGGTGGCCACCGAACGAGTTCGTTTCGACGATGTCGGACCCGGCGGTGTAATACGCGCGATGGACGTCCTTGATCCACTCGGGATGGGTGAAGAGGATGTTTTCCGAACAGTTCTCAAACTTCGAGCCGCCCCAATCCTCCATGGTGGGATTGCGTTGTTGGATCATAGTGCCCATCGCCCCATCCAGTACGAGGATGCGTGTGGCGAGGGCGTCTAGTAGAGCCTTTTGGCGGTCTTGCCAGTTATTCATTCGGGGATGTATCTATTCTATCGCATGTCCCTGAAACCACTTTCTGCACCCTCCGGAGTGTCGCGCTGGCTTTACAATCAGGAGTACATCCACCGTTCAGCGGTGGAGATTGAATCATCCATGCGGAAATTCTGTTTCGCCGTAATCATCCTGCTCCAACTCGCGGCCGTTGGCTGCAAACGCGCGCCCGACGCTGCCGCCCCCAGTTCCCTGGTCTTCGTGCAAAAGAAGTTCGACAAGTCCGTGCCCGGCTGCGGAGATAAGCAGAAGCGCGAGGAGCCTTGCGTCACCTTCCGCGTCTCCTGGGTAGAAGCCACCAGCGCCGCTTCCGATCAAGCCAGGACGCGCATCAATGCCGCGATTCTGGCTTCCTTGCAGCCGATGGAAGCGCCCCGAGGTTTCGCCGACGAGGCGGCCGGCGTCGCCGAGGACTACCAGAAGTTCCACAGCGAGTTCCCCGAGAGCGAGATCACTTACTTCGTCCGTCGTACGGCCGACATTCTGTTGAGCAATGCCAGCATGCTCAGCGTGGAAGTCACTGAGGAAGAGTTCAAAGGCGGAGCGCATCCCAATGCGCGCAGGACCTATCTCAACATGAATCCCTCCACCGGCCAGGATCTGGCTCTGACAGACCTGTTGCGGAACGGCGCTTTGCCCAAGCTCACCGAAGTGGCGGAGAAGCGCTTCCGGTGGGAACGCGAGGTACCCGAGGGCAAGAAACTGTCGGAATCGGGTTTCACGTTCCCCGATGACAAGTTCGCCCTAAGCAAGACCTGGGGCGTCTCGCCGCGTGGCCTGCTCTTCCACTACAACGCCTACGAGATCGCCCCGTACGCATCCGGACCCACCACGGTAATGCTGCCCTGGAACGAGATCCGCGATCTGATTAAAAAGGAAGCCGGTCTTGTGCCGGCGGGCTCCTAATCCAGCGGAATTGGGATTAGACTGGAGGGCAGCTTTATGGAACCTCAGGACGCCACAACCACTCCCCCGGCCTCGGAAGTACGCCGACTGACGGGCGTTTGTTTTGACCCCGGCGCGGTTTTCGCCGATATCGCCAATAACGGCCGCTGGTGGGCAGCTTGGCTGATCATCACGATCTTGATATCCGTTTTCATGTCGCTGGTAATCAGCCGCGTCGGCTACGACCAGATCATCGCCAAGACGATGGAAAGCAACCCCAGGATGCAGGAGATGCCGGCCGACCAGAAGGAGAAGGCCGTCGAGATGCAGCGCAAGATCATGCCCTATGCGTTACGGCTGGGCCCTGTGCTGGGTGGCTTGGTGATGGTGCTGGTGGCGGCAGGCGCGCTGCTGTTCGTGTTCAATTTCATGTTCGACGCAGGCTTGAAGTTCAAACAGGTGTTGAACCTCTACGCCTATTCGGGAATCCCGCCGTCCGTCGTTTCCATCGCAGCCTCGATTCTGGTCTTGTACCTGAAAGCGCCGGACGAATTTGACATCCAGAAGCCGCTGGCCTTCAACGTCGGTGCCTTTCTACCCGAAACCAGCGCGAAGTGGCTGCAAAGCATCGGAGCGTCTCTAGACGTCTTCACGTTCTGGCAGATTGCACTGGTCGCGGTGGGCTTTTCCGCCGTATGCGGTGCGAAGCGTATGCCGTTTGGCCGCGCGCTGACTGGCGTTCTGATCCCGTGGATCGCGTACGTCCTCGCCAAAACGGCCTGGGCCGCGATGTTTGGATAGATAGCGCTGAGTCGGCAGCCATCAGCCGTCAGCGATCAGCCTTCAGCTCCCGCGCCCTACCATGGCCGCGAGCCCTGGGCGAGACGCGGGGGAGAGACTGCTGAAAGCTGAGAGCTGACAGCTGACGGCTGATAGCTCCTTCCCCCCCAGCGCTACACTGGAAGCAGACGCATGCAACTGGTGATTTTCGATCTCGACGGCACGCTCGTCGACTCTGTTCAGGATCTCTGCAACTCCGTCAACGCGACGCGCGCCTACATGGGCCTCGATCAACTCCCCATGGACCTCGTGGCCTCCTACGTGGGCAACGGAGCTCCGGTGCTCATCCGCCGGGCCATGGGCCCCAATACCTCCGAAGCCCAGATTGAGGAAGCCCTGGCCTACTTCCTCGGCTACTATCGCGAGCACATGCTCGATCACACCCGGCCCTACCCCGGCGTGGTCGAGGCGCTCGATCAGATCCATCAAGGCGGAGCCCGCATGGCCGTGCTCACCAACAAACCCGAGCGATTTTCGCGCGATATGTGCGCCGGGCTCGGCTTTGATAAGTACTTCTTCCAGGTCTACGGCGGCAACAGTTTCGAGCAGAAGAAGCCGGACCCCATCGGTATCCACACGCTTGCCCGCGAGTGCGGAGCACCCCTTTCGGGCACCTGGATGATCGGCGACTCTTCCACCGACATCCTCACCGCCCGCAACGCCGGCGTGCGCTGCGCCGGAGTCACCTACGGCATCAGCCCGGATTCGCTCAAGTCGACCCCGCCCGATTTCCTGATGGACTCGATGCTCGAACTACCCGCGATCCTGTCCGCCAAGCCCTAGCCCGGGGCGCGCGTGGAGAGCATCACGCGCGCCGGCAATACCGGCCCCGCCTGGTCAGTCCGCGCCAACCGCGCAGGCCGGAAATCTCGTTCCAAGACCGCCTGACTCCAAGACCCGCCAACCCGCGATTCCACTACACCCGAACGCTCACGTGGGCGCCTGCCTGGTCCTGTGGTTCAATGGACCTCGTGCGACTCGCCATCACCCTCATGCTCACCGCTTCCCTGCCCCTGGCCGCGGCCGACCGCGCACAATCCCGATCCATCGTCTATTCGCAGGACGGCATCGTCTCCACCAGTCACGTCCTCGCTTCCCAAGCCGGAGCCCAGATCCTGGCCAAAGGCGGCAACGCCGTCGACGCAGCCATTGCCGCCAACGCCGTCCTCGGAGTCGTGGAACCCATGATGTGCGGCATCGGCGGCGACCTCTTCGTCCTCTACTGGGAGGCGAAAACCGGCAAACTGTACGGCCTCAACTCCTCCGGTTGGGCGCCCCAGGGACTCTCCCCCGCTTACCTGGCTCCGAAGGGCGTCACGGCGATGCCGAAGTCGGGCATCGATACGGTCACCGTACCCGGCGCCGTCGAAGGCTGGTCCAAAATGCACGGCCGCTTCGGCAAACTGCCCTGGCGTGAGCTGTTCCCGTCCGCGATCCACTACGCCTCCGAAGGTCATCCCGTCCACGAGATCATCCATGCCGTGTGGTCCGACGCGCGTCTGAAAGTCACACCCGAAGCGATGCGCGTCTTCCTGCCCGGCGGCCATCCGCCCGCCGCCGGTGAAGTCTTCAGGAATCCCGAACTCGGCTCGGCACTCCAACTCATCGCCAGTGAAGGCCGCGACGCCTTCTACAAGGGCGAGATCGCGCGCAAGCTATTGGCCGGTTCCCGCAAGCTCGGAGGCACCATGAACGAAGCCGATCTGGCCGACTTCTCCGCCGAATGGGTGGAGCCCCTCTCCACCACCTACCACGGCTGGCGCGTCTACGAACTGCCGCCCAACGGGCAGGGCATGGCCGCGCTGATGATGCTGAACATCATGGAAACCGCCGGGCACGACTGGCATACCAAGATCGAAGCCATGAAGCTCTCTTACGCCGATGTGATGGCCTACAACGCCGATCCCCGCTTCTCCAAGGTTCCTGTCAAGGGTCTGCTCGACAAGGCCTACGCCGCGCAGCGTGCGAAGCTGATCGACCCCGCAAAGGCGCGCTGCGACGCCGCGGCCGGCCAGCCCTTTGGCAGCGACACCACTTACCTCTCCGTGGTCGACCGCGACGGCAACATCGCGTCGTGGATCCAGAGCATCTATTCCGGCTGGGGCTCGGGCGTGGTAATGGAGGGCCTCGGCTTCCCTCTCCAGAATCGCGGCGGCGGCTTCGTCCTCGACCCCAAGCACCCCAACGTGCTCGCGCCGCGCAAACGCCCCTTCCACACCATCATCCCTGCCTTCATGGAGAAGGATGACGTCCACATCGGCTTCGGCATCATGGGCGGCCCCAATCAGCCGCTGGCCCACGCCCAGTTCGTCTCGAACTTCGTGGACGAGGGCATGAACATCCAGATGGCGCTGGAGTCGCCCCGCTTCACGAAGGATGGCCCGTCCGGCTGCGATGTACAGATCGAGAACCGCGTCCCCGCGGCGACCTTGCGGCAACTCACAGGCTACGGCCACAAGCTTGTGATGCGCGGCGCCTATTCCACCAACATGGGCCGCGGCGCGGTGGTGATGTACGACGCAAAAACCAGGATGAAGCAGGCGGCGGCCGACCCGCGTTCCGACGGCGCAGCCATTCCCGCGCCTGCTCCAGAGACAAAATAGGGGAGCCGCATCGCCGGGTCCTCACTGAAGGTGCCCAGCGCGGCGGCTCCCTGTGCGAGAAGGAACGCCTAGCCGAGGAATCCAAGATTCCGCGTCTGGAAGTTCTTCAGGTTGGGGAAAACCAGATCCAAAGCCGCATCGTCGAGCCCGAACCAGCGCGCCATCGTCGCGCCGTATTGATCGAGCGAAGTGCTGGGCAACAACGCACCACGCGACCCCGTATCGTTCGGGCCGCCCAAAGCCATCACCGGGAACTGTCCATACAGATCGCCACCCTGGACGCCGCCGCCCATCACCAGATAATGGCTGCCCCAGCCGTGATCCGTGCCCTGTCCGCTCGGCTGCAGCGTACGGCCGAACTCCGACTCGGTGAATGTCGTCACCTGACCCACCACACCCAGTTCCTGCGTCGCCATGTAGAACGCGTTCATCGCCGCGCCCAACTGCTTCAACAGATCCCAGTGCTGCCAGCTCTGCGAGCCGTGCGTATCAAAGCCTCCCAACGAGCAGAAGAACACCTGCCGCTTCAGTCCCGTCTGCGTGCGCAGACCGATCACCTTGGCTACTTCCTTCAGTTGATTCCCAAGCTGCGTGCCTGGAAACACGGTCGCAAGGGGACTGCCCGTCGTCGCGCTCTTGAGCATCGCCGATAGCGCCATCGCATCCTGACGAGCCTTGTTGGCCGCCTGGACCACGGCCAGCCCGCTATCCATGCTGATCACCTCCTGCAACCCCTGCAGGCGGGCGGTGGCGGCGGACGAGGGCCACATCGTCATGCCGTAAGGCTCCATGTCGAAACCCGGGATGAAACTGGCCGACTGCACCGCGTTGCCCGCGCAAAACAACTGCGGCCCCGACATCGAGATGGACACAGGGAACGTCGCCGCGCCATTCAGCGCCGTAACCGAGTCGGCCACACGGCCGGCCCAACCCGTACCGCCCGATCCGCTGGGCGTCGCCGTCTGCATCTGCAACACCTGGTCGGAGTGCGAGAACAAGTTCGACGGCAGCGCCACGGCGTTCGACAGATACTGCGTCCGCGTAGTGGGCTGCACCAGGTTGCCGACATTGGCGACCACGGCCAGCTTCTGCTGCGCCCACAGCGGATGGATTCCGGCGAGTCCATCGCTAAGCGCGTACGGCGTGCCGTCCTTCGCCGTCACCGCCAGCAGCTTCGCGTCGGTGCCCGGCAGCGCCAACGACCCACGAATCGACTTGTAGGCGTTGTATTCCGACGACACCTGCGGCACCACCGTGTTGTGCCCGTCATTACCACCAAACAGGAAGATGCACACCAGCGCCTTGTAGTCCGTGGCCTGCTGCGCATAGGCGTTCATCAGGCCAAACCGCGCCAGGCCCGCCGCCGAGATGGCGCCACCGGTGGAAAGGCGCAGGAACGTCCGCCGGGAAGAGTTCATATTGTCTTTCATGTCTCTGTGTCCTCCTCGCATCAGTACTGCACGGCAAACTGCCCGCTGAGGGCGGTGAGATAGAGCGCCGTCAGCACCCTTTGCGTCTTGTCCGGCATCGCCGTGATGGCCGTCGTCAGGCTGTTCTTCATCGATTGCGGCATGCGCCCGAATAGCAGTGCGTTGTTCACCGTCTCAATCAGAGTGGGAATGTCACTGGCCGCGCTTTGGAACGGCGCCAGGTTCACCGAGACCTCCGAACCCATCTGGCCGGTGAGGATGAAGTAGAAGAAGTTGGCCCGCACCAGCGACTCCGTGGGGCCATACACCTGGAACTCCGGTCCGAACAGCGGCGACTTCGGAATGCGGTAACTCATGGGATAGAACCCGAAGACCGAGGGCGGCTCCAGCGGGCTCATGCTCTGGTCGACGAACATGTAGCTGAACGTGTTCGATTGCGACACGCTGCCGCCCAACGCCCGCACAAACTCAGCGAACTGGAAGTGCGGATCCTTCAGGCGTCCGCTGGTGGGTGTGGCCACATCCTGTCGCGCCTCGGCATCGGTGAGGATTGCCGTCAGTACGGCCTTCAGATCGCCCCGCACGCCGGAGCCGTTGTCGTTGAACACCTGCGCCACGCGTTGAATGTACCCGGGGCTGGGATTGCTGGTGACCATGTCGCGAATGAGCCGCGTAGCGACAAAGGGCCCCACGTTCGGATGCTGGAAAATGCAATCCAGCGCCGCGTTCGTCTCCATCGCCACCGTGAGCCCAGCCGGAATCGCGCAGCCACCCACCAGAGTCTTCGCCGTGGCGTCGTGGTTCTGCTCGCGCGTCTCCATCGAGGCCGCCGAGAAGTTCTCCCAGTTCGTCGCCTGCGGCTGCGCGCCGGCGGCCGTGGGATAGGTCCAACCCGTCAAAGCCCGCGCCGTCTGCGCCACGGTAGCCTGATCGTATGTCGGGATGGGATTGCCCTGCCCGTCAAGCTTGGTCGAGCCGTCCTGGTTCAACTGCACCACTCCGAGAGAAAAGAGCTGCATTACTTCGCGCGGGTAGTTCTCGTTGGCGCCATTCCCGACACCCGGCTTGGTGGAGTTCGCCAGGTCGAGATACTTGCCCATCTGTGGACTCACTGTGATGTCCCACAGCAGTTGCCGGTAGTTGCCGAAGGCGTTCCTGCTCAGGATCTGCCAGTAAGGCGCAACCTCGTTCGAGTAGACGTTTTTGTTCGTCGAGATCACGATGATCTTCGCCAGCGCGTTGATCATCCTCTGCCGTAGCTGGTCCGGCGCGTGCACCATCCGCCACAGGAACTGCGCCCGATCCTGGTTGATGTTGCCGGTCACCGGAATCGTGGTCTCGGCCATGGCCAACTGTTGAGCGAGCCAGGCGTTGACCCCCATGGTCGTCACGGCCTGAAGATCCGTAGCCGAAGGGCCGAACGCAGCCTGCTCCAGGAGCCTTGCCGCGCTGAGGTTCACCTGCGGTACCGGCTGCGTGATCGAGACGGCTGCGCTGGCCGACGCCGCGGGCAGGGCCACACTGGTGGCCTTCACGGTCACGCTCGCCGGATTGGGCACAGTCGCGGGCGCCGTGTAGAGTCCGGCTGCCGAGATCGTACCCACCGTCGCGTTGCCGCTCGCCAGATTGTTTACCGTCCAAGTCACTGCCTGATTCGCGTTGTTATTGATCACGGCCGTGAACTGCCGCGCCGTGCCCGCCTGTACGCTCGCGCTGGACGGCGTCAGCGTAACAGTCGGCGCCGGCTGCGTCAGAGTCACGGCGGCCGAGGCGGACACCAGCGGGTCGGCCACACTCGTCGCCTTCACCGTCGCCACTGCCGGGTTAGGCAGACTCGCCGGAGCCGTGTACACGCCACTGGACGAAATCGACCCCGCCGTCGCGCTCCACGTCACCATCGTGTTGGCCGTGCCACCCACCGTCGCCGTGAACGTCTGCGTTCCGTTCAACCCCACGCTGGCGCTCGTGGGCGACACCGCTACGGTCACGCTCGACAAAGTCACCGTCAGACTCAGAGGGTCGCTCGTCACCGCGCCCGGAGCCGGCTGCGACACTCGCAGCAGTGCCGTACCCACCATCGACGCCGGCACGTTCCCCGTCACAATCAACTTGGTCGGCGAGACGTAGGTCGCCGTCATTGGCTGGTTGTTGATGGTGGCCGTGGTCGTCGGCATAAACGCCGCGCCATTCAAGGTGAGCGACACCGCGCCCGCCGCGAACTTCGAGGGACTGCTGCTCCAGATGTACGGCTGCGGGTAAGTGATGGTCAACTGCGCCGACCCGGCGATGGCCGGATACGCCGTGCTCGTGGCCGCGACGGTGATGACGTTGGCGGCCGGAGGCACGACGGGCGCCGTGTAAACGCCCGCCGCGGTGATGGTGCCATAGGTGCTGCTGCCGCCCACGACGCCGTTAATGGACCATTTGATCGTCGCCGGGGACAGCGGCACATAGGCGGAAAGCGACCGCGCGGTGCCTACCGCGATATTGGCGGGTCCGGGATAGACGGTGATTGTCTGACCGAGGGCCAGGGGCCCGAATGCCAGGAGGCAAAAGGAGAGAGCGGCGTAGATCCTCACAAACATATATGCGAAATCGCGGCACCATAACTACCACCGCGGTGATATTTATCTGATCCGGCAGCCTACCTGAGCTTCCGCAAGGCCGATTCCGCCGCTTCGATACCCTTTTGGACTTCGGGCCGCGAAGCATCCGGACCACCCGCCGCGCTGGCTAGTTTCCAGTTCTCCATCGCCGCTCGCCTGACACCAGTTCGTAGAGGATGGCGCCCAGCGAGTAAACGTCGGTCGCCGTGGTGATCGGTTCCCCGGTCGACTGTTCCGGGCTGCCATACTGCGGCGTCGTCAGCCCGACCGGAATCTGGGTTTGTCCCGCCCAATCCGTGGTCGGCAGCTCGGCGCTGCCGAAATCCAGCAGTTTCGGCTCGCCCTCCATGTTCACGAGAATGTTCTGAGGCTTCAGCTCCGGTTAGGTCAACGGCACCAGGCGCTGCAGTGCCTGCTGGTCCCCTTCACGCCACTCCTGCAGCAGTTGAGTCAGTTCCGCCGTCGTCACTTCTTGCATCCGCGAATCATCCCCGAACGGGCGGCCGGACGGTCCGCCACATAGGTACTCACCTTGGCGGCCAGGGTCACCGTTGTCAAGTCACTGAAGACACGAAGGGCCCCGGTCGCCCGGAGCCCTTCGATCCCTTCTAAACTCTACTAAAAGTTACTTCTTTCCCTTGGCAGGACCGCACTTCACCCACGCCTTCTTCTTGTTGCTTTCGACGACCGCTTCCAGCAGCTGCATGCCGCGCAGGCCGTCCGCGAACGTCGGGTATTCGATGGGCAGGCTGCGATCCACCACGCGCGACCAGAAGCGCTTATAGAGTTGCTTGTGCGCGTCGTCATAGCCCTCGCTATGGCCACCGGGGTAGTCGGCATAGCTGGCCGCCTTCGGATAGTACAGGCTGCCGTCCTTCAGCAGCAGGCGATTGGGTTCGTTTCGCTCGCCAATCCACAGCTCGTCGGGCTTCTCCTGATTCCAGCTGATGCTGCCCTTGGTGCCCGCGATCAGCCATTCAAAGCGGTTCTTGCAGCCGGCGGTCACCTGGCTGACGGTGTAAGCGCCACGGCAGTTCTCGCCCAGGTGCAGCATCGCCATGCCGAAGTCTTCCGTGTCGATCTTGACTTCGTTGTAGTCTTCCGGCTTCAGCGTCTTGCCGGCGAAGGTCTCGATCGCAACCTTGGGCTGCTTACGGGTCTTGTGGATGATCTTGAGGTCGGCGCAGATGGCCGTGATGGAAAGCCCGGTCACGTGCTGGATCATGTCCATCCAGTGCGACCCGATGTCGCCCATGGTGCGCAGCGGGCCATTGTGCTTGCGCAGGATGCGCCAGTTGAAGTCGGTGTCGTAGAGCAGCCAATCCTGCGAGTAGGTGCCCTGGACGATGAGGATGTCGCCGAGATCGCCGTTGGCGATCATCGCCCGAGCCTGCTGAACGGCCGGGTAGTAGCGCAGGTTATGATTGGTGGCGTGGCAGAGCTTCTTCTTCTCGGCCAGGTCCAGCATTTCCTTGGCTTCCTTGGCGGACATCGCCAGGGGCTTCTCGCACAGCACGTGTTTGCCGGCGTTGAGGGCGTCTTTGGCAACGGGCGCGTGCAGGGCGTTGGGTGTACACACATGGACGCCGGCGATCTCCTGATCGGCCAGCAATTCCTTGTAGTTACCGGTGGCTCGCGGGATGTAGTGCGCGGCGGCGAAGCGGTCCGCTTCCTCCTGCGTGATGCCGGCCACGGCGGCGACCTCGACGAACCCAAGACGGCGCAAATTCTCCACGTGGGTCTTGCCCATGAAGCCGGCGCCAATGACTGCGACTTTCAGTTTGCTCATAAAGTTTTATCCTCGCGAGCCGATAATAGGCTCAAGGTTTAGACCATTTACACTCTATAACAAGTGCTCAGGGTCCCGTAACATGATCGTTCGCCTTCGCTTCAAAGCATCGCAGGTCCGAGTGGCAACGTCGCCGCCCGTGGCACGCAAAGCTCAGGTTGTAGAGATGCGCGCGCCTGCCCACGCAACCCGGCCGGCGAACCCTAACCATGTGAGCACGCAGGAGATGGCCGGAGGGCTGGCGGCCCTTCTGGCGCCCGCCGCCACCCTCACTTTCGCCATCGCCCTGTGGCGCCTGGGCCGGGATCTCGGCCTGACGAAGAACTTCTTCATCACCGACGGGCCCTTCTCGCACTGGCAAGTCTGGTTAGCGATGACCGCCACGCTCGCCGCCTCCAGCATGTACCTGAACCGCAAGAGCGAGCGGGCCGCCCGCGCCCCAGTGGCCGACTAGCACCTCTTCACTCCCAGTCGCACGCCATGCCGATAGGCATGCCCGGCGGCGCGTCCTTCGCCTTCGGCAGCCGCATCTGCTTCGGATCCTTTTCGAAAGCGGCAATCTCCGCCAGCCCGAACGCGACACTGGGCGCGGCCGGCCGCCCGGCCAGCCATGCCTTCAACTTGTTGATTTCCGACAGCGCGACGGCCCGCACCTGGCCCGATGCGTCGTCATCCACCGCCAGATTCATCACGTTGCGTAGCGCCGCATACTGCACGGCATGCTGAACCTCCCCGGGCAGTCCGGGTTTGGCCGCTGCCTTCCACGTGGCGGCAAAAAGACGATCCAGCAGCTCCTCCAACCCTGGCAGCGCCACGTCCCGCGAGTGATATTCCACCAACCGCGCGGCCCGCTGCGGATTCACCACCAGATCAATCGTCATGTCCGCGGCTGACTCGGCCGCCGCCACCGGATCAAAGGTCAGCCCAGTCCGGTGCCGGAACAGCTCGCGTGTGGAATTGAAACCGGCTGGCCGAGGAGGAATGAGCTTCAAAATGGACTCGGGGATCGTCAGCGCCTCAGGCTTCAGCGTGGCCAGCACAGCGTCCAGCGCCCGGCGCTGCTCCGCCGCCGGAACGATCTGCGTTGCGGTCTGACCATCCCCCCGAAGTGCATAGGAATAGCGGAGACCGCCAACCGACTTCACAGCCGATTCCACCTGGTAACGATGGGAAAGGTAGAGAGGGACCAGCACGTCTTCCAGCAGCGCCAGCGGGGTCCCTGTCCGCACATTATTTTCCCCAAACCGCGCCAGTGCGGCCGACCGCACCTGCATCCAACGATTCAGTTCGTCCACCGCGTTCGCGCCGTTGTCCCAGAGATGCGTCTCGGGATGAGCGCCGCCGGCAGGCCGCGCATCCTGATCCGTCAGGAACGTCAGCCCACGCTGCCGCGCCGCGTCGATGATCCCGTTCAACGCCTTCTTCTCGTCCGTCCCGGGAGCAAACTGGGAATACCCCCACTGGATGGAAACCTTGTCCCATTCGCCGATCCCTTTCGCGTAGGCATCGCTCAGGTCGGGCTGGCCGTTCTTCAACGTCACCCAGGGATGCGGGTAGTCCATTACGGACGCCCGGCCCTGCGCCGACGCGATGTAGTTATGCCCCAATCCGAGCGTATGGCCCACCTCATGCGCCGCCAACTGCCGCAGACGCGCCAGCGACATCTCCAACATCCGAGGATCGCTTTCCCCAGCCGCATACGGGGCCAACAGCGATTCAGCGATCAGGAAATCCTGCCGTACCCGTAACGAACCCAACGAAACGTGGCCCTTGAGGATCTCACCCGTCCGTGGATCGCTGACGCTGGAGCCATACGACCAGCCGCGCGTCGACCGGTGCACCCACTGGATCACGTTGTAGCGCAGATCCATCGGATCGGCCCCCTCGGGCAGCATCTCGACGCGAAAGGCGTTCCGGAAGCCCGCGGCCTCAAACGCCTGGCTCCACCAGCGCGCGCCGTCCAGCAGGGCTCCACGAATGGGCTCCGGCGTACCCGGATCCAGGTAGTAGACGATGGGCTTCACCACCTCGCTGACGGCGGCAGCGGGGTCCTTCTTCTCCAACCGGTGGCGCGGCGTGAAGCGCCTCACGACGGGTTCGCTGACAGGCGTGGCGTAGTCCAGATACTGCATATCGAAGAAGCCGGAGCGGGGGTCGAACTCGCGCTTCTGGAAGCTCAGGTCCGGCAGTTCGACGAAACTGTGGTGCATGCGCACCGTCACCGCGCCGGAGGTCGGGGTGACGGAACTGAGGAACCGGCCGGCCGGCCCACCCGTGAACGTGATGGTGGCCTCCACCTCGGTGTTCTTCGGGAAGTTCCTGGTGCGCGGCAGGTACAAGGCGCAGCGCGACGAATCCAGATGATAGGAGCCCTGCTTGGCCGATTGCAGCGCCTCGGCCACGCCATGCGCGTCGCGCAGGAAGAACGCGGTGGCATCCACCAGCACCCGGCCATCCTCCTGCACGGCCGCTTCAAACCCCCACAGGACGCTCTCCGCGAAGCTGTCTTTCACCGCCTTGCGCTCAGCCGCATCGTTCGAATTCGCGCGGTAGTCGGTATTGGCCGCGATGAGCAGCACCTTGTTACCGCTTCGCTCCCACCGCGCCAGATACGTGCCGCCCAACTGCCCGCGATCGAGGCCAATGTCGTTGGACCCCACCCCGCCTGGCAGTGACGTGTAGTAGAGGAACTCCTCACCCCAGTGGCCCACTTCCAGCCACAGCTTGCCTTCCGCTTCCTGCCAGTAGTAGGGAACGAACCCATCCACACGCAGGTTCTTGGGTACGGCCGGCGGCGCGGCATACAAAACGGGGAGCAGACTGAGGGCCAGAGCGAGAAAGCGCATATTCTCACCACTGTACACTGGTCTTATGCGGATGCTCTCGCTGCCCCTTCTCGCCCTCGCCGCCGCCTCGGCCTTGGCGCAGAAGCCCTGTGGCAACACACCGGTCTATTCGCCCTGCGACATCGTTCTCGAACTGCCGCCCGCCGTGGCCGCCAAGCACCCGGATCCGCCCGCAACCGTCGAGCTCTGGGCCGAGTTCCGTTCCCCCGAATTCAAGACGTACAAATTCCCCGCGTTCTGGGACGGCGGCTCGAAGATGGTGTTCCGCGTGGCCCCCGTGGAAGCGGGCAACTACACTTACCGCCTCAGCGGCAACATCCCTGAGTTCGACGGCAAGGAAGACAAGTTCACGGCTGTCGCGGCCCCCGATGCCACCGCCTTCATCAAGCGGGCCAACACCCACCATTGGCAGTACACCGAGGCGCTCAAGCCGCATCTCTACTTCGGCGCCGATTTCACCGATGTGGCCGCCGTGGAAACCCGCGCCAAACAGAAGTTCACCCACCTCTCGCTGCCCATTTACTCGCCGAAGCTCGACCCTGCCTTCTTCCAGAAGATCGACGAACGCGTCGCCGCCATCAACGCCAAGGGCCTGATCGCCGACCTCATCATCGCCCCCACTCCGGCCGAGTTCGCGAAGATCTACCCCACCTGGAGCGACCGCGAACACTTCCTGCGCTACATCGCCGGCCGTTACAGTGCCTACAACATCACCTGGGACCTCGCCAACGAATGGGAGTCGTCGCCCAACGCCCGCGCCATCCTCAAGGAGGTGGGCGTGGCGCTCAAGGGCCTCGATCCCTATGGTCACCCGCGCTCGTCCCGCTCCGCCGTGACCTCGGCCCCCCTCGGCCCCGATGGCTGGATGGACTTCGTCATGAACGGCGCGCCCGATCTCACCGTGCCTGCCATCGAGCACGTCGCCAACACCGTACCCCAGGTCGTCCTAATCGACGCGGCGCTGCCCGAAGAGCAGTTCCGTAAGCGCGTCTGGAACGCAGCCATGTGCGGAGCCTACATCTCCATCACCGGCAATCTCGTGGACGGTTCGGCCAACGCCAAAACCGCCACAGGCTGGTTCGACACCATGTCGCGCACCCGCTTCTGGGATATCGAGCCCTACTTCGATCTCGACGGCGGCCGCGCCGTGGCCGGTCCGGAAACGGAGTATCTGGTCTACATCGAGGACCCGCAGAAGGTCGAAGTGACGGTGGAAAAGCACGGCTACGACGTCTACTGGGTGAACCCTTCCACAGGCGAGGCCGTGAAGGAGAAGAAGGATTGGAAGGGCGAACTGTACGAAGGGACACCGCCCGACGCCACCCGCGATTGGCTCCTGCACCTCTCACGCGACGGCCGCAAAGAGGGGATGTTGAAGAGCTACAAGTTCGAATCTTGGCCCATCCCGGTGCAGGAACCCGAGCGCAGTGCGGTCAAGGCGCCCTTCGAACTCGTCGCACCCCCCAGCGACATCGTGCTCAAGCCCGGCGAGCCCGTGAAGTTCGAAATCAAGCTCAAGAGGAAGACCGCCGGTACGCGCCGCATGACCTACATGCTGGCCGGCGAAATCGTGCCCGACGGCCAGGGCACGCGCATCCTCGCCACAGGCCAACAGGGCACGCTGGTAGTGCCGGCCGTCATGCTGGCCCAGGCCCAGGGGCCCATGAACGTGCGGCTGTACGCTCTGAATGCCCCCGGCAAACTCTATATTCTCGACTACGTATTTACGGTGAAGAAGTAACGCATGCCGCGCATTGTGGCCATCGACACAGCCTCTGAATTTGGATCCATCGCGCTGGTGGAAGACGGAGAAGTGCTGGAGGAGTTGATCCTCCATTCGCCCGACGGCTTCGGGCACGTGCTGTTCCCGCACCTGGACCGCCTCATGCGGCGCCACGGCTGGAAGCACGAGAACGTGGCCGGCTACGCCGCGGGTTCGGGCCCGGGTTCGTTCACCGGCGTACGCGTCGCCATCGCGGCCGTTAAGGGTCTCTCCGAGGCGACCGGAGCCCAGGCCGCCGCCATCTCAAATCTACAGGCGATGTCGCTCTACGGGACGTCCGCGCTGCGGGCCCCCTTCTTCGATGCGCGCCGCGGCGAGATCTACGCGGCGCTTTACGCCAGTGACCAGACCCCGGCCGGACCGGAGATCGTGACGAAGTTCCAGTCCTGGCACGAGGCCCTTCCTCAAAGCGCGGAACTCCTCACTCCGGACCCTGCGATTTTCGCCGTCGAAGCGACGCAGACCCCCAGGGCGCTGGCAGGCGCCATCGGACGCCTGGCCGCCAGCCGCCTGACCGACCCCATGTCGCTGGACGCTAACTACGTGCGCCGCTCCGATGCGGAACTGAACTGGGTGGATAAGTAAGCGAGCTTACTCCACCGTCACCTTCATGACGCCGTACAGGAAGTCCTTCGTGCCCACCACCTGATGCGGCACGGCTGCCGGGATATGTGCGATGTCGCCGGCCTTCAACGCGATCTTCTCACCACCCGTAATCGTTCCGCCGCGCTGCTCCCCGGGTCCGGTCACTCGGGAACCCGAAGCCTTGCCGCCCACGGTGAGCGTTGCCTCGCCCTGCTCCACGAAGAAGTAATCCACCTGCTTCTCGTGGATCTCCACTTCACCGTCACCGGTCCGATAGACCATCAACTGCGAGTGATTGCCCCAGTTCGCGATCTCCTGGTTCGCGACGTTCTTGCCCGCCAGTTTGGCCTGCAGCTTCGCCTTCCATCCCTGGAACTCGGTGCTGGACCAGTAACGGAAGTTCGACTCCGGTTGGGGCCCGGTCTGCTGCACCTTGATCACGAAATAGAGGAATTCCTTGGGCACCAGCAACTGGTGCGGCATGTTCGCCGGAATCTCCACCATGTCCCCTGGCTTCATCGTCACCTTCCGGCCACCCGTCACCGCGCTGCCGCGATACTCGCCCGGACCCGCCGTCCTCCGGTTCGCCAGCGTTCCGCCCACCAGCAACGACGCTTCGCCACCCTCGCAGATGAAGATATCCGCCACCTTCTCGTGGACCTCGGCCTCTCCATTCGCGTTACGCCGCGTAATGGATGACAAGTGGTTGCCCCACTTGCCCAGGTCCTGCCCCAACACGGTCTCCTTCGTCATCTTCGCGGCAATCTTCGGCATATAGCCGTGGAGTTCGGCACTGCTCCAGTAGACGAACCCCGGCACGGCGCCCCACAACAGCGCGGCTCCGGCACAGGAAACAAGAGTGAGAAGAATTGGTTTTTTCATGCGGACACCACTTTCGGCAGACGGTCCTTCATCGCCGGCATGGCCGGGAGTTCGGTCGTGGGCTTGTCCTGATACCAGTAGCAGCAACTGTAGAAACAGTCGCCGCGATCGTTGGCATGGCCATGTTCCATCGTGTGCTTCAGATATTTGGTAAACGTCACCGGATTATCGCCATGGAAGCGATAGAGACAATAGCGGCCACCCACACGCTCTGGACTCTGAATCAGCGGCGCACCGTACTGGTGGTAGGCGAATGCCTTCGCGTTCTCACGCCCGCCGAAGTTCCAGCTCCCCAGGAAGTAGTCTTCCGAACCCGTGCCGATGATCAACGGCTTGCTCTCATCGTCGACGAAGATCATGTCGTCGCCTTCGCCCATCCATGCCTCCTTATTCTGAACGACACCCAGCGTCACGCCCATCAGATGCCCTCGACCGCGCGTTTCGCAGTAGACGAAGTTCGTCTTGCCATCGGGATTCTTGCTATTGGGCAACTGCTGCGCCACGTTGGGCGTGGCCTGCCGGTACGACGCATGGAAGTAGAGGGCATCGGCTGGCAGCGCGTCCACCGACTGGAAATCGATGTTCGAATAGAACGAACCCACGTCGCGCGTCCCTTCGTTCGTCACTGTCATGCGCGCCGATGTGCGGTACGGCATCGCGAAATAGCAGTTCAGCGACTTGCCCGGTGAACACGCCAGGTACTCACTCTCATAGAGCACATAGTCACCCAGGTTCAGCCCGAAGAAGTCGCCGATGGGCGTCTCGATGCTCGGCTTGTCGCTGCCGTCCCAGTAGGCCCGCAGAACCAGCTCCTTCAAATGCAGAGGTCCCTGCGCCGCGATGGTGAACCAGATGTGCGACACCACGCCCGGCCCCTTCTGATTGAAGATCTCCAACGTCTGTCCCGGCGTGATGGGCCAGCGGTCGGAGTTGCCCCCGGTCGTGTCGTGGCTCGACTGCTTCAACGACCGGTAGTTCTGCGCCCGGCAATACTCCGGCAGAAAATCTGTCCGCCCGGGCTTTGGCTGCGGCTGTGCCTGCGCGGCCACCGGCACCGCACCGATGCCCAGCGCCGCCAGCGCGCCCTGAAAGAATCCACGCCGCTGAAAACTCTTCATGGTAGAACCTGCACCTTCCTCCGCGAGATCGTCGCCGTCCGGCCCTCGACTCGAGCCGTCGCTCTCAGCATTGTATGCCCTGCGGCCGCCGGTGACGGGAGCGGCAGTTGCCACGTGTACGCTCCATGGGCCGGCAACTCGAACGCGATCTCCTTCGAGGGCCCGTCCACGAACTCCAACTTCAGGTGTCCCCGCAGGTCCGCACCCTCGTCATTCACCATCATCACGGCGTAGTTCCGCGTCTCTCCAACCTTCAGAGTGGGCTGCCAGAAGTTGATGTACACGCCCAGAGGCCGGAACGACTCCTTCACCCAATCCGCGAAGTTCGGCTCCAGTTCCAGCTTTTCGACGTCACGCCAATGGTCCGACGTCTTCACCCCCGGATAGCTGCACGTCAACCACGTGAAATGCAGGACACCCGCGAAGTTCCGGTGCGCTCGCCAGAATTCGGTCAGCCCGCCGAGATAGTATGCGTACAATTCAAATCGCTGCTGTGGTGTTGCGTCTTTCCCCAGCAGCCGCTCGTAGACCTTCTCCGTCAGCAGCGTGGGCGTCCCATCCCGGTTCATCCACAGCCACCCGTACTCGTTCGCGATCACCGCGTGCGCCGAAGGATGCCCGGCATTCGTGGTCTTCGCACCCGTCATCTTCTCGAGTTGCGTCATCGAGAAATTGCCCTCGGGCCGCATCAGCGCGCTGAACAGATACGGATGATCCTCCACCGCGTCATCGAACCCCATCGGCACCGCGTACCCGTTGTCCCAAGGCCGGTTCGACAGGTCGAGCTTCCGCACTTCGGGAATCACCTGCTCCCGCAGCATCGCCGAATCCGTCTCGTTCGACGCATCCCAGATCGCCTGGCTGGGATGATTCCAGTGGTCCCGCATCCACTCCTTGTACTGCGTGATCAGTTCCTCTGACCGGTAGGGCGGGAAGTACTCCCGGCCATTCCAGATGAAGAACTCGTTCTGGATGAGCAGCCCGGCTTCGTCGGCGATATCGAACCACATCTCCGGAGCCGGCCCAATGCAGAACCGGAACGCATTCCAGTGCATCTGTTTCGGCCCATCCACCAGCAGCTTGCGGACCCATGCCTCTTCCCACGGATGCCGCTTGCACAGCGGATCCTCGAAGAACCGGTGCAGCGTGATGTTCGATCCGCGCAGGAAGTACAGCTTCCCATTCAGATAGGCCCGCTTCGTCGCCGTGTCGAAGCGGAACTCACGCATCCCAAAACGTGTCCGCAGCGTGTCGTCTCCCACCGCGGTATGGTTATGTTCTAAGAGTTCTGCAAAAGCAAAGAGGGCCATGGTAAGCCTTTCTGATCCGTATCGCAGCGGAAGGAAGGAAAGGACCAATGACCCGAAAGAAGGATACCGCGAACCGGGTGGACTGGAAAGCGGTGATGGCGGAAGACTCCGATTTCATGAAGGCGCTGGTGCAGAGCGTCGTGCAGCAGGTACTGGATGCCGAGATGGAGGAAACGCTCTGTGCGGCGCGGTCGGAGCGCACCCCGATGCGCACCGGCTATCGCAGCGGCTCCTATGTCCGTGGGCTGGTGACGCGGGTCGGCCGCATTGAGCTGCGCGTGCCGCAGGACCGGCAAGGGCGCTTCCGGACCGAGGTCTTTGAGCGCTATCAGCGCAGCGAAAAGGCGCTGGTCGGGGCGCTGGCCGAGATGTACGTGCAGGGCGTGTCGACGCGCAAGGTGAAGGCGATCACCGAGGAACTATGTGGGCATGAGTTTTCGGCCTCGACGATCAGCCGGATCAACCAGACGATGGACGAGGAACTGGAGAAGTTCGCGACGCGGCCGCTGGAGGAGGACTATCCGTTTCTGATCCTGGACGCGCGCTACGAAAAGGTGCGCGAGGACGGCGTGATCCGGAGCCGGGCGGTGCAGGTGGCGATCGGGGTGAACTGGGACGGGCGGCGCTGCATCCTGGCCGTGGAACTGGCCAACCGGGAGAGCGCGTCGAGCTGGCGCGAGTTTCTGGTGAAGCTGCGGCAGCGGGGGCTGCGCGGAGTGGAACTGGTTGTCAGCGACGATCACGCGGGCCTGAAGCGTGCGATTGCCGAGGTCGTGCCGGAGGCCGCCTGGCAACGGTGCTACGTGCACTTCCTGCGCAATGCGCTGGACCATCTGCCGCGCAAGGCCGACGACGATTGTCTGACCGAGTTGCGCTGGATCTACGACCGCCGCAACCTGGCCGAGGCGCGGCAGGATCTGGCGGCATGGCTGAAGAAGTGGGAATCGCGCTACGCCAGATTGTGCCAGTGGGTGGAGGAGCAGATCGAGGAGACGCTGACGTTTTACCGTCTGCCGCAGGCGCACCACAAGCATCTGAAGTCGACGAACATGCTGGAGCGACTGAACGAGGAGCTCAAACGCCGGACCCTGGTGGTGAGGATCTTCCCGAACGCGGCGAGCTGCCTGCGGCTGGTGCGAGCGCTGGCGGTGGAGATCCACGAGGACTGGGTGGAAGCGACGCGCTATCTGAACATGGAGGAGCTGAAAGAGCACAAGAAGCAGCTACTGCGCGATATACAGCCCGCCGCCTGAAGGCGGCCGGGGGTGACTACAGGGTTGAGTGGAGGCGGGGACTCGCTGCCCCCGCCTCCACACCTCCACCCCCGCTCAACCAGAAGGCTCCATGAAGCTCAGTGCTTTTGCAGAACTTGACAGACACAACTCGCGGTATCCAGCCAGTGCAGGTTCGGCTCCTCCGGAGTCCACAGCTTCGCCCCCGGCAGAGGCAGCGTCTGCCACACGGTCTTGCGTTCGCCGGGTTGCAGCGAAACGGCCAGCGTGCGAGCCGCCCACGGTTTCACCTGCTGCACCAGCGACGTCCGCGCCGCGGTCGACCCCAGGTTTACCAGAACCGTCTCGACCACGGCCGACGAATCGCTCAGCCGCGGACCCACCTGCACGCTCTCCACATACGGCACCCCCGTGAGAATCAGCGACACGTTGTCGTAGATACCCGGAGTCCACTTGTACTTCTCGAAGTCTGTACCCGCCGGAGCCCACACCGGCAACGCCGCCGGATGCGCTCCAATGCGGATCACCAGGTCGTTCTCACCGCTCCAGTTCACAAACGAGGTGACGTCGAAGTACCCCGCCGTGAAGCAGCCCAGGTGCTCGCCCACCTTCTTGCCGTTCAGCCAGACCGCCGTCCCGAATTGAGCCTTGGCCACGCGCAGCATCGCCACCGGTTTGCGCCCCGGCACCGTGAACGTGCGGCGGTACCAGAAGTAGTTGCGTGTCTGCCGCGAAACCCCGGCCGTCTCCACCCGCGCACTCTCCGGCAGTTTCTTCTCGCGAATCGACGTCTGGATGAACTCCCTGCTGTCGAAGCGGTCGACATCGGGAAACGCCGGCTGCGCCAGATTCGTCAGGCCGGGCACCGGAGCCACATGCCCGAACTCGCCTGGTATCGGCTCCGCGGCCACGCTCTCGCCGACGTGCCAGTCGCCATTCAACGAAACCGTCACCCGTCCGGCCGTAGCGCCATGCGCCAGCAGCGGCGCCAGGAAAATCAGACTAAGCAGTCTCATAACGCGCCCATCGTATCATCGAGGTTTGACGTACGATGCCATTGTCCTCGGCGGTGGAGCCGCCGGTCTCTTCTGTGCCGCGCAAGCCGGACGCCTGGGCCGCCGCGTAGCCCTGATCGAACACTCTGACCGGCCGGGCCGTAAGATCCTCATCTCCGGTGGAGGCCGCGCCAACTTCACCAACCTGCGCGTGGAGCCCCGCAACTTCCTCTCGGCCAACCCGCACTTCGCGAAATCGGCGCTGGCGCGCTTCACGCCCCAGCACTTTCTCGACCTGATGCGGGCGCACCGCATCCCCTATCACGAGAAGACCCTGGGCCAACTCTTCTGCGACCGCTCCGCGCAGGACCTCCTCACCCTGCTCCTCACGGAGTGCTCCGCCGGCAAGGTCGAGTTGCATGCCTCGACGAAGATCACCGCCGTCACGCGCGACACCCGATTCCGCGTCGAAACCTCACGAGGCACCATGGAGGCGACAACGCTGGTCGTGGCCACCGGAGGTCTCTCCATCCCCAAGACCGGAGCCAGCGGTTTCGGCTACGACCTCGCTCGCCAGTTCGGGCTGACCATCGAGAAGCCGTACCCTGCCCTGGTCCCGCTCACCTTCGACAAAGCGGACCAGGCCCGCTGGGGCGAGCTTTCCGGAGTCTCCACCGGAGTCGTCGCGACGCACGGCAAACAACATTTCTGCGAGAGGATGTTGTACACGCACCGCGGCCTCTCCGGCCCCGCCATCCTGCAGATCTCCTCCTACTGGAAGCCCGGCTCGCCGCTGAACCTCGACCTCCTCCCCGGCACGGACTTCTCCACCACGGCGCCGCACGAGGCCCGCAAGCAGTTGTCCTTGAAACTCCCGCAGCGCCTGGCCGAACGCTGGCTCGAAGTAGAGGGTTTCACCCAGCCTGTCCCGAGTGTGAAGAAGATCGACACCCGCCTGCATCACTGGAGCCTGGTACCCGCCGGAACAGAAGGCTTCGACAAGGCGGAAGTCACGGGCGGCGGCGTCAGTACGGCGGAGTTGTCGTCCCAAACGATGGAAGCCCGCCAGGTCCCCGGCCTCTTCTTCATAGGAGAGGTAGTGGACGTGACGGGCTGGTTGGGCGGCTACAATTTCCAGTGGGCGTGGGCCTCGGCCTACGCGGCGGCCCAGGCGATCACTGGCTCAATGTGAAAGGAACATCCACCGTAGTTGCCACCTCGACGGGCTCGCCGTTCAACAGCGTCGGCCGGTAGGTGTACTGACGAACCGCTTGCACGGCGGACTGCACCAGCAACGGATGGCCGGAGACCAGCTTGAGGTTCGACACCTTCCCGTCGCGGCCGAGCACGACTTCGAATCGCACCATCCCCTGAATCCGCGCCTGCTTGGCGAGCGGCGGGTATTCGGGCTCCGCACTGGAAAGCAGCACCTGCTTCTGAATATTCCCACCCACCGAGATGCGCGTGGGCACGGCGGTTCCTGCTGGCCGCGCCGGCTCCACTCCGCCCACCGCCGGCAGGTGGAAGTTCACCACCGCCTGAGTGTCGGCCTCGACGGCCTTCCCGTTCGCACGCTGCGGCGAGTACCGCCAGTTTCGCACACAGTCTTCCGCTGCGATACGCAGCAAAGGATGTCCGTCCACTGCCTTCGCGGATTCCACAAGCCCTTCTGCGTTGACGTGGACATCCACCGTTACGGGACCTTGAATACGCGCCTGGAGGGCCAGCGGTGGATACTCCGGCCCACGGTTCGCCAACACAGTGAGCGGCGCAACCTGCGCGAGTTCCATCGGCTGGGGTTTGCTGAGCGCTTCCCGAATGTTCTTCCATTCCTCGTTGCCCGGGTCCAGTTGCATTGCACGATCGAGGTATTTCAGTCCCGCTTCATGCATCTTCAGCCAGCGATCAGTTATCGATTTCGCCATCGAGTCGGACATGCCCTTAGTCGGTGGGAGTCTTTGAGAAGCCAGCTGTTGACCCAGACGCGCCAGCAGTTGCGCGTCGGTACTGGCATCCAGTTCACGCGAGACGGCATCGCCAAACGCATCCCAAGGGCCAGTAGTCCTATTGTTGACCTTGCGCGCCGTAGCGATGGCGTACATGCCAATCAGGCGCCCCATCACCCGAGCATCGCCGGGCTCCGCCAGGCTGGCCTGTTTCAGGTACGCGAAGGCAGCGGCAGGGTCGGACGAGGACACGACGCTGGCAGCGTGCATCAGCACATTCGCGTTGGCAGGATTCTCCGCCGCCTTCCTCGCCCACAGCGCGACGACCGTCTTCCTCGTCTCCCCGTCCGGAATGGTAGCGGGCGACAGAGCGAAGTTGCTCGGAAACTGCTCGTGGATGGGCGACTCCGGATGATGCTCCACCAGCCAGGACAGTTCCTTCACAAAGGCGCCGGTCTTCCTGTTTGCGAAGTAATACCCCAATAGCTGCCCCCTCGCCTCGAGATCGTCACTATTGGCAGCGACGCGCGCCTCCAACGCCTGGGCCTGGGCATCGGTAAGAACGGCGCCCGGCATGGGCATACCCACCCCGTCGGGGGTTGCCTGACTGCTAACGGACACCGAGAGTCCGCCGGTTGGATTCTGCACCTGGAGCGCGGCGGCGCCGTACACCAGAGGCAAAGCAACAACCAAGAGCGCCAGCCAGCGGCCGCGCGAAATGGATTTGGTCCACGTCATCTTGCCCTCCAGGATTCGTTCAATGCGTCCACCCACCTTGCTCGACCGCGCCATCGCCGTGGCCTCCCAACTCAGTCGTGAGCCGGCCGAAGCCATCACCGATGCGAAGTCCAGCACGACACTCGCGTAACGCCGCGCGTCGCCCGAGTCCGCGATCGCCGCCGCATCGCATGCCTCTTCCGCCAGGCCCGCCAGCTTCCGCTCCAGCCACCAGGCCAGCGGGTGAAACCAGAACAGCCCACTGTTGAGTGCCGCCAGCAGCGCGATCAACCAGTCGCCCCGCCGGACATGCGCCATCTCGTGCGCCAGCACTGCGCGCAACTTGTACTCATCCCAAGCGCGCCAACTCGCGGGCAGCACGATCACAGGATCCTGCCAGCCGGCCGTAAACGGCACCGCGGCGTCGGTGGACTGCGCCAGGCGAGGCAATGGGTACCCAAGCCCCTGCGCAACGCACAACAGGCGCATGGTTTCTCTCAGCCCCTCGTCATGCAGCGTCTGCGCGCGGTCCACCAACCACCGGGCACGGCGCACCGCGTTCGCGACACGCAGGGCAGCGATGGCGGCGATCAAGCAGTACACCGAGACCAGGACCTTGGGCCAAGCAGGGATGCTCGGCCCGCCACCACGGTACGTGGGAACTGTCATCGTCGAGCCCACGTTGATCACAATGGGAAGCCCCGTCGCCGGAGGCATCGGGGTCTCGATCTTCGACGGGAGGCCCAGCCAAGCCGTCGGCAGAATTCGGAGCGGCGGGAGCGCCGCGATCAGGACGGGCATCAGCAGCATCCCCGCCAGCACCAACAGCCAGATGGCGTGCCGGACCTCCGCTCCGCGCCGTCGCAACACCCACGCGAGTGCAACCGCCACCCCAGCTACCAGCAACACACGAAATGACGTGGCCACCAACCCGGTAAGGAACACTACGCTCATCCACCCAGTGAAGTCCATTCCTACTTCTCCTTTTTCTGAGAACCCCGCTCCAGCTTCGCCGCCAGTGCCCGTAACTCCGCCGGGTCGATCACTTCCTGCTCCACCATGCCGGCCACCAGAGCCTCCGCGGAGCCGCCCCAGAACCGGTCAATAATCTGCCGGATCGCCCCCATGGCCACGTTCTGCGGCTGTTCCGCGCCGGAGTAGATATAGGTGCGCCCCTCTTCCCGGTGAGTCGCGTACCCCTTCTCCTCCAGCCGCCGCAGAATCGTGCGAGCCGTGGCGTCTTTCATCGGATGGGTGTCGTTGAGCGCCTCGCGCACCTGCTCGGCGCTGGCCGGCCCGCGAGCCCAAAGGAAATCCATGACAAGCTGCTCCAGGCCGCTAAGATTTTTTCGCGTTGTTTTACTGTTACGCATCGTACCGCTACAATTTGTAACTTTAATCGACGAGCGTGTCAACAACAATCTGCGAGGGTCATCCGCACGCGTGCCGGGCCGGCGCCCCAGAGCCCGCTTAGCGGTCCAACCAAAAGCCAATCTCCACCTGCGTGGCAACCTCAACTGGTCTGCCGTCGAGGAGCGTGGGCCTGTATCGGGAATGTTCAACGGCTTCGATTGCGGCCGGATTGAGCATCGGATGGCCGGACGTCACCGTACGGCTTGTGACCTTTCCGTTCACATCGATCGTGACCCACAACAGAACCACTCCCTGGATGCGGGCGGCCTTCGCTTTGGGTGGATACACGGGCTCCGGACGCGAGATTAGCCTCGCATTGGCAACCATCGGTTCCAACCCAACAGTAGCCGGCTTGTTGGAGGGAAGTGCGGCGTATTGAGGCTGGGCCGGCACTTCGCTGGCCACGACCGGCGCATCGCCGCCGTCCACCGGCCGCGCCAGAAGGTCCAACTTGACCTGGATCTCACCTGGCACGGCTTTGTCGCCGATGCGCCGGGGAAAGAAGGTCCAATGCCGCACCGCATCTTCCGCCTCACCACGAAGCAGTACCGGACCCTGAATCGCCTGGACAGACTCCACCCTGCCGCTCGCATCCACCCGGACGGCAACGACCATCGTCCCCGAAACCTCGGCATCAATGGCTTTCCGTGGAATGGTGGCAGCGGCGGTGGCTGTCACCAGCACCGGGGTCACCTGGATGGTTTCCAACTGCGTCTGACGCTGCATCAGGGACCCGTCGCCTTTCCATTCTTCATTGGTCGGATCGAGCTGTCTCGCCCGGCTGAGAAATTGGGCACTCAACCGGCGATACTGCAGGGGAGCTTTGTACAGTTCCCTTAGCGCCGGATCGGTCGTTGGCTCCGGAAGGGACGCCATCCGCCCAGCCATCCGCCGCCCCAATTTACCCAGAAGCCGGGCGTCCGTGGAACCCTCCAGATCCGCTACGACGGAATCGCCCAAAGTCCTCCACGCTGCCGGCGAATTCTCCTCGAGTCGAGCCTCCAAAGCCTGGAAGTAAACATCCTCCAGACGATCCGCGACATCCGTGTTCTTGGGCGCCAATTGTCTGGCTCGTACGAGATAGCCGGCCGCCTCTCGCGGAGCTATTGGATAGGCCTGCGCCGCCGCACCCAGGAGGATCGGAACGCTGTCCGGGCGCTTGGCAACCTGATCACGCCAAAGCCCCGCCAGTCTCAGCAACTCGGAACTGTCCAGGTGGATGTTGTTTGAGCCCGGCAACCAGCCAGGGTACTTCTGATGAACCGGGGACTTCGGATCGTGTTCTATGAACCAACTCAACTGGGCCAGATAAGCGTCCTTCGATCCAATCGCAAAGTACCGTTCGAGCAACTGGGCCCTTGCGTCCTGGTCTTCCCCATTGGCCGCGACACGGGCTTCCAATTCGCGGGTTTTTCTGGCGGCTGCCGCAGGATCGGGACTTAGGCTGAGGCGGCAGGCAAAGGACGATGCCAGCAGTGCGATCGTCAGACCGAGGCCGCACGAAACGAGCCAGGTGCGGGGCATAGTCCCCTTCAGGATTTAGTCCATGCGGCGGATCGGCCGCCGGACACATGCAAGCCTGCATCCGCCCGACGGGCGCTACCAACGGATCCGAGGCAAACCGCCGTCGACAACTGGCGCCGCTCTACTATCGCGCCCAATACCGATACCAGCTTTAGCCCCTGCCTCACTGTCTGTCAACCAACAAATTCGCTGCTCCACCGCAACCCCGCGCTTTTCCCGCACGTACGCTATAGAGTGGGGAGAGAGGATGCCTGTCGTGACACGAACACTTACGCGCCTGCTGTTTACCCTCTTCGCCGCCGCTTTCCTGCTGTGTGCGGACAAGCCCAAGCCCGGTGAACCGGTCAGCGGCTCGGGCTCTGATCAGAAGGTCTCCATCCAGGCCACTGCTTACTACGACCGCGATCAGGCGAAGAAGTTGCTCGGCATCGACCCCGGCGAGTCCATCGTCGTCGTGGAAGTCACGTTCACCCCGTCCGAGGGTGAGGACATCAATCTCAACCTCGACGACTTCCTTCTGCGCAGCGACCGCGATGGCCAGAAGTCCCGGCCGCTCGAACCAACCCAAATCGCCGGCTCGGCCGTCATGGTCGTCAAATCGCAGGGCGGCACCCAAGGCACCGGCATGTCACAGCAGCGGCGCGTGCCCTACGGCGTCCCCGGCATCCCGGGCAGTGGCGGCCCGATGGGGCAAAGCCTGCCCATGCCGAATGAGACACCCAATGCCGGCACCGCAACGGCCGACACCTCCGGCGCCGTCGCCAGCATCGAAGACCGCGATGTGAAGAAGAACCCGTTGCTGGAAACCCTCAAAGCCCGCGTCCTGCCCGACGGCGAGATCAAGAAGCCGGTGAAGGGCCTTCTCTACTTCCAGATGGAAGGGAAGCTCCGCCCCAAGGATCTCGAGCTCGTCTACCGCAAGGCGCCGCCGCGCGTTAGTGTACGGTTTGTTCCCGTCAAGAAGAAGTAAAATGGCCTCACGGCCACAATGAGAATCTCCGACCTCGATACGCCCGCCATCATCATCGATCTGGACCGCATGGACCGCAACCTCACCAAGGTCGCCGACTATGCCCGCAGCCACAATCTGCGCCTGCGCCCGCACACGAAAACCCATAAGATCCCCGCGCTCGGCCGCCGTCAGGTCGAGCTCGGCGCCGTGGGCCTCAGCGTGGCCAAGTCGACCGAGGCCGAGGTGATGCTCAAATCCGGCACCCCCGACATCCTGGTCGCTTACCCCGTCGTCGGCGAGAAGAAGCTCGCCCGGCTCACCGAGATTGCCCGTAAGGCGAACGTCACCGTCTCGCTCGATTCCATGGAAGCGGCCAAGCCGCTCAGCCGCGCCGCGTGGGCCGCTGGCGTCGAGATCGGAGTTCTGACGGAGATGGACGTCGGTCTGCACCGCGTAGGCGTCCAACCGGGAGCAGACACGCTGGCACTGGCAAGAGCCGTCAGTACCCTGCCCGGCCTGCGGTGGCGCGGTATTGCCTTCTACCCCGGCCATATCAAGGATTTCAGCGAGAAGGCGAAGCAGGATCTCGCCACACTCGGCCAGGCACTCACCAGCACCGTAGCCCTGCTCAAGGCGAACGGACTCGCACCCGAAGTCGTCAGCGGCGGCTCCACGCCCCTGCTCTGGGTGTCGCACACCATCCCCGAGATGAACGAGATCCGGCCCGGCACCTACATCTTCAACGACCGCAATACGATCCTCTCCGGAGCGTGCTCGCGCGACGAATGCGCCGCCACCATCCTCACCACCGTGGTCTCCGTGGCGCCCTGGCGCTTCATCATCGACGGCGGCTCGAAGACGTTTTCCTCCGACCGGCTCTCCGGAGCCAGCGACGTGACCTTCGGCGAAATCCTCGAGGCCCCCGGAGCCCGCTTCCACAAAATGAACGAGGAGCACGGCTTTGTCGAACTGGCCGGCGACAGCGCGCACCTGTCGGTAGGCGATCGTGTGCACGTGCTCCCCAATCACATCTGCGTGGCCATGAATCTCCACGAACAGGTCTACGGCGTTCGCGGCGACGAAGTCGTCGAGACCTGGGTCGTGGAAGGCCGAGGCAAGCTGCAGTAGCTCAGTTCGCCAGCAGGGCTTCGATCTGGTCCTTGTCAGGCGCGCCGATCGCCTGCTTCTGATGGGCCCGGTCCACGCCGCTGGGGCCAGCCGTCAACATCAGGCTGGTCTTGGCCTCGCCATACTTGCCTTCGAACGACAGCACCCACTTGCCCTCGGCAGGCCACTGGCGAGTGACCATGTACATGCCTGGCGTGGACGTTGGTTCCAACTTCAGCGTCACAACCCGGCGCTGGCCATTCACGACGCCAATGGCCGTTCCGGTTACGGTCGCGGTCTCCGGTTGGTGGCAGCCCACCGCCTTGACGGTAACCACTGCCTGCTTGCTCTTCGCATCGGGGCTCGCTTCGGGATTACCCGAGATCAGCCAGAAGCCGCCGGCCTGCACTTGAACGGTCAATGCGAGCACGGCCAGGGCCGTGCGGAACAGTGTCATTGTCTTCAGCATCGAAATGCCCTCCAGAACTTGGATTCTGTGGGTAAGACGCCGCCGTTCCGCCAGGTGTGAACCGGACAATAAAAAACGGGAAGCACCTCCATTGAGGCACTCCCCGTTCTTTGTAAACTTCTGTCGGATCAGACTATTTCGCGGCCGCGATGCTTTCAATCGTGAGGGCGTCGTCTTTCACATCGCCCGACACCGTCACCTTTTGGCCGTACAGTTCAGCCGGCACCTTGTCGGCGTTGGCGATCGCAACTACTTTGCCGTCGCTCACCAGCACGGGCTTGGCGCCACGGCTGATGCAGCTCTTCACGCACGCAACACTACCGGCGGAAGCATCGGCGTGCTTTGCTCCGCATTTCGTCTCGGAAATGTAGCCGGTCAACTCGCCGGCGAATGCGCACATCGAGGTGACTGCAAGAATCAAACCCAGTTTCTTCATGTTAAACGCCCTCCTGGCGAAATCTTCACATAAGAGTACCCAAGATGGCGTCAAGACACAAGGGGGGGCCGCCAGCCGTCCTAGTCGGCGCCCACACCGGTGACATGACGTTCGGACATCGGTACGATGTGCCGTTCGCCATGGCCCGTATAGATCTGCCGCGGCCGGGCGATCTTCTGCTCCGGATCGAGAAGCATCTCCTGCCACTGTGCCAGCCAGCCCACCACGCGCGGGATGGCGAACAGCACCGTGAACAGGTCTGGCCGGAAGCCCATGGCTTCGTAGATGATGCCGGAGTAGAAGTCCACGTTCGGGTACAGTTTGCGCGTCACGAAGTAGTCGTCTTCCAGCGCAATCCGTTCGAGTTCCAAGGCAATCTCGATCTTCTTGTTGTAGCCGGTGACGGTGAACACCTGGTCGGCCGCCCATTTGATGATGCGGGCCCGGGGATCGTAGTTCTTGTAGACGCGGTGACCGAAGCCCATCAGCTTGCCGCCACCCTCTTTCACCTGATGGATGAAGCCGGCCACACGGTCCTTCGACCCGATCTGATCCAGCATCTTGAGGACTTCTTCATTGGCGCCGCCGTGCAGCGGGCCATAGAGTGCCGCAGCCGCGGCCGAGCAACCAACGTAAGGGTCGCCTTGCGCGCTGCCCACACCCCGCATCGTGTTGGTGGAGCAGTTCTGTTCGTGATCGGCGTGCAGAATGAAGAGGATATCGAGCGCCCGGCTCAGGATGGGATTGGCCAGATACTTGGGCTCGAACATCTTCCACATCATGTTCATGAAGTTTTCAGTGAAGTTCAGATCGTTGTCCGGGTAGACATACGGCAGCCCGAAATGGTGGCGGTAACAGTAGGCGCAGATCGTCGGCATCTTGGCAATCAGTCGGGCGATCTGCAGTTTGCGGTTGTCGGCGTCAAAGACGTTCTTGGCTTCCGGATAGACCGTCGAGAGCGCCGCCAGGGTGGAGATGAGCATGCCCATGGGGTGGGCGTCATATCGATACCCCTCCAGGAACTTTTTCGTCGTCTCGTGCAGCATCGTGTGCCGCTTGATGAGAGCCGTCCAGTCGGCAAGCTCCTCCGTGTTGGGCAGTTCGCCGTTCAGCAGGAGCCAGGCGACCTCCAGAAAGCTGCAGCTTTCCGCAAGTTCCTCAATCGGGTATCCGCGATAGCGGAGGATGCCTCGGTCGCCGTCAATATAGGTAATGGCGCTTCGGCAGGATGACGTGTTCAAAAAGGCAGGGTCGTAGGTCATCAGCCCGAAGTCGTCGGGCGTGGCTTTGATCTTCCTCAGATCGGTCGCCCGGATCGTCCCATCGACGATCGGGACTTCATACTGCGTACCAGTTCGTTGATCCGTAATGCTCAGTCGGTTCTGATCCATGGTTCTCCCCTTCGTCGGCAGAGACGCCGCGCAAGGATCTTCCTCGGACGTCAGCGCATCCGCGAATTCAGTCTACGGGTATATTGAAACCCGTTTGTCTTCATTTGTCTAGGAGAATGATGCAGGAATCCACTACGGGTGACACACCGATAGTGTTGGGAATCTCAGCAGGCGGAAAAGAGGTTACCGCGCCCCAGGAGCCACTGCGGATCGAGCCGGCGCTTCACCGCTTTCATGTTCTCGATCTGTTCCGGGGTGAACATCAGGGGCAAAAGGTGCAGTTTCCGCTTCCCGAGACCGTGCTCGGCGCTCACGGTACCGCCCAGCGACACGGAATGGGCAGCGGCGGCGGTCATCCACGCCTTGCCGTTCTCAAAGTCGGCCTGGGACTCCGACAGGATGTTCACATGAACATGGGCGTCGCCGATGTGACCATAGATCGTGTACTTGCCAGGAAAGTCTCGATTCAGAGTCTCCTGGTAGTAGCGCAGCATGTCGGCGTTTTGGTCCAGTGGGACGGCGAAATCGGAACTGAGCTTCTGGAAGCCGTTCATTCGGACTTTGGCGTTCACCAACTCCGGCAGGGTGTGGCGGTAGACCCGGAAGCGCTCGCGGTCCTTCGCCGTCTCGCCAAACCATGAATCTTCCAGCGCGCCCGCCTTCTCCATTCGTTCGACCCACTCATCCACGGGATCGCCCGAAAGTCCATCGAGTTCCTGCTCGATCATGAGACATGCCTTGGCCTGCCGGGGGATCTCGCCGCCATACGACGTGCGTAGGAACGTGAGCGAAGGCTCGTCCATGTACTCCAGCATCCGGAGTTGCGGCGTGCCGCGCCACTCATCGACGGCCGCCAGGGTGGCCGCATCCTCCTCGAAGAAGACGACGCCGGACAGGATCTCCTTGGGCTGCGCCAGCAGCGTCACTTCCGCCTCCAGCACGACGCCCAGCGTCCCCTCGCTGCCGCAAATCAGGTCGATCCATTCCGCCTCGGGCGGCAGGAAGTACCCGGCTGTGTTCTTGGTGGTCTTCGGGGCCGGAAGCGGCGTGTAGGGGAAGTCCACCTTGTCGCCGCGCCGGAAGGTCCGGACACTGCCGTCCATGAAAGCAACGGTCAGCGCCCGCAGATGACGCCGCGTGGAGCCATAGCGGAAGCTGCGCGAACCGGAGGCGTTGGTGGCGATGGTTCCGCCGACAGACGCGGTCCACTCCGTGGGATCGGGCGCATAGAACTGCCCCTTGGCGACTGCGGCGGACTGCAAGTCCTTCAGCAGGGCGCCTGCTCCGGCGATGGCCGCCCCGGAGCCGGCCTCCACCTTGCGGAACGCATCCAGCGACAACTCCCAACCGCCCTGCGGGCAGCGGCCGCCGGTGATGCCGGTGCCGGCCCCGGAAACGGTGACCGGGATGCCGGCTTCGGAGGCCTCGCGCAAAAACCCGGCCGCCTCTTCGAAGGTGGCCGGGGTCACTACTCGGTCGGCTTCCCCCTGGAAACCGGATGCGTCGTCGATCAGGATGCTCACTCGGTCAGACCTCGAGGATGACGGGCATGATTAAGGGACGGCGTTGCGTCTGCTTGTTGAGGAACCGCTTCAGGTCGGCGCGGATCTTCTCCTGCATTACGCCCCAATCGGTTCGCTCTTCGTTCGAGGAGGTCTCCAGGGTCCGCAGAACCACCTGGCGCGCGGAAGCCATCAGCTCGGAGCGCTCCTCCATGGAGACGAAACCGCGGGATACGATCTCCGGCAGGCCTTCCGACTTCCCGGTGTGTTTGTCTATCGCGATGATGGGGATTACGAAACCGTCTTCCGAAAGATGCCGGCGGTCGCGGATGACCATATCCTCAACAACCTCGTCGATGGAGCCGGAGTCGATGCAGATGCGGCCGACGGTGACCTTCTCACCCTTGCGCGCACCGTGACGGTCGATCTCCAGGGTCTGGCCGGTTTCGAGGATGAAGGTGTCTTCCAACCCGTACGAGCGCAGGTGCGAAGCGAGGGCTGCGTGCTTGGACATCTGCCAGTATTCGCCATGAATGGGAACAAAATACCGGGGCCGGATCAAGTTCAACAATAACTTGAGCTCTTCCTGGGAACCATGTCCAGAGACGTGGATTGGCGGATTCATGGTGCCGGCCACCACCTCGGCGCCGCGGCGCGCGATGTGGTTCATCATGCGGCCGATGGCCTTCTCGTTGCCGGGGATGATGCGGGCGCTATGGACGACGACGTCGCCGCGCTCCAGGGTGAGGCTCTTGTGGTTGTCGACAGCCACGCGGCTCATGGCGGACATCGGCTCGCCCTGAGTGCCGCTAACAACACAGACGACCTTGTGTGGCGCCACGGACATGATGTCCTGCGGGCGCAGCAGCAGGTTGTCGGGGATGGTGAGCAGGCCCAGGTTGTGCGCGATCTCGGTGGCCGACAGCATGCTGCGGCCGATGAAGGCAACCTTCCGGCCAACGGTGGCCGCGAGGTCGAGAATCTGCTGTAAACGATGGATAGAGCTGGAGAAACAGGAGACGACGACACGGCGTTCGGCGCGATTGAAGATCTCTTCAAAGCGGGGCTGGACCGCACGCTCGGAGGGGGTGTAGCCGGGCCGGTCGACGTTGGTGGAGTCGGAGAGCAGCAGGAGCACGCCGCGTTTGCCATACTCCGCCAGGGTGTGCAGGTCGAAGAGGACGTTGTCGGTGGGGGTGGGGTCCACCTTGAAGTCGCCGGTGTGGATGATCACGCCCAGGGGCGTGGTAATGGCTAGGGCGACGCAACTGACGATGGAGTGGGTGACGTGGACGAACTCCACGTGGAAGGGGCCCAAGTCGATCTTCTGGCCGGGCTTGACGCGGTGCAGGTCGGCTTCGTCGAGCATCTCGTGCTCTTCCAGCCGACGCTCCACCAAGGCCAGGGTGAAGGCTGTTCCGTAGATGGGGATGTTGAGCTGGGAGAGCAGAAACGGGATTCCACCAATGTGGTCCTCGTGCCCGTGCGTGAGCACAAGAGCTCTAACAAACTGCTTGTTTTCTTCGAGGTATGCGAAGTCAGGAGTGACAATGTCGACACCGAGAAGCTCGGCGTCGGGGAACATCATGCCCGCGTCCACGACGATGATGTCGTCGCCGTAGCGGATGGCCATGCAGTTCATACCGAACTCGCCGAGGCCGCCCAGCGGGATTACTTTTAGTTTTTGGTCGGACATAAATGGAGGCTGAGCTCCGAACTAATCAGACTAACATACACTCCCGGTGCGAAAGGCCAAGATCAAGCCGGAGAGGCACTTGGAGGGGTCTGGAAAAGCAAAGGGCCCATCCCAAGGGATAGGCCCTTACTCTGATGTTCAATGGGAGAATCAGATTCAACGGTTTCGCGACCGTAAAACCTGTATGTGTTTTGAGGGTAGACTTTGAAGAAGGTTAAGTCAAGGGAAAAACTGGAGCGCTGGAAATTCGCCGCAAGCTGCTGACACTATTATACTTACACGGAATCCAAAGAGAAAGTCCGCCGGCTGGGGCGAGCTGGGAACCCGAGCGAAGAACTTGCGGTTTCGGCTGTAAAGTAGAGACAGATCGAGGTTTATTGGACCGGCCGGAACAGCCAGCGAATTCGGCCGCGGAGCCCCTCGGGCCCAAAGAAATCGGCAATTTTTACTGGCTTTGAGGCCAGTCGTGGAAGTGTATGACCGTCACGGTGTCGTCGCCGCCGCTCATCCGCATGCGCCGGTGGCGCAGGAATACCCACAGACAAGCGAAGAGGATCCCCCCGCCCAGGCATATTACTAACAGTACCCCGGTGAGCTCGAAGATGGCGACGAGCATGCCGCCGACGTTGGGCATCTCGGGGATCTTGCCCGGCGTGTTCCAGGTGAAGACGGCATTCCAGACGGATTGGCCCAGGATGGCCGACGCCACCTTGGGATCGGCTCCGCCGGGGACGACCGAGATGTAGGGACCGGTGCGCTGTACGATCCAGCCCGCCTGCTTTTCGAATTCCTTGGTCCTGAGCATCGCCAACTGGGGCGTATGGTAGTCGAAGACCAGGACGGTGACTTCCCCGCCCCCAGGGGCCTGGAAACGGCCCAGTTCGGCCTCCGTGCCGTCCTCAAAGCCCGCCAGGGAGGCCGGGACGCCCGGAGCGAACTTCTCGAGAGAGTGGATGCCGAGGATGTAGCGTTCGCTGTTGCGAATCCGGCTCTTTTCCGGCAGATAGCCGGGCAGGTTGGGCAGGCCGCCACCGGAGCGCATGCGCGGCAGTTTGGAGAACAGCTCGTTGAGCTCCCGGTCGAGCGGGCGCCAGCCGTCGAAGCGCAGGACGTAGTTGTCGTGGGCGATGTACTGCGAACCGGAGGTGGTGCAGATGAGCGGCACACCAGGCACACCGGCGCAGTTGGTGGGGCGCACGGCCTGATACCAGGCGAGGGCGGAGGTAGCGTCCTTCAGCCGCCAAGCGGTGGCCTGGAACTTGCCGACCGGCCCGTTATAGGCGGCCTGTTCGGAGGCGTCGCCACCGTACTCGACCCAAAGCATGGGGTCGTCAATCTGGACGGCTTGTTGCTTGGCACGGGTAGAGCCGTGCCAGGTTTCCGGCCAGATCTGGGCAGAGGCCCCGGAGGCCAGCAAGAGAATGGCGGCAGTGGTCTTGGTGAGGAGTTGGATCAGGACCCGTGGCATTTTTTGTATTTCTTGCCGCTGCCGCAGGGGCAGGGATCGTTCCGGCCGACTTTATCGCCCTTGATTACCTGGGCCGCTGGTGTCGCCACGGCGGCGCCCCCGGTAAACTGGAGCATCTCCATCTCGCGTTCTTTCTTCTTCTGGATATTCCGCGTGAGATCCACGAACGAGGCTTGGGCCTCCTTCTGGTCCGCGGCGGACGGGGCGGCCGGCGCCGCCGACTCCCCCCCCAGGTCGGAATCCTCGTCGTCCTCGTCCGGCCAGGAATCGTCCGGCATGGGGACGTCGGGTCGCTCGCCCCTGACGGCCTGCAAGAAGAACAGGAACCGGATGGTTTCGTCCTCGATGCGGTCCATCATCTCCTGGAAGATCTGGAAGCCTTCTTTCTTGTACTCGATCAGCGGGTCTTTTTGACCATAGGCCCGCATGCCGATGCCTTCCTTGAGGTGATCCATCGACAACAGATGGTCTTTCCACTGCTGATCGATCACGGAAAGCCAGATCATGCGTTCGGTCTCACGCATGACCTCGGGGCCGACCACTTCTTCCTTCTCGTCGTAGCGTTTGCGCAGCTTTTCGAGGATGTACTCCTCCATCTGCACACGGGTCATGGAGGCGACGTCGGCGGGGGTGAAGCGGAGGCCGAACTGAGAATTGATGTCGGTCGCGAGGCCGGTGAGATCCCACTTATAAGGATCGGAGCCTTCGGAACAGCGGGCATCGATGAAGGTGGCGAGAATGCCGTCGACGATCTCGAAGATCTTCTCCTTCATGTCGGAGCCGTCGAGAAGCTGGCGGCGCAGTCCGTAGATGGCCTTGCGCTGCTTGTCCATCACGTCGTCGTATTCCTTGACGTGTTTGCGCGAGGCGAAGTTCTGGGCTTCGACGGTCTTCTGGGCGGCGGCGATGCGCTTGGTGATGAGCTTGGACTCAATCGGCACATCTTCTTCCATGCCCAAGCGGAGCATGAGGCCCTGAATGCGGTCGCCACCGAACACGCGCAGCAGGTCGTCCTGGAGAGAGAGGAAGAAGCGGGAGGAGCCGGGGTCGCCCTGACGGCCGGCGCGGCCACGTAACTGGTTGTCGATACGGCGGGACTCGTGACGCTCGGTGCCGACGATGCAAAGGCCGCCGGCTTCGACCACCTTAATATGTTCGGCGGCGCATTGTTCCTTGTACTTGGAGTAGATCTCCTGGTAGCGGTCGAGCGGCACGCGATAGTGCATGTCGCCGCGCTGGAAGTAGTAGAACTGATGGTCGGCGACGAGCGGCGCTTCATCGGCACGGATCGATTCGACGAGCTTCAGTTTGAGTGCATCTTCCTGAGCCAGGAACTCCGGATTGCCGCCCAGCAGAATGTCGGTGCCGCGGCCAGCCATGTTGGTGGAAACGGTGACGCCGCCATAGCGGCCCGCCTGGGCGATGATGTACGCTTCGCGCTCATGGTTCTTGGCGTTCAGCACTTCGTGCTTGACGCCCATGCGCTTGAGGATGCCGCCCAGTTTCTCCGACTTCTCGACCGAGATGGTGCCCACCAGCACGGGCTGGCCGGTCTTGCTGCGCTCGGCGATCTCTTTTGCCGCGTTGCGCCACTTCTCGTCCTCGGTGCGGTAGACGATGTCGTTCAGATCCTTGCGCACCATTGGCGCGTTGGTGGGGATCAGGGTGACGTCGAGGTTGTAGATCTTGCCGAATTCGGCGGCTTCCGTGTCGGCCGTACCGGTCATGCCGGACAGCTTCTTATACATACGGAAGTAGTTTTGGAAGGTGACGGTGGCGAGGGTTTGATTCTCGCGCTCGATCTTGACGCCTTCCTTGGCTTCGACGGCCTGGTGGAGGCCATCGGACCAGCGGCGGCCCGGCATCAGGCGGCCGGTGAATTCATCGACGATGATGACTTCACCATCCTTAATGATGTAGTCGCGGTCGCGCTGGTAGAGGACGTGGGCGCGCAGGCCCTGCTGGACGTGGTGGTTGAGCTCGAGGTTTTCGGGGTCGTAGAGGTTGACGACGTTGAGTAGACGCTCGACCTTGCCGACGCCCTCTTCCGTGAGGGCGACACTACGATGGCGTTCGTCGACCGTGTAGTCGCCGGTGGTGTATTTCTCACCAGGCTCGCGGCCTTCGATCACTTCGCCGCGGATGAGCTTGGGGATGATGCCGTTGACCTTGAAGTACTTGTCGGTGGACTCTTCCGACGGGCCGCTGATGATGAGCGGGGTACGGGCTTCGTCGATGAGGATGGAGTCGACTTCGTCGACAATGGCGAAGTTGTGGCCGCGCTGAACGCAATCGCTCAGGCGGAACTTCATGTTGTCGCGGAGGTAATCGAAACCGTACTCGTTATTGGTGCCGTAGGTGATGTCGCAGTGGTAGGCGGCGTAGCGCTGGTCGTCATCAAGGCCATGAACAATGAGGCCGACGCTGAGACCGAGGAACTTATAGAGGCGGCCCATCCATTCCGAGTCGCGGCGGGCTAGGTAGTCGTTGACGGTGACGACGTGGACGCCCTCACCCGCGAGGGCGTTGAGGTAAACGGGCAGAGTGGCGACGAGAGTTTTTCCTTCGCCGGTTTTCATTTCGGCGATTTTGCCCTTGTGGAGGACGATGCCACCGATCAACTGGGAATCAAAGTGCCGCATATTGAGGATGCGGCGGCCGGCTTCGCGGACGACGGCGAAGGCGTCGACGAGGATGTCGTCAAGGGTTGCGCCGTCAGCGAGTTGCTGACGGAACTCAGAAGTTTTTGCGGCGAGTTGTTCGTCGGTGAGAGCCTGCACGGCCGCCTCGCGCTCGTTGATTGCGAGGAGGAGCGGCTTCAGTTTTTTGATCTCCCGCTCGTGCTGGGTGCCGAAGATCTTCGCCAATAAGGAATCGACCATAGAGATGCTTATTTTGATTCTACCGCACGGGGGTTTGGACACTTCGTAGTTCGTATTGGTTTCAAGTTCGGGGTGGTGAAGGGGCGAATGTGATGAGAGTCGTCGGGCGTGTGCCCGCTCACTTCCGTTCGCGGTTCGCAACCGGTGGGCGACTCCGGACTGCTGACGGAGGTGGGGAGTCATGCGGCTTGCCTCCCACCATCCAAGAGCGCTTGGTTGCGTGCTTGCGGGCGCCGGCCAGCGAATGTGGCGGCTTGGATAGGGACAGCGGGTTCGGCTGCAAGGGGTTCGCCGATCGAGGTGGGTCCGGCGAGGGCATCTTGGAGGCGTTCGCCAGCGTCCGGCAGTGGATCGATGGCAGCTGCGGCCGGGGCTTGCAGGTCCTCCAGGCCGGGTTCGTTCCAACGGTCAAGTTGTTGTAATTCAATGGGATCTTCGGATTGATCCAACATCCGGAAGTTCTTCCGGTAGGCGATGAGGGTGTCGAGAACCTGGCGGCGCGCGCGTTGGAGACGGGTGAGTTCGATGGCACAGAACGGGAGGATCCGGGTGGTCTCGACGAGCTTGCCGATGCCGAAGGCCGTGACATCGAGAGAGGTGACACCCCGAAGCGAGCCGGCCTGGCGGCGATGGGCCTCGGTTTCCTGAGCGATCTGGAGGTCGATGTGCCGGGTTTCGATGGCGGAGAGGCGGTCGTACTTCCGCTCGAGAGCAGCGATCTCTCGAACGAGGGAGGCTTCGAAGGAGTTGACGGGCCGGAAGTCCTGGGTACGGCGCTCGACGAGTCCCTCGAAGGCGGGCAGGTCCTCGTTCTTCAGGAGGACGGAGTGGGCGTAGGAGGCGGGTTGGGCGTACTTGCCGAGTTTGGTTGCGTTGCGGGCGGAGCAGGCCTTGCCCTCCGCCGCGACGGGCCCGCGTGAGCGCGCTCCGTTGATACGAGCCTGTTCCGACCTGGTGCGTGTAGCCATAGTGTTCTCCTTGGGGCGCACGATAGCGGAGGGATGGAAGTTTTCCACTTTGGCTCCGGATGAGGAGAACTGGTAAGTGATTCAGGTGCAGTAGGTTGCGGGGTGTGAAGATTATTTTGAAAGGGTGTGACTGAGGAAATTAGCAGGGAAGACTTCGGGCGAACAAACTGGAAATCCATCCGGGCGTGAGTCGAAGCCACTCGTTGGGTCAACGCATGCTACCGCGCCCCCACCAACACAAACCCCGCCCAATAATGAGGATGCCGGTACGCCGGCACGTTTGACTTCAGCATCCGCAGCTTCACGGCGCGCAGCGCGAGGGATGGCGCCTCACCGTTACGCAAGCCGCCATAGAATCCACGCATCAGCTCCGGAGTGACGCTGTCGCTCACTGGCCACACGCTCACCGCTAACCTCCGGGCGCCAGCGAAGAGGAACGCACCCGTCAAACCGACCATTCCCTCGCCGCGTACCAGCGTGCCCAGACCCGTCTGGCAGGCCGACAGCGTGACCAGATCGGCATCCAACCGCAGCCCCATGATCTCGCTGAGCTGCAACACCCCGTCTTCCTTGCCGGTGCTAACCAGCGACAGCACCAGGCCGCTACGCGCCGGCGCCCGTTCGTCGATCAAGGCATGCGTCGCCAAATGCAGCCGCCGGAACTCGTCCAAGGGTTCGCTCTTTAGCACCGCCTCGCTCGCCTGCCTGCCCAGCAGCAGGCGAGTGCCGCGCGGCGAGAATAAGTTGGCGATGGAGCGCGCTTCCGCCTCGGTCCCGGGCAACGATCGAAGGGTCAGCCCAGCCGCGCGATAGACGTCACGCGTCACAGTGCCGTCGTTCCTGCCTGGCAGGCTGGACCACGCTCCAAAGTCCGGGTTGCCCAGCGCCAGCAGTTCCTGGCGCGCCTTGCCGGCTCCGCTTCGCTCTAGTTCTCCGAAGACGCTGGCCGAGGGCGCATAGCTGAGGGCGGTCCGTTCGATCAAGAATCGGCCGTCCGGCCCCAGCAGAACCTCGAAAGGCAGGTAGTGGAGGATGCCATCCGCCACGACGACCGTGGCCGCGCTCTTCCCGATATGAGCGCGAATGGGGCCAATCAGCATCCGGTCCAGTTCACGGGCAGGCCCACGATAGTCCTCGGCAGCCGCGCCCGCCGGATGTTTCGACAGACTCGCTCTCAGCCGCCGTACCGTGGCCAACACGACCGGCTCCGCCGGCACGGCAGCCGAATACAATCCATGTGCATCGGCCACCCAGACACGGGACGAGTCGCGGCCCAGGGCGTACTCTACAATCGTCACGTTCTTCTCGACCGCGAGCTTCCGAATTCCCTCCGCGTCCAGAGGCTCCGGGTACTTCAGATGGTGGAACTTCGGGTTCTCGACTCGCAGATCCGTGGACCATTGCTTCAAATCCATCTCCGCGCGCTCGACCGCCGCTCGCGTCGCTGCGCTGTCCTCCGTGCGATGCCGGCTGACCGCCGCCGACAGCTTCTGTTCCAGAGATCTCTGGCGCGCGGCCTGCTGTGGAGTGAGACCCGCCTTCAATCCAGCCCTCGACTCTTCCAGCAGGTCCAGCAAAACACGGGCGCGGCCCCGTTCGCAGTAGCTCAGGGCCAGCTTCTCGTAGCCTGCGTCCGGATGCTTAGCGTGCAGGCGGCTCGCCGTCTGAATAAGCTCCGCGTAAACCGCCGAGTTCCTTTGCAGCAACCCCGCCCGGAGCTCCGGTCCCGGCGCCGCCGAACGCAACGACTCCAGGGCGTCAACCGCCTTCTGAAGCCATTCCAATGCCTGCTCGGGTTGATTCCGGCGTTGGGCAATCGACGCCAGCCCGCTCCGCGCGGCCTGCATCTGCCCTTTCAATTCACCGCGCTCGGCAATCGTCAGACACGATTGAAACGACCGCTCGGCCTCGTCGAGGGAACCGGTGCGCAACAGATGCCGGCCCATCGCGTTCCGCACGTCCGCCTCCAGCCACGCGTCTTTCAGGCTGGCCACCGATTGTATGGCCGATTCCAGATGCTGTCGGGCCAGTTCGAAGTGGCCAAGCTGGCTCTCCGCCTCGCCCAGGAGTGTGCGGGTCCGGATCTGGAACTGAGGCTCCCTCCCCGTCTTGTACACCTCCAACGCCGGAAGGAGATCCTTCCGGGCGAGGGCTGGCTGGCCCATCTCCAGGTGCGCCGCGGCCAGCAGGTTCCTGTTCCTCGCGACTTCTCCTGGATCTCGAAACTTGCGAGCGCTTGCCAGGGACTCCTGGAAATAGCGGATCGCGGTCGGAAAGTCCCCCAATGTCAGATAGGCCCAGCCGACATCGCTGAGTTCCGCCCCAGCTTGCCACTCCTGACCGGTCTGGCGGAAGAGCCGTACTGCCTCTTCGGCCGTACGGATCGCATCCAGGGCATTACCTGCTTGATTGTGGGCGACGGTCAAGGAAGCCAGCACATGAGCACGCGATCCAGGGTACAGGGCAGCACTGCCGGCTCTTAACGCCTCCTCGAATGAGGAGATGGCGGATTCGTACGCGCCCAGGCGCATCTGGAACACCCCTTTCTTTCTCAGAAAGGTCTCAAGCCCTCGGCACTCCGGCAATGTGGCGCAGATTGCCACACTCCGGTCCATATGTTGCAGGGCATCGTCAACCCGCCCCGTTTGCGCGAGATTCTCCCCTAGTCCGCTCTCCAGGCGGGCTTCCAGTCCTGGGTTATTCAACGTCCGGGCACGTGCGATCAGCGCATCGAATCCGCTCTCGTCCGAACCGTCAGCCAGCAGTCTCAAAGAGGCCAGAGGCTCGCAGAAATCCAGCTCCGCCTGAGGGTCGGCCGATTGCCGGGCATACCGGCACGATTCGGATGCATGCTGCAACGCCGCTTGGGTGTTCGCGGGAGATTGCCTAAGGTAGGCGCTCATTATTGCCTCTTCGGTCCTGGCCAATAGAAGGGGGTCCCCATGGTCCAGCGCCAGGCGGAGTGCGGCCTCGCCCGACTTCAGGGCTTTGCCTGTGTCGCCCGAGTCGGCATAGAAGAGACACAGCGCATACTGCGATTCAGCCCGGCCCGGGTCCTGCAGTACAGGTTTCGCAAGGCGCTCCACTGCGTCCTTCGCGGCGCCGAGCCATCTGGAACTGTTGGCTAGCATCTCGTAGCACTCCAGCAGGGACCGGTCGCTGCGGGCACATACACTCGCCTCAGCCAGAGCCTCCCCACTGTGGGTTCGAGAGCTCAGCACGAGAGCGAGGCCCAGGTGGGCTTTGCCACCCGAAGGGTCCTGAGCGGCGCGTTTGCGGAAGTACGCTTCCCCGGATGCCCCTAAACCGGCCTGCAGAAAAGCGGCTACCAGGAGATGCACTGTCGCGGCACTTTCGTGACCACTCTCGGTGAGCATCTGCAGCAGTGGGATCGCTTCTCTGGAACGCCCTTGCCCCACCAGTTGCCAGGCACGGAAGTACGTTGGATCGACGACCGGCTGAGCGGAGACAATTGCCAGAAACAGGAGCAAAATGATCGCCCGCATCGTTTGCCGCTCCTAACGCCTGACGAAGGGGAAGGAGTATGTGCGCCCGCTTCGGGGCCCCTTCGCGTCTGGGTAAACTACCAGACGGTACTGCCCGGATTTCCACGCATTGGTTTCGGCCACGACACAAAAATTGCCGTTCCGGTCGTAGCTGGCAATTGCTTCCAAGTTCAGCACGAGTTCGCCCGCCTCGCTACGAATCTCGGCCCTAGGCCGTGCTTCCAGAGTGACCGGCACAAAAAACAATAGCGCAACTACCCTCTGACCCTCCGGGCCGTCAATGACCGGTAGCGATTGCTGCTCCCGTACCGTGTTCAGATCGACGACCTGGGCAGCGGCGGCCGGGAAGACCTGAACGGCCGGCGCCGGTCGGAGAACCGCAGGCCGCTGGGTCATATCGCGAAACCCCAACCAGGCCGGATAGGCCAGACCCAGCACGAGGGTGGAGGCTAGGGCCGGGAGCAGTGACAGACTCTTCAGCCACCCGCCAATCCCTTGCGTCCGCCCTCTCTGTCCCTCCAATCTCTGTCGGCATGCTTCGCTTATCCGCCGCTCCGCCGGCAACCAGTCGGGTTCCGCGACCATCGTGGCGGCTGCCAGGTCGAAATCCCTCAGGCGTTCCAGCAGTTCGGCACACAGGCCGCAGACCGCCAGATGCTCGTCGCACTGCGCCGCCGCTGGAGCGTCGAGGTCTCCGGCCATGTACTTCTCCAGGACCCCAATTTCCGGGCAATGAACGCCTTGTTCCATGCCTCACTTCTTCCCGGAATCCACTTGCGCCTTGCGCATGCGTCTCATTCCATTCTGAATATGCGACCTCACCTTGCCCACTTCCACCCCCGTCAACGTAGCGGTCTCTTCGTAGGTGAGCCCGTTGAGCCAAAACAGTTTCAGGCAGCGCTGCTGCATTTCAGTCAACGGTGTAAGTAGCTCCCGGATCGTGGCGCTGGACACCAAGTCCTGCTCGATATACGACCGGAGTTCCGGAAACTCCTCGTCGATCAAGACCTGTGGTCCCCGGTTTTTAGCTCGAAGCCAGTTGATCGACTGATGGCGGGCGATGGTAACAAGCCATCCCCGCAAATTCCCGCCAGTGTACCGGTCGATGCCTTCCAATCCCCGAAGAAACGTCGTCTGCGTCAGATCGGCGGCAGCCTCCTGGTCGCGCACCACCGCCAGGCAGCACCGGAAGATCCCGGCCCGGTACCGTCTAAATATTTCCGCAAAGAACGCACCATCGCCAGTAGTCTTGAACTGCTCGGCGAGCAGATCATCCGTCAAACAGGCCAGTTGCTCGACTTCCATGTAGTAAACGCGGTGGAGTCATTATAGTCCAGACTTCTGCCCGTTCGGCGATGATTCTTTACCTTGTGCGAAAACGCATCGCGGTGGGCGCATGGCCCTCAACTCTTCGGCGATCTGCCCCTGCGGTTATTCTCTCTCCTCCGTCAGCTGGTCGCGCGCATGCACCTCTGCCCTGCTTGCTCGTTGCCCCTTCGGCAATCGCCCGAAGATTGCGGAGAGACCTGCTGCCTGTTCTCCATTTCCGCGTAACACACCATCGGGCCTGGGACCGGCCTACCTCAATCAACTTCTGGACGCTGAACGGTCGACGAACCGACTTGGAACTGGGTAGTTAAGAACTCCAATCGTGTCATTCGGCGCAGGCCTGGGGGATTTGATACGGTCGACGGACGGCAGATTCCTCCGATCGCCCCTCCCGACTGCAGGAAGGATACATCCAATAGTGGCAGTGATTTCACCCTCTCCATGAAGAGTCCACGCGCGAAGGCGCGCCACGCGTTTGGTGCATCCCGCCTCATACGCTTCGCCTCAGCCTTCACCATCTGTTGCTCGCTTGGGCTTATATTCGTGGAATTTAGGTTATTGAATAGCTTTGCGACAGTAGGGAATACCAAGCCGCACTGTTTGTAATGATGGGCGTTAACGAAGATCAAGGAATCGCGGTACTCGTTGGGAACGTCGGCGCGCTCCGCAGTTCGCCCGACTCCATCACCGACAACCAACATCATTTGTCCGTACAGATCGCAGATCTCTGTGCCAGATAGACTCAGCATTCCGCTTAATTTCGTTCCGTGGCCAGCAAGAAACGATTCCACTAGAAAACGGGCGATACGTGCTACAGGTTCAAACGGCATTTGAGCCTCCACCGAAGCTGAATGCGGACCGGGCATGGGGTAGGGGTGTCGCCCGGGGTCATCACCGCAAACGGGACCTGTCAGAGGCGTCATCCAGCTACGCCGGTCACCCTCTTGGAGAATAGCTGAGCATTCTTTGACTATAGAGGGGATCTGCGTGCAAATCGTCTTCCAGTTCCAACAATTCGCTACGTGTGGCCCGGGCACGGGGTCCACCAGAAAAAGATTGATCGGAATTGCGGGGATGTCGTCCGCTTTTACGATCTTGTTCGCGATCTCGATGCATGTTATGGCACCTCGGCTCCAGCCAACCATATTAATGCACGTGGGATGAGTGCTTCGGATCAGCCGAAGCGTGGAATCAATATTCACACTGCGGCCGCTGCCAGTAATCGCACCATATCCCTCCACTACGTAGCGGCCGAGGGACCCGAATCCATCTACCGGCTGGCTACTCACCACAGTAATGAGGCCAGCGGCTATACGCGCGCGCACGCTTTTGTAGAAGAGTCCGGTTGACCCCGGACCTGGGTTAATGATCCAGTCCCGCCCTTCACTGCCCGATGTTCGCAGGGCGAGACTTGCGATTAGCTCTTGCGAATTGGAGCGGTCGTAGCACGTGCCGCAATTATAAACCGTCAGCACCCTTGCCTTGGTTTTAGCCTCGTGAGTGTCATTCATCTAGGTGTCGTCACTCTTGTCCATAAATCCGTCAACCCCGAATCCGGCCCGTCTGGGCGGCTGACAAGGGCGCCCTCTTACAATTGAGCGTCGGCGCAGTCTCGTTTTCTTTCTGGGACCGCGTCCGCGCCACACCCAAGGGAGGGCAAGACGACCCTACGAGCCGTCAGCCTCTTCAATCAACTCCTACAGCACTTCCCCCGTAATGAGTTCGCCGCTCTCGTCAAGAAGCACGGCGCCGAACGCTCCGCCAAGGGCTTCACCTGCTGGACCCTGTTCGTTTCCGTGCTCTTCTGCTAACTGGGTTGCGCCGACGCGCGGCGCGAGATCTGCAATGAACTCAGTTGCTGCCTCGGCAAGCTCGTGCCCCTCGGCATCGCCAAAGCGCCCTGTCGTTCCACCCTTGCCTGTGCCAACGAACACCGCCCGGCCGCCTTGCTCGAGGATCTCTTCTGGACCTGGCTGGCCCGCTCCCGCGACCAGCAGGCGCTCGGCAAGCGCAAACACAAGTTCCGCTTCAAAAACAAACTGACTAATCTGGACTCGACGACCATTACCCTGTGCCTGAACCTGTTTCTCTGGGTGAAGTTCCGTCGCGCCAACAGCGGAGCGAAAGCGCATGTTCTCCTCGACCATGATGATCACCTCCCAACCCATGTGCTGCTCACTGAGGCCCGTCGGAGCGACGTCAAAATGGCCGACTCCGTCCTGCTCAATCCCGGCTCCATCGTCGCCATGGATCGCGGTTACAACGACTACTCCCTGTTCGGCCGCTGGATGGAAGCCGGCGTCTTCTTCGTGACCCGGTTGAACGACGATGCCCAGTTTGAAATTGTCGAGGAGCGGACAAAGCCGCAGCATAGAGCGATCTGCGTCGACCAAATCATCCGTCTCACTTTGGACAAAGGCCGCGCCGGCTGCCCGCACCTGCTGCGCCGTGTCGTGGCCTTGGTCCCCAAAAAGGAGGATGTCATCGTGCCGCTCACCAACCATCTGGAGTTCGGCGCGACGACCATTGCCGCCGTCTATAGGGACGGTTGGAAACTGGAACTGCCTCTCAGGGCGATCAAACAGAACATGACCGTGAAGGCCTTCGTCGGCACGTGCGAGAACGCTCTCCGCATTCGGATGTGGACAGCCCTGATCACACTGCTTCTGTTGAAGTGGCTGCATCACCTCTCCTGCGCCAACTGGTCCTTGTCGAATCTGGCCTCGCTGCTGCGGCTCAACCTGTCCACCTACCGCGAATCGACCAAGTGGCTCAACCATCCGCTCGAAACCCCACCTCTACCACCGCCACCCGGGCAACTGATGCTCGCCCTATCCTGAGTTGGATAGGCTCAATCCTTGTAGAAAGGACACCACCTCTCAGGAAACCATAAGCCGCCGGTCAGGAACCCTTTGAATTCAGCACCAGATGCGACTGGTCTATCCTAGTCTTGGACAGCAGTGAGATCCGGAACCGAGCGGCAGCAACAACGATTACTCATAACCTGCGCAACTGTCGGGCGACTGATCAGCCACGTCTGCCCATGCATACAAACACATTTCAGGCTGCGGATTCCACAAAAGGGCAGTCATTTTTTACGCCAGCCAGGATGAACACATGCTTGGGTGATCGGCGCAGATACTGCGCCCGGCGGCAGTCCCCAGTCGTGGCGGGAGCAGCGGATCCATCACGATGAGTGGAATCACGCTTCGTCGCGATTACTTCAGGAGCCCACTCCGCAGAGTATAGTGTGCTCTCCAGAAAGATTTCTTTCTTAGTTGTGGAATTCCTCGCCCAGGCGTGTTTTACCTAAGTGGACGGGCTGCCGCTGATGGTTCTAAGGGCATTGCGGATATCACTTCGACTTGGGCTAAGGGCTCGTCCGGCGCCCCGACGTTCGCGGCCGCAGACTATCTCTGCCTTGCCTCTAACTTGCAGAACGCTGTGTCGGTGATCTCATCGTAGCGTCCTGATACATATGCAATGCTCTTGCGGAACATATAGAAAGTGGCGCGTTTTGGCCTCAACGTGGACCACCGGTGGAGATGACAATCCGAGTTCATGGAGGAATCGACAACATGTCCCTCGCTCACCCAATACGATACAAGAACCTTAACTCTGCTTTGCTTACGCTGGCGCTGGCAGTGCTTTTCTGCGGCGCGGCGCACTCCTCTGCCGTTCAGTCGGCAACTCCCGGCGCGATAGACGGAGCACCGGCGAAGGTTTTCGTTTACCGATACAAGCAGTATGTAGGGAAAGGAATACGCCCGTCTCTGATCTGCGATGACACGGATGTCGCCCGCATACAGAGCGGTCGAATGGTGGTGCTGGCCTTGAGCCCCGGTAAACACAGAATGCGTTCGAACGATGCGCAATCACAGATTGAGCTGGATGTTAAACCCGGCACCGACTACTACTTGCGTGTTGAGATCGCAGCCGGATTCATGAAGGGGCATGGGCGCCTTGTGCTGGTTATGCCGGAGCAGGGTGCCGCTGAGATAAAACAGATGAAGCCAGCCGACAAAGATATGGTCAAGGCGCCCGAGCTCCTCGCGCCCGAGTTCAAGCCAGCACTCTAGGCGGAAAACGACGCCGATTCTCAGGCGCGGAAAGAGCGAGTGCGCTTAGCGCTCGGCGTGCCCTATGGATGTAGGTTCGGGGTGCCCATCGCGTTTCTCGGAACAGAGTGAACTGCTCTTCGTCCACCCGAGTTGAATTCTTGATGGACAGAGGCAATTGCGCCTGACTCTGGCACGACACGCAATGAGTTGCGCCACGCCCCGTTCATTCGTAGATCGTGCTGCAGGCTACGTGCAATCCAGTCCACTCGCGGTGTTTACCGGTATTCAAGCAATGCAGGCGAGGGCGAAAGCTAGAACATGCAAGCAGGACGAAATGATCGCTGGTGTTGGGTGGCGGTACTGCTATCGGGCTGGCTTGCCTGCCTGGGGCAATCCGGCAACCGTGCTCGGGATGCGCGCGATCTCTTCCTCGACGAAAGCGGACCAAAGGCTGGCCGCGTTGGTGCCAGATACAGCATTCTCCTGAGCTCGCAAGAGGGGATCGAACCGCAGCCGGTGGATCCTTCGACCACATTCAAGACCGGGGACTGTATTGCGGTGGAGCTCGAAACGAACTTCTCGGGCTACGTGAACGTGATGGGGAAAGGAGTGAGTGGGCATTGGGAGATGCTGGTGCCCAGCGCCTCAGACCCGGCGGGTGTGAATGTGGTGCGTCCTCGTGTGAGATTCAGGCTACCGCGTGAAGACTGCATCGAGTTCACAGATCCGCCGGGTGTTGAATACCTCGTTCTTTCGTTCTCACAGGATGTACGTGATCCCCGGCAGGTGTTTGATGTGTTTCGCTTGTCCTCCCTGGCTGACACAACTGACCGAGGCGGGCCAAAGACCGCGACAAAGACCGATCCGGTCGCTTTGGCACAGGTTTTGGGCTCGCGTGATTTGAAGCGGAAGCAGGTAGGTGCGGCAACTCAGGCGGGCGAACGGCCGTTCTCCGTGTACGTAGAGGCACAGCAGTCCAAGTTCTATTTCCAAATTTCTTTGAAACACCAATGATCACAGGTTCTACCGAGGGTGGATGGGTTCGCTATCCGAAGTATCGGCCACAATGCAGACCGTTGGCGCGGCTGCTATCGTCACCTGTACCTTTCGCAAAGGTATTGGTGATATTGGGAGGAATGCTCTCCGTAACCGCGTGGGGGCAGGAGCAGCGCGATCTGACATTTCGGAAGCAGTCGAAAGCCCCCACCAGTCGCCGGCTGCAGGCTCCCAGAGGATTTGCCCTAGTCGTTGGGATTAGCCGCTATGAGCAGGAGGGGATTACGACACTGAAGTTTCCCGAGAGCGACGCCGATGCGGTCTATCGTGTTTTGATCAGCAAGGAGGGCGGCGGAATCCCAGCGGAGAATGTGCACAAGTTGATCGGCCGTGACGCAAATCTGGCAAATATTCGCAGGGAGGTGGAGCAGTGGCTACCATCCGTGGCCGCCGAGCAGGATCGCGTCGTCGTTTATTTCGCCGGCCATGGATTCGTACAGAGAGGCAAGGGGTATCTAGCACCATGGGACATTGATCCGGAGCACCTTGATGCCACGGGTTACCCAATGCAGGCACTGGGCAATACACTGGCGATGAAAGTGAAGGCGCGTTGGAAGACCCTCTTCACGGATGCCTGCCATTCGGGGAAGATCAACTCCGAAACCACCAACGAAGCCGTCTGGTCCGAATTGAACTCCTCAATGGACGCTGCTCAATTCTTGAGTCTGGTGGCTTCCATCGGCGCCGAGAAGAGCTATGAAGACCCGCTGCTCTCAACAGGATTTGGCATCTTCTCGTACTTCCTGGTGCAGGGATTGAAGGGTCAGGCTGACAACGACCCGTGCGACGGCTGGGTGGACGCCAGCGAACTGGTGGAGTATGTCCGCTCCAACGTCAGGAAATACGCAAGGGACCACGGCTACCAACAGACGCCCAATGCTGGAAGTGACTACGACCCTTCGATGATTCTGGCGAAGGCGAAAGGCTGCGGGTTGGGCGGGGTGGATACCACACTCACTGGAGTCCTGGTTGTCGACGCAAATCAACCAGATGTCGAGGTTTGGATCGACGGAGAGTTTGCTGGGAAGATCGGCGTCGCCAGTCCCTTGCGTGTGCCCGGCCTCTCGGATGGACCACATTCAGTTTGCGGCCGCAAGGACGGCTATGAGCCAGACTGCAAGGATGTCTTGATCGCCCCGGGACAAGAACTCGGCGTTCCAGTGCGGATGAGATATCCCCGATTGATCAAGCCGAAGGCGCGGGCGCTGAACGAAAAGGGCGAGCGGCTGCTCTATACCAGGCGATCAGGGCTCGGGACGGTGAATCCTGCAAACATGCTGCCCTGGGACCGTACTCAGAGCGCAAACGATATCAGGGAGGCTCGGAAGTACTTTGCGCAGGCGCTGGCCGAGGACCCGCACTACAGCCGGGCCGCATACCAGTTGGGAGTCGCAAACCAGTTGATGTCGGATGAGGCAGCCAGCATTTCCTCATTTCGAAGGGCAATTGAGATCGACGCCGACTACATTGAGGCGCGGCTTCATTTGTCCGGAGTACTCACCGAAAGAGGAGACCCTGATGAGGCAATCAGGCAGTTAACGGAAGTCCTGCGACTCGACTCCAGAAGCGATCAGGCCTTCCAAATGATGGCCCGGGCCTACTTGGACAAGGGAGTGTGGAACCGATGCGTGGACGCCGCCGACCATGCGATCGCACTCAACCGTGGCAATGCGGAGGCTCTGCTATGGCGAGCAGATTGCCTGAGACGACTAGCCGTCGATGACAAGAGCGTACAAACCTTCGCCGCCGCGCGCGATAGCTACCGCGAATTTCTGGACGTGTTCAACTATTCAACTCCGGTCCACGAATGGCTGCTCTATCACTTCGTTGGCTTTGGAATCGGGGGCCGGGCACATGCCGATCGTAAGGTCTCGTACGAGTACTTGCGCAAGGCGGGATTTCTCGGACTTTGCATCTGCGAGCGGAGACTGGGACACTCCGTTCGCGCCCGCGAGTACTGCCGGCGAGCGATCCAATACGACGATCAGGATGCCACTGCGTACTTTCTTCTGGGGCTGGCGCATCTGGGCGTCTTTGCAAAGACAGAGTCGTGCGAGGACGTATACGCCGCTCGGGCCAGCTTCGCAGAGATGTTGAGGATCAACTCAGCCCTTGCCGAGTCGCGGCGAGCTCGGGAGTACATCGAAGAGATTGATGGACGCAGGTCCGAGTTGAAGCAGAAGGGATGCGCCGTGACCGCCAACCCAAATCGAGGTTCAGGAGGAGATCGTGATAAGTTCTAGCTCCGTTCAAATCGCAGTGCTTACAGCGCTGTTCTTCTTGCAGACTAACGGTGCCACTGGCCGCGAGCATCTTCGCTTGTCGGTCATAGAGGGACAAGGCGCGGTGAATATTGTCACCAGCCGGCATGCGAAGAGTCCTGTTGCCGAGGTCCGCGACGGGAAGAATCGCCCGGTCAAGGGCATCATGGTCACTTTCGTTCTACCGAAGGTGGGGGCTCGCGCCGAGTTTGAGCACGGGGAAGCTTCTCATTCCGTTTGGACCGGGAAGGACGGACGGGCCGTCGCGGCTCCAATGCGACCCGTTGGAGAAGGTCCCTTCGAGATTAAAGTCCAGGTGGAGCGCAAGAAGGAGCGAGGTGAGGTCGTCATCAAGCAGACCAATTTCGCGACCGAGGCGCTTGCGGAGGCCGCCAACGGGAAGGGCGTGGAGGCACAGGTCGCGTCATTGCGGATTCAAATCCTGGAAGGGGACGACGGAGTGAACATCCTCGACAAGAAAACTGCCGTCCGGCCGGTAGTCCGGGTCCTCGATAGGAACTATCTGCCGGTGGCCGCGGTCCCGGTCACATTTGTCATTCTCGCAACTCGTGGAGCGACGGCAGAATTCCCGGGTGGCCAGCACAGTGTGACGGTGGTGACGGACGCCAACGGACGGGCCGCGGTGAACCAACTCACGCCCTCAGGGAAGGGGTCTTACCAAATCCGGGTTCAGGTGAATGCGCCAGGACAGGTCCTGACGCGAACCGTTACTCAGACGAATTTTATCAATACACTGGCAGCGCAGGCCGCAGGGAAAGTGGCCGGAAGCTCGGCGGCGGCGGAGGGCTCCACAAGTGCAACCGCCGAAGTGGCGGCAAGTGGCTCCAACGGCGCCTCGGCAGGCGCATCCTCGGCCGCATCCACGACGACGACCACTACAGCCGCTTCCGCCGCTGCTGGCGCCTCCGGCGGACTTTCCGCCGGCACCATAGCGCTGGCTGGTCTCGGCGTGGCCGGCGCCGCCGCAGGAGGAATTGCAGCGGCCACCAATTCGAGTAGTCAGAAGGATTGCAGCTCCTACGCAAGTCAGGTTGAATCGGCACTCAACAACGAGATCCGCGTATGCAGCTCCTCGACAAGTTCTCTCCAGCAATGCACGGCCGCTGCGCAAGCCGTTCTCGACATCGCTGGGCAACTCTGTTCGTGCGCCGGCAGCAGTGGGGGCCTTACGAGTGATGAGCGACAGTTGATCCAGCAGCTCAGAGACCTGGCCGCGCAGCTGGGCGGGAACTTCACGCTCCCCGCTGCCTGCGGGTTCTGAGGCGAACTGGGACCTTGATGGACCCGGTTTCCAGATGAAGTTTATCCAGTACATCGTCGTCGGCAGTGCCATTATGCCCCTCGGGGCGATGGCGGTGACCGGGGAGATAGTCGATCCACAGAATCGAGGAGTGCCATCCGCAAGGATCCGGCTCAAGTGCGATGAGCGCACATTTGGGACCAGGAGCGGCGTACTGGGGCAGTTCCATCTTTCTTTTGGTGGACCGGCGGGCAATTGTATGATTCAGGTGAGTCATCACGGTTTCGAACCCTTCAGTGGGCTAGTGAGTGCTGACAATCGAAAGCTGACCATCAGGCTGAATCTCGCGGTGGTGCGGACCTCGCTGCGTGTGGACTCCAGTGAACAGGCTGCCGCGTCGCCTCCAGATGGCGCATTTGCATCGAGCGTGCTGACGGACAACGAGTTCGAGCAAGTCTCCCGCAGCACGGAGAGTCTTGTCCGGTACGTCAAGTTGCAGGCTGGGGCCATAGTTGGGGCAGATGCTCTTTATGTAGATGGATTGCCGAGCAGCGAACTTCCATCGACGGACATGATTTCTCGCATCGAAGTCAACAGCGACCCGTTTAGCGCCGAGTACTCGGATGGGGACAGTAATCGCATCGAGATCACAACAAAGACCCCCAATCGAAAGTTTCGATTCAGTCTTGGAGGCGATCCGCCTGGATTGGGCGGCCGGAGTCCACTGGCGGCCGGTCTCCGCAGGGTCGCGAAATCATACAACGGGCGATTGGTGGGTTTCGTGCCTCGACTGCCGGTTAGTTTCTCGGCCCAAGCCAGCATCGGGAGAATGCTGGATAAGGTTCCAGTAGTGGCCAATTTGCTCGCTGCGAGGAGGCAAGATGCCTCTGGCGAGCGTCCCTTCACCACAGTGGACCAGCGATCGGTCAACGGCAGGCTGGACGTTCAATTGTCGCCAGGGCAGCATTTGCGCAGTCGTGTGACATACAGCGGATCGGGAACCATAGGCTTCAACGCGGGTACTGGAGGGCTTGTATTGCAGGAGGCGGGCTTCCGATCCTCCCAGGATTCACACCAGCTTAGGGCCACCTTTGACTACGCAGGTGCGAGGCTTTTACACAGCGGGGGTGTCGTCGTTACGCAGACGCGATCTGCTGCATTCGCCAACTCCGAGGCGGCAGCAATCTCGGTCCTGGGCGAATTTGTATCGGGCGGCTCTTCACTCGCTGAGAGCCATTCCAGCCGGAACAATTGGACCTGGAAGCATCTGGTTAGGCCGGCGGATGGAGGCGGCTGGGTTGCCGGCTTCACCGTTTCTCGATACGGCGAAAGAAATCGCGAGAGGTCCAATCCAGCGGGCGTTTATCAATTTTCCGATGTTGCCGCTTACCTAGCCGCTCTGGATGGCGCGCCTACTGGCACGCTCTTCGGCACCCAAGGCAATGGTGCGTTCCTTTACCACGAGTTGACTGCCTCTTCGTTCGTTCAAAAAGACTTGGCGCGCTCGTCTCGCTACCGGGTGACGGGCGGATTCAGGGCGGATTACCAGCCTGGATTTGGCGCTATAGTGTCTCCGCGCATATCCGGTGTCAGGGAATGGCAGGGGCTGATTCTCCGGGCCGGACTCGGCCTATTCGCGCGAGGTGCCCCCCGGCACATGCTGACCTGGGCGCTTCGCAACGATGGGGAACACCTCCGGCCGTTTATCCTGCGCAATGTTGCGTTGGGCGTAGATGCCTCGAAGTTGGAACATGCGGAAGAGACGGTTCGATCCCAGATGGATCCCCACCTCTCCCAGACTCGAGAGCTGATGGCCAAGATGTCAATTGAGCGGCCAATGAAGGCATTCCTGCCGGGGCTGGAGTACACATGGTCGGCGAGTGAACACCTGTGGGGCGTGCGACGGCTGCCTACTGGATTGGGGTGGGTCGATCTGGTGGAAGCAAACCGATCTGCCGAGCGCCACCGACTGCACGCGAAGCTCGTGCTCAAAATGAAGGTTCTGAGCATCGCCTCCCACTACCAGTGGATACATTCTACTGATGATGGTTCCGGCCCAAATTCCTTCCCTGTTGTGCAGAATAGCCTGCGCGGCGAATGGGCCCGGAGCGCGGGATTGGCTGCACATAATGTCACCATGGCTGGCAGCATCCAGCTTCCGGCGCGGACTTTTCTGACTCTTGCCGAATCTTGGCACGGGTCAGTGCCTTATAACGTGACCACTGGTTTGGACAGCTATGGAAACGGACTCTTCAATGATCGCGGAGGACGGCCACGCAATAGCGGCAATGGGCCGGGTTCCAATTTCCTCAGTGCGTACGCTGTCAAGAGGCTGGCTCTGCCTAGGGGCCTCACCGGCGAACACGCCAGAAAGCACCTCAGTGTCGGTGCACAGATAGACAATTTGCTGAATAACAGAAACTACGCGGCGGTGGGGTCGATTGCGGGTTCGGCGACATTTGGTAAGCCAATTCTGGCACAGGCTGGCAGGTCGATTAAGTTTTCGCTCAATCTTGACTAGATGCGCTTCTCGGCGATAGAGCCGAGCGGGCCGGAAGAAAGCAACCGAAGCAGTTCGATTCCCCATCGGCAACGCGCGAGAGAGATGGCCGACGTCCTGGCTACCCTAAAGCGGACCGATGGATAGACCAGGCGCTACACCCCTCGCCTCCACCGGCTTGCTGCCCCTTTTTCGGCGTTATGGGCGCCTAGATAATGGCAGAATATACGGCGGAAGTAGATGCAAGTTCGGAGGCTTCCGATGGTCCTCAGGGTGCTCGTGTTTTGCGCGGCTGCCGGATTGTGCGCGGAGGACCGTGACGCCGCTCTGGATTTGATCGAGCGGGCCAGAAGCGCTCCGGCGGAGATCCATGCCGATGTCGTTTTCCGGCTGCTGCAGGCCCAGAAGGTCCCTGCGTCCGAGCGTTTGAAGGTGCTGGAAGAGGTGTATCGCCGTGCAGGCGAGGCTCGGGAGCCACATCCCTGGACGTTGGCCTCGCCGGCGTCTCCGCGTGGCCCGCAGGAGTACCTTGCCCAGGCGCAGACGCTACGCCTCGACGGGTTGTCGATCCGGTGCCGCGCAGTGCAGGGATTGCTTCTCACAAACGAGCGCAAGGCTCTGGAGTTGTTTGACGAAATTGCGTTGCCTGAGTATTCCAGGCCGAAATGCGAAGAGGGTTTCGTCGCCGGGAGTGGCGAATACTACTCCACGCTGGCGCAGGTGGTTCGCCGCAAGGTCTTCACCAAGGACGAACTGGCGAGGCAACGTCCCATGGAAATCGTCACGCGCGCTCTGCGGAATCTGCGGACACCCGTGGATGTCGAGGCGGCGGCCGCAGCCCTGCGGACACTGTTGGATGCGGGCTTCGACGCGGCGGCGATGGAGAGCGCCTTTGCCTCGGGACTGGCGAATGCGCGGGCCAGCGACCGCGTTTTCTCGGCCGCACTCGAGCAGAAGCATCTGGTGCCGGCAGTGATTCAAACGGCGGCGTTGCTGGCCGAGCGTGGCGTTCCGGCAACCGGACTGATGCAGGTGCTGCGGCAATTGTTGGTCGAGCAGGTGAGTGGGCCGCGGTGCCAGGATTCCTTTGAACGGTTGTCTGGGTCCGGCGCGAACGAGGCGTGGCGGAACGAGTTCGAGACGGTGCGGATGTTCAACCGGTTTGCCCTTTCCCTGGGAGGAGGAGAGGTCCCGGTCATTGCGGCGAAGGAGGCGAAGCCGGAGAAGATCGAGGGCCGTCTGATGGGCCGTCCCTATCAGGACGAAGCGGCGCTCATGAAACTCGCAGTCGAGGTTGCCAGGCTGCGGACCGACGGCCAGTCAGACCGGTGGTTGACCGCTGAAGAGAAGCAGACCACCGAGTGGGCGTTCCGAGCGGGCCCGGTCTTTCGCCGAGTGGAAGACTGGCGAGCGCAGGAGGAGCGGGACACGGTCAGACAACGGATCACCCTATGGAACGCGCTGATGGACGCGTGTCCGCCCGGGGAGTGGTTTCGCAAGGCAGCGCGCGGATGGGCGAAGGGGATGAGCGACACCGCGGCGCGGAACGCAGCTCCGGCGGAGTGGCTGATCTTGCTCGAGTTCGGAATGAGGCTGGCCCGAGGATTCGATGAAGAAGGACGGCAGGAATTGGAACAAACGCGAGAGAAGCTTCCGAACATCCGAATTCCCGGTCTACCGCATCCCAGTGGTGCGGAGATCCTGGAACTGATGCGGGAGCCGGGCGATCTAGTCATGACGCTCTACGCGGATCTGGAGAAAGCCGCGCCGCGTTTGCGAGCCAGTTGGCAATCTCATTGAAGGACGGTGGGGGGCCGTTGGCAGCCGGTGGGCTTGGGGTCCAGCGGTCTCAGCATACAGCCACGGAACGGACGGGCATTGCTTTCGTCTGAATAGCGCTATATCATAATTCGTAATATGGCAAGGAAGAGCGCCGCCGGCCCGGCCTCCGATCCAGAGCTGCTGATTCTGTCCAGCTTGGCGGAGGGGCCGAAACACGGATATGCGATCATGCTCGACATCAGCGCGTTCTCCGGAATCGAGCTCGGAGCAGGCACCCTCTACAGCGCGATCACACGACTGGTCGAGAACGGCTGGATGGCGCCGGAAGAAGCACGGGGCCGGCAGCGGCCCTACCGGCTCACAGTCCGTGGACATCAGCATTTACGGGAACAGCTGGAAAGGATGCGTCAGCTCGCAACTGTAGGGATACGGAGGCTGCGAACCGCATGAACACAAAGTCCCATATAGTCGCAGGACTCTTGCAGCTCTATCCTGCTGAATGGCGTACCGAGTATGGCGAAGAGCTCGGGGCGCTGCTTGCGCTCCGGCCGATCACCCCTGCCGTCCTGGTTGATGTGGCTCGGAGCGCCGCACGGGAGCGTTTGAAACGCGACGGAGTTTGGATAGTGTGTGGCGTATCCCTCTTTATCTGGACGGTCCTTGGCATCTGCCTGAACAACACCGCCCCGCTGTCTCATGAGAGCTATGGGCGATACAAGGACTTGTGGATCGTCTTGGTTCTGCTGGCAGGGTGTTTGACCGCTGTGCGAAGGCCGGCCGCAAGCCCGTCATGGGCGGCCGCGAAAGCAGCGTTACTTGGCCTTGTGCCCGAAATAGCGGCTTTGACGCTCTGGGCGGCCGGTGCCGTTCATCCCCTCGTGGCGAAGGCTGCCGGCCCGTTCCCACTGTTGGAGTGCCGTCTCGCGGTGTTTGACATGACATTCCCGACCGTTCCTCAGCCTGGTTTTGCGGTGGTCCCGTTCGCCATCGTCGTCGCTTTGCTGCGAGCCTGCGGGATAGGGTTCGTCGGAGGACTGCTGGGGCGGGTTATATCGTTTCTCTCGCCGCGTCTGCGCCTGCGCTGAGTGGCACCGTTGAGGACCCGGCGGCAAGCGGACCGGTTCGCGCCGGGGCGAATACTGAGGAAACGGGGATAGCCTGGCTGACCCCAACGCTGGCAGCCTCGTCTCCACGATTCGGGCCCTTGTCTGTGATCGGTGCCATCCTGCGGCAAGAACCAATCGCGTGCCGGCTCCGAGGTCTCGGCCGGCCGCCATTTGCGTCTCCGTGCCCACCACTTTCAGACAAACATAAGCGAGATTCCCTAGAGTAACTCGTCGAGAATGACGACCAGCGCCAGGAAACCAGACGGCGACTCTGAGCGCAATCATTCAGAAACGATCAGCGCAGCCGGGTGGTAACCCGCAACGTCGAAGATGCGGCGGATGTGGGCCCGCTTACTACCGTGCGCGGTTCGCAGCGGTGTGAGCCCCGCGGAGCTTCGTCGCTTCCGGCTGCCCTCCGGACCATGAGCGATTCCATAGCTGACGCGAGCACTTCCCGAGATTCCACCGAGGTCGATAAAAAAGGACCGCAATACGGAACTTTGGTGATATATTCCATAGCACCTGGGCCTTGAGATCAAACGAATATTCTGTGTTGCCTGCTAGTCGGGCACTCTACGCTGGCATCCGGAGGGGAGCAACAACTTGGGAAGACTGATGGCCGGCGAGACCTGCGCGTATGTCGCACTGTGTCCCGTCGCCGTGCCGACACGCAACACTCGCCTAAGGATCTGCAAACGAGCCGAACGTTACCCGTCAACCAACGGGACAACTAGCGCCCGGATGACCGCAAGGCCGCGGCGTGGAGCGCCGCCCGAACACCCGACCCGCGGGAGGCCTGCCGCCGAATGCGTAGTGCCGGAAATGGACTTCAAGCCGTGAGCACGCTAAGCCCGCAAGACCTTTTCTCGTTGAGCGACCGTGATGTCAGGGCTGCCGTGCAGAGCCAGCATCTCCTCCAACTGCAAGGCAGTCCGTCTGTCCGGGATGTCTTCTTCGGCGGCGCCAGGGCCGCGGTGGGACCACACGATCCGGTCTTTGTCGATGATACGGCCTCGGCGCTGGTCTGCTCGTCCATTGCCATGAGTTCTCTCTACCGGTTTCGCGACTGCGTGAACCCGGCGGCGGCCGAGACACTCTGGAGAACGAATCTCGCCGTTGACAACCCCAAGGCTATTGCCGAAGGCCAGTTGCTCTATGGATGGGCCTACCCCAAACAGTGCAAGAGCGCTAATGCCACGTTTGAAGCCTATATGACCGACGGGGCCGCCAAATGGGCCCAGGAGCTGGCCAGTCACGTCATAACGGACGCCTTTATCAACGTGACGATGAACAAAGAGATCTTCGGCCAGCCAAATTGGCTCGAACAACTCAATCATCTCTTCTACAAGCTCTATCGACTCGATCCGGCGCACATCGATCCAGTCCTCTCGAAATGGAAAGCAGCCTTTCCGGACAAGCATATCGTTCAGAACTGGGACCGCCGCAACTTCATTCCCTACATGGGCTTTGAGAAAGTGCCCGAACTGTTTCTCAGCTCAGTGAACGCAGCAATCGGCCAGAGAACGCAGCAGGGTACGAGATTCAAGACCGGCTTCTCGCAGCCGGGCTCAGGGACGTCCCGCGGCTTCTACGAGCCCATCTATCATTTTGGCCACGACGTTCAGCAGTTCCTGCAAGCCAGGCCCAAGCAACTCAACCTCACAACCGGAGCACAGCCTGACAACGTAGAGGGCGGGTCCTCGAGCTGTTTTGTCGCGGGGACACCGATCCACATGGCTGACGGCAGCGTCCTGCCAATCGAGCAGGTCGGAGAGTCGCACGTCGTTCTCACCAAGGACGGGCAATCGGCGACTCACTCCGATGAAACCGTGGCTCTGGTGCTCGATCGACCCACGCTGGTATATGGCATCGACGACGGCGCCACGGCGGAGGAGCCCTTTTTCTCCGGCGGGCACCTCTTCCACACCGACGATGGCTGGAAGGCGATCGACGTCGATGTTGCGCACATCGAGAACCCAGGCCGCGCCGTCGGAACGCTATCGGCCGGCGATGTGATCTACCGAATCAGGAGCCTTGCGCCGTTCACTTACGAACGGGTCACGATCAGGGGTTTCACCGCCGCCGTGATCCAGCCAGGCGAGAAACTGTACGGCCTCCATCTGGTGGATGGCCATCGTTCCTACCACGCCCATGGCTACCTGGTCGGCATGAACTATCCCGTCCTTACGGCCAAGCGCCTGAGAGACGGCCTTGAGAAGCTGACGGTCCAGGAGCGGCGTTATCTTGCCGCCCGACTTGAGCCTGCGCTCCCACTCCTCCGGTACGCTCTCGGCGACTTTATCGAGGAGCCTATTCGACAGGCTTTGTCAGAGCACTAACCGAGCGACGCCTCGCCGGGCCGCAGGAGCAGCCTGCGGAAAGGCAGCGTTCGCGTTGTTCCAATTTCACGCGTACGAGGAGACAAATCGATGCCCCGAACCAACACACAACCCATGAAGTTCGCCCTGACCGCCACAGGCCGGCAGGACTACAAGAACCTGAACAGAGACTATGCGGTCCACACTTACGATCACAGCGCCTATCAGTATCGTCCGCATGCGGAGCTGAAGCATATTTCGCTGCGTGGTGGAGAGCTTTTCGTTGACGGTCTTCATATCCAGAACCCAAGTCACGGACCAAACTTCGTCCGGTTCGCCAATTCCGCGGATGGCCTCTTCATCTCGGGATTACTCCAGTTCAGCCCCGATGGGCGCTCGTTCACCGGCCAGATCTTTCGCGGCACAAGCGCGGCAACAGCGACGGAACACCATGTGTGCGGTACCACGCCGCCGACGGTGTACCGGTCGCAGGTTAGCACCACGGGTGAGACCGCCCCGACCGGCAAAAGCTTCCCCGAATGGCAGCCGTCGTCGCTGAGCAACCCCAACACAACGTGGGCCGAGGGTCCGGCGGTGACGCTGGGATTCAAAGAGAACAAGCTCAAGGACCAGTTCGATGCGATCTACGAATTGACGGACAAGAACGGCCATTCACAAGACGTGACGGATTCGATTGTCGGGCTGGTCGATCCAAAGAACAACAACCTGATGCTTACCATGGATCTGATCCAGCAAGGCGGCATCGAGGAGTATCTCGAGCAGTTTGGCGCCGATGCCCCGGTGGCGTTTTGCCTTGAGTTCGCTTTTGATGGAGCCACCTACAGCGGCGTGATGCAGAAGGCAGTGAGCGACGGACACGGTGGATACAAGTTGGATCCAGGTCAGCTTGGATGGAAGGGGACGGCCCAACCGGCGGTCCACGCCGCCGCCTTCCAGCGGGGCGCGTCGGTTGGGGCGCTTTCGGACGACGATACGCTGAGCAAGACCGAACTCATTAATCTGGTACCCGACGCGCAAAAGCTGCAGGAAAACCAGCTGACCCTGCTGCAGGAGAACATGCGCTGGGCGCTTGGGGAGGATGCGAACACGAAGAAATGGCTGGACGACTTCTACGGCTCCATCCAGCCGAACTTCAATGAGGCGCGCAAGACGCTGGTCAAGAAGAACCTGGCCTTTTATACGGTCAACTTCTTCGCCTCGACGAACGGTCACTCGTTCAACACGATGACCGGAAGCGGCGCGCCGACCACCAAATTGACCGACGCCGAGAACAACAATCTCGATTTCTATCTGCGCGCGGGGATCGGGAGCCATGAGGGTTACACGGTTCAGTCACGCGGTGTGGCGCTGGATGCGTATCGTATGACTGTCTCCCGGCTGGCGCTCTATGTCGCGGATCAGGACAAGCACACAAGGAACGGAGTTGTCGATCCCGAGCACAACTGGGCGCAGATACTGTACGACTACATGACAACTCCCTTCATCATGAATCAGGCCGTTAACAAGATCATCCTCGGCCATGGGATGGATGAGGCAAATAACCGGGCGACGATCCTCATGGCCCTGCAGCCCAGCGGTGACCTTGCGCGGGACTATCACAACCGGCTCACGTGCCGCTCGCTCCACCTGCCTATCGAGCACCTGAACCTGAACGACAAAGACAAAGTGGGCGCGTGGCTTACGGACACCATCCAGGCGTATATCGATGGACTGCTGCACGACAAGCTGAAGGCCGACATCGATCCGGTCACCAAAGCGAGAATGATTCAAACGGCCAGGGAGGTCCAGCAGGCCGTCGACGCCGCCGGAAACGTGGCCAATCTCGCGGCGAAACTGGCAACGATCGTGGTGGCGGCCGACGGAAAGGCCTTCTGGGAGAAACTGGCGAGCGCGCAAACGACCATGCAGAAGGTCGGATATGGGTTTGCGAAGGGCTTCTATGTGATCGCCATCCTGGGCGGAATCATGCAGTCGATCAGCGCCTTTGCGAACTGGAACAAGCTGACAGACGACAGGAAAGCGACGGCGGTGATCTCGACAATTGCCATTGTTGCGAAGATCGTCGAGAAGGTTCCGGAAATTGCCGAAGGTGGCGCAGTGGCGTGGACGACGCTCAAGGAGCTGAACAAAGTCCAGGCGGATAAGGAAGTGCTGGAAGACACTCTGAGCTGCGTGAATATCGCCGACGAGAACGCGATCACCAATGGAGCGTCAGAGGTTACGGAACTCGTGACTGACGCCACAAAGCTGGAGGGTTCCGCATGGGGGCTCTTCGAGAAGACCATCGGAATGGCGTGCAAGGTGATTGGCGTCCTTGCCGCGATCGGATTCGCGGCGCTCAGCACGTATACCTTCATCAAGGACCTCCTGACGGGGGCGCCGATAAAGACCGCCGTGCTCGATGGGATCATGATGGCAGCCAACATTTGCGCCGCCGCGTTCGCGTTTGCAGGCGTGGTCGTCACCGCCATGGGGATCACGACAGCCATTCCCGTGATTGGTGGGGCGATCGCAGCGATTATCGGAATCGTTGCCGCTCTCATCGCGATGTTCTGGCCCACTCCGCCGCCGGTCTCGCCCGTCGAACGATTCATGACCGAGGTGATGAAGCCCGCGGTCGCACCGACCGGATGGGTGAAACCCGCACCACAGGACTGGCGGCCCGGCGATCCAATTCCGCCCAAGAACGCCTATAACCCCGTGGTGGCGGCTCTGACGCAGTCGGCGTGACCAGATGGTCTACCTCATCTCCATTCGAGCCTTGCGCCAGTTGAGGTTAAAAAAGGCTCTGATGCGCGAACACCAATTGACGAGCGGCGCGGATCACTGTCCGACATGACTATACGTCCACATGGCGGCCTGCTGCCCAGAACCGCCAGATCCAGGGGGCGTCACTAGCGTGGACGCTCGGATTGCTCCGGGCGGCAACAACCTGCTTTCGGTGGGCTATCCAACCATTGACAGACAGCCATCTGTAGGTTGATGATTATGGACATGTCTACGGTAGACATGTCTAAAGAACGAAGTGATGTTCCGTATGGAACCTTGGACCTCCTCGTCTTGAAAACACTCGAGACGATGGGAGAGATGAATGGCTATCGCATCGCCCGGCGGATTGAGCAGGTGTCAGGCGACACCCTGAAGCTGAGCCAGGGGGCCATCTATCCGGCGTTGATCCGCTTGGAGCAGGAAGGCTGGATTCGGGCCAAGTGGGGTATTTCCGAAACGAACCGGAAGGTAAAGTTTTACTCGTTGACCAAGGCCGGCACGAAGCAGCTTGAGGCCGAGGTCCAGAAATGGGAGCAGGCTAACGCGCTCGTGGCGCGGTTCCTGGAGGCGGCTCCATGAGGTGGCGTGGGCGAATCCAGCGTGTCCTGGCGCTGGTGCGGGGCCGGCGGCTGGATCGGGAGTTGGACGCCGAGGTCGAAGCGCACCTGGAGATGGCGGAAAGAGAGGCGCGGAACGCGGGATTGTCGGCCGAAGAGGCGCGGCGAGCAGCGCGGCGGGGATTCGGGGGCATCGAACAGATGAAGGAAGAGCATCGGGACCGGAGGAGCGTGCATTGGATCGAGACCGCCGTGCGCGACTTCCGCATTGCCGCCCGCACGCTGGGCCGCACGCCGGGTTTCGTGGCCGTGACCGTGCTGACGCTCGCCATCGGCATCGGCGCGACCGCGGCGGTCTTCAGCCTGATCCAGGGAGTCCTGCTCACGCCGCCGCCCTATAGGGACTCGGAGCAGCTTGTCCTCATCCCCTCCGCTCGCACTGACGGCCAGAAGCAGGAGAGCCCGCGGCCTTGGCCCGCGGTGCAGTGGCTCGAGTGGCAGAGGGAGGCGAAGTCCGTCCAGTCGATCGCTGCCTACCGTTGGATGTTCAACTTCCTGATCCTGCCCGATGGCGTGCAATCCTTCGAGGCCATGGCTATAACGCCGGAATACTTCTCTGTCGTTGGACTCGAACCGGTGCTCGGCCGCAAGTTCGTTGCTTCGGACACCACTCGCTCCGCCGCCCCGGTTCTCATGATCGGCTATGAGCTGTGGCAGCGCAGGTTCGGCGGCAACCCCAACATCCTCGGTCAAAGCGTCCGCATCAGCCGCCAGGATGCTCCGGTCGAAATCATCGGCGTGATGCCGCCCGGCGTTCGTTTCCTGCCGGCCCCCAACGTGGCGCAAGAGCCAAACTATGACGTGAACGCGCTCGTGGACATGTGGGTACCCTTCGCGCCCGGCTCCGATCCAGCGGAGCTCAAGCGCCCGCGATGGAACATCGTCGGCCGCCTGGCCCCCGGCTTCACACCCGAGCAGGCGCAAGCCGAACTCGCCCTCCTCACCGAGCGGCAAGCCCAAGCTGATCGCGACTTCGCCGGCTTCACACCCAACGTCCAGTCGCTCACCTCCGAGTACAATCGCGACGGCGAGCGCATCCTCCTCCCGCTGTTCGGGGCCGCCGCGCTGGTGCTGTTGATCGCCTGCGGTAACGTCGCGGCCTTGCTCCTTTTGCGCGGTCTCGGACGCCAGCGGGAGTACGCCGTGCGAGCCGCCCTCGGGGTCGGCCGGGCCGGGCTCTTCCGCCAGGCCTCCACCGAAAGCCTCTTGCTCGCTCTTGCCGGCGGAGCACTCGGAGCGGGACTCGCGTTCGGCGCGGTGCGAGCATTCCAACTGATCGGCGGACACGCCATCCCCCGGCTCGACGCTGTCACCACCGGTTGGCCGGTTCTGCTCTTCGGACTTGGCCTGGCTCTCATCGCCGCTACACTCGCCGGCCTCTTCCCCGCGTGGCGCGCCTCTCGCCTCGATCCGAACGAAGTGCTGAAGGGCGCGGGCCCCAAGTCAACAGCGGGCCGCGGCGAGCGCCGGCTGCTGCGAGCGGTCACGATGGCTCAGACCGCTCTGACGCTGGTATTGCTGGTCGGCGCCGGCCTGCTCATCCGCACCATGATCAACATTGCGAACGCGCCCTCCGGCTACGACACAGCGCGCATCCTCACCATGAGCGTCACGTCGGTTCAGATGGGCGGGGCCGACTTTCATCGGCGCACCCTGGAGCGCGTACAGGCACTGCCGGGCGTCGAGCACGCCGCCTATGCCTGGGGCGTTCCGCTCACCGGCAACAACTGGCCCGTGCGCGCCATCATCGAAGGTCAACCGGTGCCCGCCAGCGCGAGAGAGGCGACCGAGCTTCCTCTTCGCTCCATCACTTCGGGCTACTTCAAAATGCTCGGCCTGCCGCTCATCGGGGGTCGCGATTTCCGCTCGAATGATGACGACCACGCACCGCCGGTCGCCATCGTCAACCAGGCTTTCGCCGACCGTTACTTTCCCAATACCGCAACGCTCGGCAAGAAGGTCTGGCTGCGCGGACCCGACAAGCCGCCCAATACAATCGTTGGCGTCGTGGCTAACGGCCGCACCGACGACCTGACACGACACGCCGCCCCCGAGATCTACGGCTCCTTTTGGCAGTACTCCGCCTACTCCAAACACCTCCTCATTCGCACCAAGGCCGAGCCGCTCTCGATGGCTTCCGCAGTCCAGTCCGCACTACGCGCGGTCAACCCCCACGCCGCCGTCGAGCACATCCAGACTTTCGACCAGATCCGCGAAGACTCCCTCGCTGGCCGCACCTTCGCCATGCAGCTTCTGATCGGCTTCGCGGCGGTGGGCTGCCTGCTGACACTCGTCGGCATCTACGGCGTCCTCTCGCTTTCGGTGGCCTCACGCCGGCACGAGATTGCCATCCGCACCGCGGTCGGAGCCACGCGCCCCGATATTCGCAACCTCATCTTCTTCGACGGATTCCGGCTCATCGCCGGCGGCGTTGCCGCGGGACTCGTCGGCGCACTCGTGCTTTCGCGCGCATTGCGCTCGTTCCTCTATGAAGTGGAGCCAAACGATCCCGCAACGCTCTTCGCCGTCGCCGTGCTATTCATCGGGGTGGCTCTCCTGGCCTGTTGGCCTCCAACCCGGCGCGCCACCCGCGTGGATCCGATGAAGACGCTCAGATGCGAGTGACACGGCACGCAATTGTTGGAGGCGCCAGATGGGCGATTCTATCCACATGGACGTGTCCGGTCGGAGATGGCGCGCTTGCACGCTGGCCGCCGTCCGCCGCCGCTTGAATCTCTGCGACCGAATGCGCCGCACGATCCCGCCGTCAACCAAGACACCGATCTCGATCATCTGGAACCCAACTGCCGGCAGCGGCCGCGCCCTCCGGCGGTGGTCCGTCTGCGCGAAGGAACTCGGGCAGCACCGGCTGTCCATCGACGCACACATGACTGAGCGTCCCGGCCATGCGAGCGAGCTTGCCGCGCGGGCCGTTCAAGATGGACGCTATCGGATCGCGGCCTTTGGGGGCGACGGAACGTTGCACGAGGTTCTGCAGGGGCTGATCGTCGACGACGTGCTGCGGCATCCGGAGATCCAGGTCGTCTATCTTCCCGCTGGTAGCAGTTGCGATTTCGCGAAGCGGCTTCCAACCGGAGCTTCCGCACTCCAGCGACTCACCGCTTTCTCGATTCACCATTTCGATCTGATACGAATTGAGTGCCACTCAGAAAATGGCGCACCGGCGAAGAGTTACGCCCTCTCGGGTTCGCATGTCGGGGTGGCCTCGCTAGCCGCGCAACGGATCAATCAGCAGACTGGCATCATGGGGGCGATCAAGCGCCTGAGCATTGACGCCAGTGCCCTTGTTGCGGTGGCCGCAAGCCATGCGAGCTTTGGCGGGCGCCAGTACCAGATCACCATCGATGATCGGCCGGTCGAAGCGGCACGCTGGGTCGACTGGATGGTTTGCAAGTCGCCTTACGTCATCGGCGGGATGCATCTTGGCGTCAGCATTTCGCCAGACGACGGCTGTATGCACGCCGTGGGCCTGCGGCAACAATCGCTCTTCCGCTTTCTCCGCTTTCTTCCAGCGCTGTACCGAGGACAAGCGATTCGGCACGCCGACGTCTGCCACCGTGTGTGCCGCTCCATCAGCGTGTCGACCAACCCGCCGACTCCGGTTGAAGCCGATGGCGAGATCGTGGGTATGACGCCCGTCCGCTACACGATCCTGCCCCAGGTGCTTCCGATTGTCGTGCCGGAGGCGTGAGTCCCGGCGCTGAGCTGGGTGATAGGTGCCTGCGGATGGGTGGCCCAGCCGGTGTGCGGCACCACGTTAGCGTCTGCAAGTGAAGCCTTGTTGGGCCTTCCCCGACCACCGCGGCATGGGCAGCGCCGGTAGTAGCGATCATCCATATTGGGGGTCCTGTCACCGCTGGACCAGGCGTTGTGGGGCATCGAAAGATGGTGGGCATTGTTCTCCAAATCCACGCCCCGGCGGGACAAAATTGGCACAGTCCGTGCACACTCACGGTGTAAGTTATTGATTTGGAAGACGAAAATGTTTGGTGAGCCGGGCGGGGGTCGAACCCGCGACCACCTGATTAAAAGTCAGATGCTCTACCACTGAGCTACCGGCCCACTCTGGGATACCCGGCGGGCGGGCACCTTTCTTCAGGATACCAAGGGTACCCCACAGGTGTACAATCAAACATCGTACAATCAGTACCCCTAGGTCTTTCCTCCCTCACATTTACCGCTAAAGTGGCCCACTATCGCGCCTTTGTTTGTGATTGAATAGGGGCATGGCAGACCCGGTCATCTTAATCGCAAATGGGGATCTGCGCCTTTCAGCCAACCAGACGTGTTGGGCGGCGCAGGCAGATGTTGAGCAGAAGGTCATCGAGGCGGTACGCGCCTTTGGCCACGAAATCGAACGCGGGCATCCTTACGATGAGACCAAGCAGCACGGCTTCATCGATAGCCAGAAGCATGGCATGGAGGTATTCCGGCAGATCCCGCCCACCGCTCCGCTGATTGTCGTTGAAGCGGTGTGGCAGTACAGCCATCATGTGCTGCACGGCCTCTACACTCACCAGGGGCCCATTCTCACTATTGCCAACTGGAGCGGCCAATGGCCCGGCCTGGTGGGCATGCTGAACCTCAACGCCAGCCTGACCAAGGCCGGTGTCCCTTACTCCACGCTGTGGTCGGAAGATTTCAAGGACGAAGCCTTCCTCAACGGCCTGAAGCGCTGGCTGAACGGCGAAAAGGTCGTCCACGACAACAGTCATGTGCGCCCGCTGGGGGCACTGCGTCTGCCAAAACAAGAGGACGCGACAGGCGCGGCCATGGCCCGCGAGCTGTACCATGACAAGGCGATCATGGGCATCTTCGATGAGGGCTGCATGGGCATGTATAACGCCATCATCCCCGACGAACTGCTGCATCGCACCGGCGTCTTCAAGGAGCGGCTCAGCCAGAGCGCCCTCTACGCCGAAATGCTCACCGTCAGCGACGCCGAGGCCCAGGGCGTACGCGACTGGCTCGACGCCAAAGGCATGAAGTTCATGACCGGCCCGAATCCGGAGACCGATCTTACCGATGCCCAGATCCTCGAGCAGTGCAAGATGTACATCGCCGCGCTGCGCATCGCCGACGACTTCGGCTGCGCCACCATCGGCATCCAATACCAGCAGGGTCTCAAGGACCTGGTTCCAGCCTCCGATCTCGTGGAAGGGCTGCTGAACAACGTCGACCGCCCGCCCGTCACCTCGCGCGACGGCTCGCGCGTCCTTTATGAGGGCAAGGCGTTGCCGCACTTCAACGAAGTGGATGAGTGCTGCGGTCTCGACGCTCTGATCACCAACCGCGTGTGGACCAAACTGGGCTACGATCCGGAGACGACGCTGCACGACGTGCGCTACGGCGAGCAGTACAACGGCGAGTATGTCTGGGTTTACCTGATCTCGGGCGCCGTGCCTCCGGCCCACAACAAGGGCGGCTACGCGGGGTCCACCAGCGAACGCCAGCCGCCGATGTACTTCAAGAAGGGCGGTGGCACCATCAAGGGCGTCTCCAAGGCGGGTGAACTCGTGTGGAGCCGCATCTTCGTGGACGCCGGCGTTCTGCGGGCCGATATCGGCCGAGCCAAGGCCATCGAGCTGCCGGCCGAGGAGACCGAGCGGCGCTGGCAGATCACCACGCCTCCGTGGCCCATCATGCACGCCGTTCTCCATGGCGTGTCGCGCGACCAGTTCATGGGCCGCCACAAGTCCAACCACATCAACGTGGCCTATGCGCCCACGGCCGAGGATGCCAACAGGGCCCTGGCCGTAAAGGCAGCTATGTTCCGCGACCTGGGTATTGATGTCCACGTCTGCGGCACCAATCACGGACTGGGCGAGTAGCACCCTCCGCAACTCATTCGAAACAAACGCGCCGGCTCCCGCACCGGCGCGTTTTTTGTCTGCCATCCCGACGCACGCGACGCCTCCGCCGAAGCGCCTCTGATATGCTAGAAAATTCATCATTTCTGGAGGTACTTCCTTTGCGAGTCGGCATGATCGGCACGGGCGCGATTTCCCATAAACACGCGCAGGCCTACAAGAACATCGGTTACCGGATCACTGTCTGCACGGACGTGTTTCCGGAGGCAGGTAAACGCTTCGCCGATCAGTACGGCTGTGAGTTCGTGCCCACTTACGAGGAGGTCTGCAGCCACCCCGACGTGGACTACGTCGACGTCTGTACCTTCCCCGACTTCCGCCTGCAGCCCATCGAGATCGCGGCCAAGAACGGCAAGGCGATCCAGGTGCAGAAGCCCATTTCGACCAATGTCGAGACCGCCCGCAAGATGATCGAAACGGCCAAGGCCGGCGCTGTCGTACTCGGCGTGGTCAGCCAGCACCGCTTCGACGACTCCACCATCTTTGTGAAGAAGGCCATCGAAGGCGGCCGCCTGGGCAAGATTCTGCAAGCCGACGCCTATGTGAAGTGGTGGCGGAGCGAAGCCTACTATTCCCGCTCGATCAAGGGCAGTTGGGCCGTGGAAGGCGGCGGAGCGCTGATCAACCAAGCCGTCCATCAGGTGGACGTGCTCGGCTATCTCGTCGGCGGCGTGGCCGAACTCTATGGACAGTGGCAACTGGCCGCGCGCCACAAGATCGAGAGTGAAGACGTGGTCAACGCGCTGCTGAAGTACAAGAGCGGCGCGACCGGCGTCATCCAGGCGTCGACGGCCTTCTGGCCCGGCTATTCCGAGCGCATCGAGATTCATGGCACCAAGGGCACCTGCATCTTCACTGGCGATAAGCTCACCACCTGGGATGTCGACGGCGACGAGGGCGAACCGGCTCCGGTGGAAAAAGAAGTGATGAGCGGCTCCTCCGATCCCATGGCGATTCCGCTGACGCCGTTCGAGCGCCAGTTCCTCGACTTCGGCAACGCCGTGAAGAACAACACCACTCCGCTGGTCTCGGGCGAAGAGGGCCTGAAGGCGCTGGAAATCGTGGCCGGCGTGTATGAGAGCTGCCGCAGCGGCCTGCCGGTGAAGTTCTAGCAACATGAGCTGGACCGAAGTACGCGTTCCGGCAACGAGCGCCAACCTGGGGCCGGGGTTCGACGCCCTGGGCATGGCGCTCAGCATCTACCTCGAGTGCCGCTTCCGGCCCGTGGAGAAGCTCCTGATTCAGCCCTCGGGCCGCGACGCGCACATGATCTCGGCCGGCCCCGAGAACCTCATCTGGCAGACCGCTCTGCAGGTGGGTGAACATACGGGACGCCCGATGCCGATGATCGAGCTCCAGGTGAATAACGACATACCCATCGGCAAGGGCCTGGGCTCTTCGGCCGCCGCGCTGGTGGCGGGCGTCGTCATCGCCGACGAGGTGCTGGGCCTGGGCTGGGATCGTCACAAGATCCTCGACGAGGCAGCGCGTATCGAAGGACACCCGGACAATGTCGCGGCGGCGGCGTTGGGCTCCATCGTGGCCAGCGCCATCGACACCGATGGCATCACTCGCGCCGTCCGCATGCAACTGCCGGCCCGCTACGGCGTCGCCATCATCGTGCCGGACTTCATCCTGCCCACTTCGGAAGCGCGTGCCGTACTGCCACAAACCTACTCGCGGGCAGACGCCGTCTTCAACATCCAGCGCTCGGCGCTGCTGATCGCGGCCATGCTGACGCAGACCACCGAGGCGTTCCACGAGGCCCTGATGGACCGGCTCCACCAGCCCTACCGCGCGCGCCTGGTGCCTGGCCTCAGCGAGATGCTGGAGCTACGCTGCGACGGTCTGCTGGGTTGCGCGCTGTCGGGCGCCGGCCCCAGCGTCCTGGTCTTCTACGAGCGCGGCCACGAAGAGGTGTGCGACCAGATGCGCGCCATCTTCCAGAAGCACGGCCACGGCAGCGAGATCCTGTGGGCGCACATCCCCGATCACGGCTACGATCTGCTGCAAGGCCTGTAATCGCGCACTACAATAGGATTGCCATGGCGAAGTCAAAGTCCGTCGCGTTTGAAGTGGATTGTCCGTGCTGCGGCGCCACGCTGAAGATCGACCCGGAAGTGAAGGCCGTGCTCAGCCACAAGGCGAAGCCCGCCGCGCGCACGCTGGACGACATCAGCACCGGCATCGCGAAGTTGAAGGACGCCGAGCAACAGCGCGAGGACGCCTTCCAGAAGTCGTTCCAGGCCATGAAGTCCAGCAAGGACGTGCTGTCGCGTAAGTTCGACGAGCTATTGAAGCAGGCGAAGGAAGAGGATCCCAGCAAGCCGCCGCCGAAACCCTTCGACCTCGACTAGTTCACCTGCGACACTTCCAGCATCACCAGGGCGACATCGGTCACCTTGTCGATATCGATGGCGCTCTCGTCTTCCGCGTCGTAGATCTCCAGCTTCTTCGTGCCCGCCGGCGTGACCAGCGTAGCCGACTTGTACTTGCCCAGCAGGTGCACGGTGATCTGCTCCACAGGATAGTCGGAGTAGTTCACCAGATGCAGAGCCAGGCGGCCGTTGCTTGCGTCACTCTTCAGATTCGACAACATGCTGGGCGCGCCAAAGAGCCGTACCGCGAAATTGCGCCGCCCGATCACGCCGTTGATCTCGCGCCAGATCTCCTCCATCTGCTTTAGTGAACTCTCGGGGAAGGTGATGGAGTCGCCCTCGGGTATCGCCAGCTTCCAGGCCGGCGGGCCGCTCAGCACCGTCGCGCCGCCGCGCGCTACGCCGCGTACCGCGTCCTTCTCCTCCTGCGACAACGAAGAAGGGTCGATGTTCAATAACATGCGCACGCCCTTGGGCGCGGCCGCCGGCAACCTCTCCGGCGTGACGACGCGCGCCGGAATGTGCTTGGCCGCGATCATGTCCAGGATGCTACCCGACATCAGCGCGCCGGACGACGCGTCCTGCAGGACGGCCAGTCCGCTGAAGTCGGGCCACGCCGCGACCTCCCTGTGATCCTCATAGAACTTCAAAACGCGGTTGATGCGCGCCCAGCCCGTCACGGCCTTTTCGTCGCCCTTGCGCAGCAGCGCCCAGTACCCGGGATCCAGCGCCACCACCCAATGCGCGCCAGCCATGGAGGCATCAGCGACGGCCTGGATGTAGCGCTCCGGCCCCAGCACATTGTTCTCTGGAGGCGTATTCGCCAGCCACAGGGCGGTCGCCGGCGGCGTCACCGCGCGCGTAAACCGGAGGAAGCCTGAATTCGTATCCACCCAGGGAGAACTGCTGGGGCGCGCCTGCACGGCGCCCTTCTCTTCCGCCCGCACACCCGGCCAAACGCCCTGCGTCGTGCCCAGCACCGCGCCCGGATGCTCGATGGGCATCTTCGCACGCGCCGTCAACGTGAACAGCGCCGGACCGCCGGGTACATCGGAAACACTCAGCGCCGACCCGTCCTGCTTCGCCGCCAGCACCGTGATGCCTTGGGCTTTGGCCGCCTCGGCGAACTCGTTCTTCCACACGGCCGCGTCCACCAGCAGACAGTTGATGGGCGACTGCTTCAACAGCGACAGCGATTCGACATCCGCCACCGGCCACCGCGCCGGAACACAGGCGGACAACTGCACAGCCAACAGTAAGGAAGTAGTGATCAAGGCCAGCCGGTGCTCCTGATTCCATTGTGCCAGCGCGGCACCGCCTCGTGACTGAAATGTCAATCGGAATATACTAAGGGTGCATGAGTCTGTACTTCGCCGCCGGCTCGGAGACCACGGAATTCACCTCCGCCGAGCTCAAAACCGCCCTCTTCCAGGCCCTCGACGCTCTGGGTCCCCGCAAGAAAGTCCTGTGCCTCCCGCCCGACATCACGCGCTTCCACTCGCGCGCCGGTGAACTCACGCGGCTGGCCTGGGAATATTACGGAGACAGCCTGGCCGCCGTATTGCCCGCCATCGGCACGCACACGCCCATGACCGAGGCCGAGATCGGCCACATGTTCGGCGACATGCCCGTGTCGCTGTTCCAGGTGCACGACTGGCGTACCGGCATCACCACATTGGGCGAAGTGCCCGCGTCCTTCATCCGCGAGGTGTCGGACGGCGCCCTCGACTTCACCTGGCCGGCCCAGGTGGACAACCTGGTCGCCGAAGGCGGCTTCGACCTCATCCTGTCCCTCGGCCAGGTGGTCCCCCACGAAGTCATCGGCATGGCGAACTACAACAAGAACGTGTTCGTCGGCACTGGCGGCAGCGAGGGCATCAACAAGAGCCACTTCCTCGGCGCAGTGTATGGAATGGAACGCATCATGGGCCGCGCGGACACGCCCGTCCGCCGCGTCCTGAACTACGCGTCCGACCACTTCGCCAAGCACCTGCCCATCGTCTACGTGCAGACCGTGGTCGGCAAGAACAACGCTGGCCAACTCGCACTGCGCGGCCTCTATGTTGGCGACGATGTGGAGTGCTTCGAGCAGGCATCGGCCCTCAGCCTGAAGGTCAACTTCGTGATGATGGATCGCGAGATCAAAAAGGCCGTGGTCTTCCTCGACCCCAGCGAGTTCCGCTCCACCTGGCTCGGCAACAAGAGCGTCTACCGAACCCGTATGGCCCTGGCCGACGGCGGCGACCTGATCGTTCTCGCGCCCGGCGTGAAGGAGTTTGGCGAGGATCCCACCATCGACAAGCTCATCCGCAAATACGGCTATCGCAACACGCCCGACGTGCTGGATGCCGTGAAGAACAACCCCGACCTCGCCGGCAACCTTAGCGCCGCGGCACACCTTATCCATGGCACGTCGGAAGGCCGCTTCCGCATCACTTACTGCCCTGGTCATCTCACCTGCCAGGAAGTGCAGAGCGTTCACTACAACTACGCGAACCTGGCCGAGATGACGAAGAAATACGATCCCGCAAAACTCCAGGACGGTTTCAACGATGTCGACGGCGAAGAGGTCTTCTACATCTCGAATCCGGCCCTGGGTCTGTGGGCCTATCGCGGCCGCTTCCAATAGGCGGCCCTACGCCTCCAACTGATCATTCAACCGGGCGAGATCGAGTTCCATCTCGCCCTCCGCATCCGCGCGGAACGAGGGCGCAAAACGCATGTTCCACCTCAATTCGTCGGCGATGTAGCTGCGCCGCGCATGCACCGTCTGGCTGAACGTATCGTCAAACGACTTGATCAGCACCATGAACTCCGCCTGCAGGCGGCGCAGATCCTCTTCCGTCCGGCCCCACAACGGGCTGTCTTCATTGATGGGATGGACCACCGTCCACACCAGGGGCAGGAAGTAGACGTTGGGCCGTTCCAACGATAGCGCCGCATAGCGCCGCTTCAGCTCACCATCGACGTTCTCCACGGTCATCATCAGGATGCGCGCCTCCAACTCCAGCAGCACATTGGGCCGGCGATTCGCGACGCGGAACATCAGGGCCTGACCGCCCTGGAACGGCGCCACCACCATGTTCTCGCTGAAGGCGAGACAAGCCGTGGGCCGCGAAAATCGGGCGAAAATCAGCCCCGTCGCAACCGCCAGGCTGAGGATGCCCGACATCGCCTCCACTGCCGCCACGGAACTGGCCAGGAAGCTGTTCGGCGCGATGTGGCCGTAGCCCACCGTTGTGAACGTCTGGATGCTGAAGAAGAACGCACTGGTGAAGCCCTGCAGCGCCGAATTGCGCGGCGCGCCCTGCAGATTCTCGACGCCCACAAGATAGTAGGCGACCGCGAACAACAGCTCGATGCCCAGATAGATCAGCGGCACCTGCACCAGGAATGCCGGCCAGCTCAGGTTCATGAAGTACAGGAAGTAGCCCGCGTCGCGCAGCCGGCCGCCGACACGCCGGACATTGAACGACCCGTCTTCATTGATAATCCGCCGGATCCGGCCCGAAAACCTCTCTGTGATCCCTGGATCAAAAGCTATCTTCGCCATATGTGTTCGATGCGCTACTCTACTCCCGAGATGATCCCACACAGCGGACTCACGCCTGAGGAACTGCGGACGCTGCGAAGTCTGAAGAAGCCCGAACGCCTGCAGCGCTTTCTCGACGAAGAGATCGCCTACAACACCGAGCCGGACGGCCCGTCGTGCTTCTCACCCCGGCTGGTGCTGCGCCACAGTCGCGGCCACTGCATGGAAGGAGCCCTGCTGGCTGCCGCCGCCTTCCGCGTCAACGGCCAGCGAGCCCTACTGCTCGACCTCGAAGCGGTCCGCGACGACGACCACGTCCTGGCCCTCTACCAGGTGGACGGCTGCTGGGGCGCCGTGGCCAAGTCCAACTACTCCGGCCTGCGCTACCGCGAGCCCGTCTACCGCACCCTGCGGGAACTGGTGTTGTCCTATTTCCCTCACTACTTCAACCTGCAAGGCGAGCGAACGTTGCGCGCCTACTCTACCCGCCCCATCGACCTGGCCCGGTTCGACGACCGCCAGTGGATGGCCGACGAGGAGCCCGTCTGGTACATCGCCGAGCACCTGTGTTGGGTGGCCCACACCAAAGTGATCACGCCCAAGCAAATCCGCCGTCTCACCCGAATGGATCAGCGGCTCTTTGACGCGGGTCTGGTCGGCAGCATCCCGCACTGAGCACATGGTTTCGGAGGTTCGCACACGTATCGGTGGTAAGCTCTCGGCGGTCAGCGCTCAGCAATCAGCCCGCGCTGGTGTAGCTGACGGCTGAATGCTGACCGCTGTGTCGCGAATTCGTCACCGCAACTCCGAACGTGAGCACTGAGCCGCAACAGTCGCCACGCAATCGGAGCCGTGAGCGTGAGCGAGCGGAAGCGCGGGCACAAGGTCCAGCCCGTTGCCCCGCAGTCACTCAAACTCCAACCTGGGCGCCGGCTGGTCCACGCCCACGACGCCCACCTGGATGTGGGCTTTGAAATAGTTCTCCCCTTTCATCGGCCGACCGGCCAGCCGCCGCAGCATGGCAATCTGCCCGGTGTGCGTCAAAGCATCGGCCACCGGCCCCTGGAACAGCCGTTCTTCGGTGGCGTGCAACGGTGCACCGCTAGCGAGGTAGTCGTCGAACTTTTTGAGAGCCGCGAAGAACCGTTCCATCTCCCGTGGCCAGGCCAACGGCTTCGAATTGTGCCACGACGGGACGCCGCTGGCCATGGCGTACGCCCAGTCCAGCAGATCGCCCATGTGCGCCAGAATCTCAGCCGGCGTCCGGCTGCGATCATCGATGCGGAACTCAGCCAGTTCCTCGGGCAGGTCCCTTGTCGCCTTCCCTGCCCTGTAGGCCAAGGTAGCCAATGTGTGACGCAGAAGACTCATACTCCATCTCCCCCTCGCTCGCGGGCATCCGCCCGCTGTACTACTCCCGTCGCAGCGATAACCGCATTTCGTTCGTCGCCTGGAAGCCCAGCGACTCGTACAACGGCCGCCCTTCCGTGCTCGCGTGCAACGAAACGATGCCGAACCCGGCTTCGCGGCACCAATCCACGGCCGTCGTCATCAGCCGACGTGCCAGGCCCTGCCTCCGGTGCTCCGGATGCGTATAGACATTGATGATGAACGCCCGTTGGGCCCGCGTATCATTCGGGCCTGGCTGATAGGGCAGCAAGAGTACGCCTGTACCCGCCACCGGCTCACTCTGCTCGTCCTCGGCCACCCAGGCGACATACGTCCCATTGTTGAGGGCGGCCGCGAAGAACGGCTCCGACAGTCCGCGAATCCGCGCCAACTCGGCCTCGGAATCGTACCCCATGTCGCGGAACATCTCCATTCGATGGAGCAGCACGAGCTCCAGTTCGCCGGAGTCCACCGGCCTGATGGTGTATTGCATTCGCTGCTCCTATCGGCCCAACCGCTGGCGCACGGCCTCAATGCGAGCCGCATCGCCGGCGCCCAGTTCCACAGCTTTGTCCAACGCCGTGCGGGCCCGCTTCCTGTCCCCAAGCGCCATCTGCGATTCCGCCACGATCAGCCACGCGTTGGCCGCCTCGGGACGGACCACAGCGGCGGTTTCCGCCATTGAGGCTGCCTCCAGATACTTCTTTTCGGCCAGCAGCTCACGGCTCATCTCCATCGAGCGGATGAACGCCCAGCCCAGGGCCTGCCTGGCCACGCGGCCGTCCGGCTTCTCTGCCTGCTTCTTCCAACTGCCGACGATGGAGCGCTGCATGCCCTCGTCCGCCCCGGCCAGTTCCGCCGTCATGCGTGCGAACCGGTCGGCCATCTTGCGCTCGTCTTTCGAATCGGGCGGCGGCTGCGGACCCAGGCGCCCCGAGAGGAATTGCAGGGCCTCATCGGCCTGCGCGGCCGGCAGCCACTCGTGACCGCCTTCGAACTCGGCGAAACGGACGGGCCATCCACGCTGCCCCAAATCGACGCTCATCGCGTACAGCTCGTGGTAGTTGAAATCGTCACGTCCGGCCACGGCATAAATGAGGAACGGCTTCTGCTTGGGAATCCCACTTGATCCAAACGCCGCGCCATCAGCGATCACACCGTTCAGGCCCGCCGCCTGCGCCCACGACAGCGCCACGCGCGAGCCGCCGGAGAACCCGGCCGCGAACAGGCCCTTCTGGTCCAGCGGAAAACGCCGCTTCACCTCGTCCATCAGGTACCGGATCGCTTCCGCCGACACGGCCATCGGACCGTTCCGCGAGTTGTTCGAGCCCACGACGATGAAGCCGTACTTCTCGGCCGCGGCCGAGAACCGCTCCACCGGTATCTTGCCGCGCGCCCCTGGGTCCAGGCACATCAGGATGGGCCACTTGCGATCGGGCGTGTAGGCGGATGGCAGATATAGGGCGTAACTGTGACGGTCGTTGCCGGCCACGTCGACACGTTCGATAACCTGCCCGCGCGGCAGATCGGCACCAGGCGCTGCCATCCAGATCAGAGCAACCGAGGCCAGCGCCCTACTGGCCGAACCCATCGGCCCAGCCTTTCTTCTTGGGTTCGTTCTTCGTTGTCTCCGCCGGCTTGACCACGCCGCTCTTCGACAGGTCGTCGATCACAAAGCGGACCGTCGCCTCGAGCAGCGCCGCTCTCGGGAAAGTGCTGCCCATCGACAGCGCCACGTTCAGGTGGTCGGAGTTCACGACGCCTAAATACTTCGACTCCGGGATGATCTGGTCCAGCTTGAGCAACTGGCTGTCGTTGTACTTGTCCCACGCCGATAGCATGCGGAAGGTCTGCGCGGCGGTCTTGGGCACTGTCTCGGCCGTGGTCACGGCAGCCAGCGAGTAAGTGGGCACCTGCGGATGCGGGTATGAAGCCAGGAACCGCTGCCGGACGTCTTTCTTGAGACTCTTGAAGCCTTCCGCCAGGTTGCCCTGGCACTTGCCCTGCTTCACCTTTGAGAGATAGGCGTCGAGCTGCATCGGGAGCGAGTCGGCCACGGGGGAACCGCCGGAGGCGCCGGCCGTACTGATGAAGGCGGCGACATTCTCCTTCACGCCGGGCTCCTGCGCCAGGGCCACCTGTAGGTCCGGAGTGCCCTTGCTGTACCCCACCACGATGAACTTACGCTTGTCGTCCTTCATCTTCTCCTGGATGAATGACGCGATGGCTTTGGCGTTCGCCTCGCTGGAGTCGTTCGGGACTGACAGCAGTTCCGTCGTGAGTCCGTACTTCTCGGTCAACACCTTGCGGCCCTTGTCGTAAGCCGGAGTATCGGCCACGCAGGTGTTCATAATGCCGGGCACAATCAGAATGCGGTAGTCCTTCGAAATCTCACCCAGCTTCATATCGCTCTTGCCCGGTGTTTGCAGCCATTTGCTACAACTGCCCAACTCTTCCCCATCCGGGTTGTTCTGGGCCAGCACCGAGCAGAAGTAGTCGCTGAACTGCTCTGAGACGTCGCCATTCTCGGGCTTCAGGTAGACGACCAGGATCCGGCCGTCGGAGTGGAACTCCTCGCCATGCGCTGTCTTCGCCTTGGTCACCGTGTCTTTCGGCGTGACGTAGTCGAGCTTCACCACCTGGCCGCTCTGCTTCAACGTCTCGCCGATGTACTCGCGTTCCAGGTCGGTGTCGGGGTCGATCTTGTGGGTGATGTTGCCATTGCGCTGGTCTTTGTCGAATCCGATGTCGTGCGTGCCGGCACCCACAAACAACGTCAGTCCGCCCACCGTGAACGGCGCCTTCCAGATGCGGAAGTGGTGGCGCGCCATCACCGTCTGGATGGGATCCGACATCGCGAATCCGTAGTCCTGCGCACGGTCGAACACCATCAGCTCGCTCATCGGCATCGTGAGGTATGCCTGCTTGGAGAGCGTACCGAGAGCGCCCCGGAGAAGGGTGTCCCGAACACTGCGGTCCACCACAACCCAGCCAACCCCCAGCAGCGCCTGCTTCACCTGTTCTTCCGTGCCGACGACCAGGAAGTTGATGCGGTCTCCTTCGTTGCCATCCTTGTCCACCACGCGCCGGGGGATCTGCGCCAGTTCCGCTTCTGTGATGGGCGGCAGGACACCCTTGAACTCGGTCTCGGTGTCCTTGGCCCGGCTGGTGACCTGGATGGTCAACTTGTACTCGCCTTCGGCCGTCGAACTCCCGGAGTTCAAACCCACAAACAGCCGGCCCGCCACAGGCATGCGGCTTTCGCGGCGTTCACCGATGAAGAAGGGACGCGCCGAACCCTCGGAGCCGATGCGGCCGATGAGAGCCCCCCGCCCCGCGTCGTTCACCGGCAGCACGCGGATCAGGTCCTTCCACCCGCGCGCCAGACCCTCGGGGCCTGAGCTCTGCGCGGCGTCGGAGTACTTGAGGCTACCCGTCGCCTCGATCTTGACCATGTCCCCGGGCTGAACGTCGAGCCCCGTATCCACCCAACTCTGCTTGCCATCAACGGTGATCTGCCTGACCGCCGGATCGGCGGCCAGACACACGGTCGCTGCCCAAAGCAGCCCAACAAAGGCGGTGAGCAGCCGGCAGGACAATCGATCCGATTCGTCGCGTAGAGGCAGAAACTTGGCGCGTGTCATACGAATGCCCCCTCATGCGCCAGATTAGCGCAAATTCGGGCCGCCTATTCACCGAGCACGCCGTAATACCGGCCCATCCAGTAAGGGAGGATGTAGTCGATGCCTGCCCCTTCGATGGTTCCGTACAGTCCACCATAGAGCCGGAACGGGCTGCGCTGCCACAGGAAATCCGTGGCCGGCCGCTCGGGCACAGGCACAACTTCGCACCCACGGTTCTCATAGGTTTCTCGATGGGTGATGAAAAGAAAGGGGGCACCGAGGTAGCTACGGCTGCCCCCATTGGCGGAAGATCGGAGTGTAGCGCCCATGACCTAGCGCTATCACCAGCATCTCCATGCGGCGGTGGAACTGGGGATCCAAAGGCCGGCGCAGGGAGATGCCGCCGGAACCGTTCCAACTATGCCGCAGACCACAAGGGCCTATACCTCTATTAGCGAAATCTACCCCACTTTGGGGACACGAATTCCGCAGTGCGACTCATGCCACCTTGTATGGCTGCCCGGGAAGAATCTTGACAGGCTCCTGCAGCTTGACGGTGCGTTTGGCCAGTTCGACCGAGCCGAGGTCCAGGAAGCCGTCCTCCACTCGGATCGTGAGTCCGGCTGAACCCAGCTCGAACGTGCCCCACCCGCTGGCCGTGGACCAGAAACACTTCAGTTCGGTCAGCTTATGCTGAGGCTTGAGGATCAGCCTCTTCTCCGGAGCGTGGTAGACAAAGCCCGATAAAGCGAGAATCCCGCTCCAGGCCGCCATGGCCCGGGCGTAGTGGTGACCGCATTCAGCCTCGTCCCACGGATTGCGCCGCTGGCCATCGTAGCGCCTGCGCGTGTTCACGAAACACTCCATGCCCTCGGCCGCCATACCGGCGTAGATCATATGAGAAGCCGTAGCATGTTCCAGACCCGTAAAGACTTCCCCGTAATAGGGAAATGGAATGTGCGGCCGCGTTCCTTTGCCGTAGTCGCACACCACCAGGGCCGCCTCGTCGTTGAGAACATAGGTGCGCTGCACGCACTCGTGGTCAGACATGTCGCGCTTGTAGTTGTACTGGTAGATCGACTGCAGCGTCTTCTTGATCATCTCCTCGCTGACCAGCGGCCCCAATCCGCACACCTCCGATTGGTATTGACCGATGAGTTGGTCGACCAGACACCCATTCCCCATCTGGTATTCGGGGGATTCCGTGTTTTCGCTGCCCATGTCGGAGATCAGCGCCTTAGCGACGGTGTCCTTCTTCGTTCCCTGCACCTTCTGGATAAAGTATTCGCCATTGAACAGGTTGGCTTCGATCCACTTCCGGCCCCGTCCGTAGAGCCCACGGCACTCCTGCGCGAACGCCTGGTCGCCCGCCGCCTTGGCCAGTTCCTCGCCAGCACGCAGCGCACCCAGATAGTAGATGCCGCACATCGGATTGGGCCCGTAGAACTCCACATCGTACGTATTGTGCTGAGCACCTTCCATCACGCCGTCCCTATCGGCGTCCCAACCTCCGGGGATCCAGCAGAATTCAATGGACTTACGCACCGCTGGATAGATCTTCGCCAACCATGCCTTGTCACCCCACAGACGCCAGTCGAGATACGCCTTCATGATCTGGCCCATCTGCCCATCAGCCGCCGCCAACCCGGAGCGCGCCCCCTTCGTGGGTAGGGTCTCGCGGAAATGGATGGCGCCCCGCTCATCCATCATGTGACCGAAGACGGCGTTGCGCAGGCTGCGCGCCAGAGTCGGATAGACCATGGCGGTTGTCGATTCGTAGTTCCAAACGTGCGTGCACGATCCGTGGCAGCAACCGGCCTTGTCGTTCACACCCTCGAAGCCGTGGAATTCGCCCTCGGAAGTGCGGAAACTTGTCGTGGTCGCCAACGTGGAGAGGTTGCTCATGGCCGCGTCTTTGACCGCGCCCGGCAAGGTCGAATCGGCCATCGCCTGGACGAACGCCCGGGTCTTCTTCTCAAGCATGGGCAACTGCTTGGCCAGGTATTCGGCGGTCGCCCAGGAGTCAGGGAAGCGAGTCGAGTAGTAGTTCCCGATGAGCGTCTTTTCATCGCCTTTGTCCGCGTGCCAACCGCAGCGCGCCGGTGTCCTATTGGGGAAATGCCAGGCGAGGACGAACGTGAATTCGGCGGAGCCGCCCGCCGGAATCTCCTTGCGGATGGAAACGGCGCCAACGGCGTTCCGGGGATCGGGTTCGTTCTCCAGCCGGCCTTTCGCCGAGAACTCGTCCCAGAAGAGCATGGGACTGTTCCACCAACGGCCTTTGGGCCAGCCACGCCAGATGGTCACTTCGCCGTCGCCCAGAGCGGCGAGCGTGAAGTCGCCCTTCAGTTCGTGGTCGGCCGCAACGCCCGGATTCGACATGACCAGGCCGCGCAGCGCACCGGAAGCCTTCTCGGTATTCGTGCGTCCGTCTCCGCGATCCGCCACATTGTCGATGGAGTAGCAGAGTGCTACCTTGGCGGCGACGTTCGCCGGATTGGTGACTTTGTAGCGCAGAATTGCCACGGGCAGGCCGGACTCATCGGCGTCGAGGGGAAAGATGGGCGTGAAGGCGTCGAGAGCGAGCCGCACCGGCAGTTTCCGGTCGCGAAAGTCGATGTGCGCAATGGGGTAGGAGCCGGTGAACACGGCGGTATCCATGCGCGGCATGCCGGGCATGTTGTTCGAACCGAGACCGCTGGATCCTTCGTACGGCGGCAGGTAGCGCGCTTCCGCGATCTTCGCCACCGGTTGGCGGTCTCCGACCTGGGCCCAGATCGCAGGCAGAGCGTAGCTGGGTGCATTGCCCTTATCGGGCCGGTTGAAGATCTCCCAGTCGCGCAACTGGCCGCGCCCCCCCAGGGAGATGGAGCCGGCGGCAATGCCGCCCAAGGGAAATGCAATCTGTTGCAGTTGCAGACCCGCGAACTTGCGCGGCCAGGCCACGCCGCCGCTCGATCCTGGGGCCGCGATCTGCGCGGAAAGGGCCGCCGGAGTGGCACCGGCGATCTTGAGGAACGAACGGCGATCAGTCTGCATGGGCCCCACAATATCGCAGTTCGCAGGCCACCGCTACGTCAGTGATTCGCCTCAAATATTCGCCTTGACAAATGGCGAATAAATAGCGAATATTAACTATGTTCTCCGGCATCGCCAAGCTGGCCCACGAAGGCGGCCAGTTGGAGCAGAAGGCGCGGGTCCAGTATCGAGAACTGGATTCGCGCCACCTGCTGAACCGCTGCAGCAGCGAGCGCATGCCGTTCGAATGGACGATCAATCCGTACCGCGGGTGCGAGTTTGGCTGCCAGTATTGCTACGCGCGCTACACGCATGAGTTCATGGAGTATCGCGAACCGCTCGACTTCGAGCGCAAGATCTTCGCGAAACGCTTTGATCTGGCCGCATTCTCGGCGGAGCTGCGCACCGTGCGGCCCGACCATTGGATTGCGATCGGAACGGCTACGGATCCGTACCAACCTGCCGAGCGCCGCTACCGGTTGACGCGGAAGATTCTTGGAGTCTTTGCCCGCCGGCAGAGCTTCAACCTGGCCATCACCACAAAGTCGGATCTCGTCGCGCGGGATGTGGACCTGTTAGTAAGGATCGCGAAATCAAACAACGTGCGCGTGAACATGACCGTGACGACAACGGACACCGCGCTGGCACGCCTGCTGGAACCCATGGCCCCAAGGCCCGACCTGCGTTTGGCCGCGCTGCGCAGGCTGAGCACGCAAGGCATTGAAACAAGTGTCTTTGCGTGTCCAGTGATGCCGGCAATCAACGACTCGCGCGAAAGTCTCGCAGCCGTGGCCAAGGCGGCGGCGGAAGCGGGCGCCCGGAACTTCGGCGCGCAGGTCGTCTTTCTCAAACCGTGTGCCCGGGCCGTGTTTCTGCCCTTCCTGGAAAAGTCGTTCCCGCAGTTGGCCCGCGCTTATCATGACCACTTCGACCGGGAGGCGACGATCCGTGGTGCGTACCCCGAGCGGATCAAGGGGATACTCCATGAACTGAGGGCGGAGCACGGACTTTCCGCTCGATGGCCCGAAAACGCGCCGAAATGGCAAGGATCCTTCGACTTCTCAACGAGCGAAGATGCCGACAAATCGGCACTTGTCGACATTTCGGCGCCGAAATATCGGCACGCAGCCGGATCTTCCTGTTAACTTCTTGATTTGATTCATCGCGCCATCTGGCATCCCGGATGCCCTTAAGGGGTACATACGGAGATGACGACGATGAACAAAGCAATCTGGGTCCTTCCACTCGCTTTGATGGCGGCGCAAGGACAGGAACCGGCCGTGAAGCTCACGCTGAAGGGCGCGGTGGAGTTGGCGCTCCGGCAGAATCCCCAAGTTCAAATCGCGAAGCTGTCGATTGCGGAGCGGCAGCAGGACTCCGCGATCGCGAAGTCGGGGCTGTTGCCGCAAGTCGGCCTGTCGGTTTCCGAGACGGTGCAGCGCGGCAACATCGAGGCGACGCTGGGCAAGCGCATCCCAGGTTTTCCCCAGCATGTCGGCCCGTTCCCCATCTTCCAACCCGGCGCGCAGGCCTCGCTTTCCGTCTTCGACCTGACCCTGTGGAATCGCTACAAGGCTTCGAAGGCCACGGTGGACAGCCAGACGGCGCAGGAACTTTCGACCCGCGAACAGTATGTCCTGCTGGTGGTCTCTCAGTATCTGGGCAGCCTGCGGGCTTCGGCCGACATCACAGCGGCGCAGTCGCGGTATGACCTGGCCAAGGCGTTGTTCGATCTCGCCGCTGACTTGCAGAAGAATGGCGCGGGCACGCGCATCGATACGCTGCGGGCCCAGGTGCAGCTTCAGAACGAGCAACAGCGGTTGATTGTCGCCAGGACCCAGAGTGAAACGTCTCTCTACGCACTGGCCCGGCTGCTGAATGTTCCGGCCGTCGAACTCGATGACGCCGGGACATTCTTCCAGACGCCCGAGTTTCCCGGAGAGAGCGCCGTTACGTCCGCGCTGCAGCAGCGGCCGGAGATGAAGGCGCTGGCGGGGCGCATGCACGCGCTGGAGCTGGAAGAGAAGGCCGCACGGGCCGAGAGGCTGCCGAAGCTGGGCGTGACCGCCGGCTACAGCCTGCAGGGCACGCATCCGAACAACGCGATTCCCGCCTACTCCTATGGGGCGGAGCTGAGCATGCCGCTCTACACCGGCGGCCGCATCGGGGCCGAGACGGCCAAGGCGCAGATCCAGGTCAAGAAGCTGATGCAGGAGAAGCAGGAGCTGGAAAACCAGATCGGGCAGGAAGTGAAGACGTCGCAGGCGGAGCTGAAGGCCGCCCGCACACAGGTGGATGTGGCCAACTCCACCGTGGAACTGGCCAAGGAAGAAGTGACGCAGGCGCGGGACCGCTTTCAGGCGGGCGTGGCCAACAACATTGAGGTCATCACGGCACAGGACGAGTTGGCCCGGGCCAGTGATCAACAGATCGCGGCGCTGTACCGCTATAACCAGGCGCGCGCCGAACTGGCGCATGCCACGGGTCAGATGGAACTGCTGTACGCACGGTAAGGCGAGAGGGAACAAGGAGAACACGGAAATGAAACGCAACTGGAAAGTGATTGTGGCGAGCGCCGCGGTAGTCGCCATCGCGCTGGGTTCGATGGCCTTCCTGAGCCTGCAAGGCAGGGAGACGACCGACAACGCGCAAGTGGACGGCAACTTGGTGCCGGTGGCCTCGAAGGTGTACGGCAACGTGGCTCGTGTCATGGTGGACGACAATCAGGCGGTGAAGCCCGGCGATGTGCTGGTGGAGATCGACGCCCGGGACTACGAAGTGAAAGTACAGCAGGCGCGGGCGGCCCTGGCGCTGGCCGAGAGCCAGTCGACCGCGGCGGCGGTGAGTGTCCCGTTGACGGCGGAGACGACATCGAGCAACACGGCGGGAGCCCAGGCGCAGTTGCAGACGGCGGAGGCCGAGTTGCTGAAGGCACAGGTAAACCTGGAGCAGTCGGCCGGCTCGGAACTGTCGTATGCCAAGGCGAACGTGGCGGCCATGAAGGCGAACAACGACAAGGCTCAGGCGGATCTGGATCGCATGGGCCCGCTGGCGCAGAAGCAGGAGATTTCGCGCCTGCAGTATGACGCCTATGTGGCAGCGGCGCGGGTGGCGGAGAGCCAGTTGCAGGCGGCCAAGGAGAAGCTGGATTCGGCCGGCAAGGACACCGACAACAAGCGCGCCTCCATTCTGGCCGCCAAGGCGCGGGTGGAGCAGGCGCGGGCAGCGGTGTCGCAGGCAAGGGCCGGGCAGAAGCAGGTGTCGGTGCGGACGGCCGAGGCGCAATCGGCTCTGGCCTCCATCGAACAGGCCAAGGCGAATCTGGCGTATGCCGAGCTGCAGTTGAGCTACGCGAAGATCAAGGCTCCGGTAGCGGGCGTGGTGACGCGCAAGAGCGTGGAGCAGGGCCAGATCCTGCAACCGGGCCAGGGCCTGCTGATGCTGATCCCGCTGCAGGGCACGTGGGTGACGGCCAACTTCAAGGAGACACAGTTGCGCGATGTACGGGCGGGCCAGAAGGCCGAGATCGAAGTCGACATGCTGGGCCGCAAAGTGACGGGCCGGGTGGATTCGATCGCCGGCGCGACGGGCGCGCGGATGAGCCTGCTGCCGCCTGAGAATGCGACGGGTAACTTCGTGAAGGTGGTGCAGCGGGTGCCGGTGAAGATCGTGTTGGACAAATTGCCGGAGGGCCTGTTGCTGCGCCCCGGCCTGAACGTGGAAGCGACCATCGTGACGAAGTAAGCACGCGTTTGAGGATCTGGGGGCCCTATGAAGAAGCCAAGTCCATGGGTGATTGCGATGGTGGTGATGCTGGCCACCTTCATGGAAGTGCTGGATACGAGCGTGGCCAACGTGGCCTTGCCGCACATCGCCGGAAGCCTTTCGGCATCGGTGGACGAGAGCACCTGGGTGCTGACATCCTACCTGGTGTCGAACGCCATCATCCTGCCGTTGAGCGGCTGGCTTTCGGCCGTGTTCGGGCGCAAGCGCTTCTACATGGTCTGTGTGCTGCTGTTCACCGTCAGCTCGCTGATGTGCGGCTTCGCCTTGAGCCTGGGCATGCTGATTCTGTTCCGGGTGATGCAGGGCGTGGGCGGCGGAGCGCTGCAGCCGGTGTCGCAGGCGATTGTGCGCGAAAGCTTCCCGGCTGACAAGCAGGGCATGGGCATGGCGATCTACGGCATGGGCGTGGTGCTGGCTCCGGTGATCGGCCCGACGCTGGGTGGCTGGATCACGGACAACTTCTCGTGGCGCTGGATCTTCTTCATCAACATCCCGGTGGGGCTGTTGTCGTTGACGCTGACGAACTGGCTGATTCATGATCCGCCCTATCTACACCGCGTCAGCCTGAAGGAATCGAAGCTGGACTATATGGGCCTGGGGCTGTTGACGGTGGGGCTGGCTTCCCTGGAGATCGTTCTAGACGAAGGGCAAAGGAACGATTGGTTCGGGTCTCAGTTCATCGTCAGATCGGCGATTATCGCGGCACTGACTCTGGTGGGTGTCGTGTGGTGGGAACTGCGGCAGAAGAATCCGGTTGTGGATTTCCGGTTGTTGAAGGAGAGGAACTTCGCGCTCTCGACGGTGGCGATGTTCGTGCTCGGCTTTGGGTTGTACGGCAGCACGATGTTGATGCCGCTGTTCCTGCAGCAGTTGATGGGTTACACGGCGACATTGAGCGGAGAGGTGTTGTCACCGGGCGGCGTGGTGATTCTGCTGATGATGCCTGTGGTGGGCATGTTGTTGCGCAAGTTCGAAGCACGGCGTCTGGTGGCCGTGGGCTTTGCGGTCTCGGCCGTGGGGCTGTGGATGATGACGCGCATCAGTCTGGAGGCGGATTTCGGAACCTTTGCCATGGCGCGCGCGGTGCAGAGCTTCGGACTGGCGTTCCTGTTCGTGCCGATCAATGCCATGGCATTCAACTTCATCGCGAAGGAGAAGACGAGCTACGCGACGGGCATCATCAATCTGGCGCGCAACGTGGGTGGCAGCGCCGGCATTGCGATGGCGAGTACGTTGCTGGCGCGACGGGCGCAGTTCCACCAGAACCGACTGGCGGATCATTTGACGCCGCTCGATGGCGCTTACCGGTCAATGCTCGATTCCACCCAACAACTCATGCAGCAGGGTGGAGCGAGCATGGCTGATGCGGCGCACAAGGCGTTTGGGATAATGTACGGCCTGATGGTGAAGAACGCCACGCTGCTGGCGTTTGTCGATGGCTTCTGGGTGTTGGCGGTGCTGTTCGCGGCCGCCGTGCCCTTGACGTTCTTCCTGAAGAAGAGCGGCGTGACTGTGGGACCGGTCCATATCGATTGAGAGAGTGGCTATCAGCCATCAGCGTTCAGCTATCAGCATCCATGACGCGCAGCGAGCTCGGAAAGCTGGTGGCTGACCGCTGACGGCTGATGGCTATCGACTGAGAGCAGGCCACCGATCGGGCTACCCTGGAAGGGTGGACGAAAGCTTCCTGGCCCTGCTCGATGTCTCTCGATCGATTTTGAGGCATCAGGATATGCAGGCTTTACTGCGCGACCTCTACAATAGCCTACCCAAGGTGGTGGAGCTCGACTACGTGACCATCGTGCTGCACGATGCCACGCGCGGCGAAATGCGGATGCATTGGCTGCAGACGAGCGACGGCCGAGCCCCATCGGTCCCAAACAACGCACTCAAGATTGAGGAATCACCCGCAGGGATGGCCTGGCGGCGGCAGGAGCCGGTGTTGATTGACGATCTCACGCGGGAGAAGCGTTGGCCCCTTCTGATTTCCAAGCTGAAGGAGAACGGTGTCTCGTCCAGTTGTTACCTGCCGTTGACGACGGCCCAGAGGAAGCTGGGAGCACTGGGCTTCGGGCGGCTGCACCTGAAGCCCTTCGAGCCGCGCGAAGTGGAGTTCATGCAGCACGTGTCGGCGCAGGTGGCGGTGGCGGTCGACAATGTCCTGAACTACGAGAAGGCGTTGTGCTTCCAACAGAAGCTGGAGCGGGAGCGCGACCGGTTGAACGTCCTACTGGAGATCACAAACGCCCTGGTGAGCTCGTTGGAGCCGAAGGAGCTGTTTTCGGGCATCGTGGGCGGACTGCGGCGGGTGGTGGCGCACGACTATGCGAGCCTGGCCGTGCTCTCGCCGGATGGCCAGGTGATGCAGCTCTACGCGCTGGACTACCCCAGCGGCGAGCTCTTTATGAAAGAGGGGATGGATATTCCCCTGGGCTTGTCGCCGGCGCGCATCGCGGTGGAGACGCGCAAGCCCCTGGTCGCTAACAAGGCCAAGCTGATGGAGTTCGACAGCCCGGTGTCGCGGCGTCTGGTGGAAGAGGGCTTTGAAAGCGCCGTGAGCGTCCCTCTGATGGTGCGCGGCAAGGTGCTGGGCACGCTAAACCTGAGCAGCTTTGAGAAGAACGCGTTCAGGGACGAGGATGTGCAATTCCTCACGCAGGTGGCGGCGCAGATCGCGATTGCGGTGTCGAACACGTTTGCGTTTCGAGAGATCCAGGTGCTGCGGGACAAGCTCTCGGACGAGAAGCTGTATCTGGAGGAAGAGATCCGCACGGAGTACAACTTCCGGGAAATGATCGGAGACAACGCCGCGTTCCGGGCCGTGCTGCAGCAGGTGGGGACGGTGGCGCCGACCGATGCCAGCGTGCTGATCATTGGCGAGACGGGCACGGGCAAGGAGCTGATCGCGCGGGCGATCCACGAGATGAGCCCTCGAGCGCAGCGGACGTTCGTAAAGCTGAACTGCGCCGCCATCCCCACCGGCCTGCTGGAAAGCGAGATGTTCGGCCACGAACGGGGGGCATTCACGGGCGCCATCCAGCAGAAACTGGGGCGCTTCGAACTGGCGCACGAAGGGACTCTGTTCCTGGATGAGGTGGGCGACATCCCCCTGGAGTTGCAGCCGAAACTGCTGCGCGCCTTACAGGAGCACGAGTTTGAACGGCTGGGCGGGACGAAGACGCTGAAGGTGAATGTGCGGTTGGTGGCGGCCACGCACCGCAATCTGCAGCAGATGGTGGCGGACGGCACGTTCCGCATGGATCTGTTCTACCGGCTGAACGTGTTTCCGGTTGTGTTGCCACCCTTACGGACGCGGCGTGACGACATTCCCCTGCTGGTGCGGCATTTCGTACAGAAGTTCGCACGGCGGATGGGCCGCACGATTGAGAGAATTCCCAGCGAAATCATGGAAGCGCTGATGCGCTACGACTGGCCGGGCAACGTGCGCGAACTGGAGAATCTGATGGAGAGGGCGGTGATCCTGTCTCCGAGTGAAGTGCTGCGCGTTCCGCTGGGTGAGCTGCGCAACGCCGAGCAGGTGGAAGGCCGGACGAGCGAGACTCCGGTGCAGGCCTCACTGACCATGGAAGCGGCCGAGCGGAATCACATCGTGCAGGTGCTGCGCGAGTCGAAGTGGCAGTTGAGCGGCGACGGCGGCGCGGCCGCGCGATTGGGGATGAAGCGCACCACGTTGCAGTCACGGATGAAGAAGCTGGGAATCGCGCGCCCGGTATAGAGACGGGCGGAGGCGCGTCGATGGACGCGCCTCCGCTTTCTGACGGTCGCGGCTCCTTACGGCCGGAACGCCACTGGGATCGAAGTAAAGCTCAGCGTGGGGCTGAAGCGCAGGCCCAGCACGGTGATGCCGGCGGTCTGGTCGCTTTGGAACTCCACGACACCGCGGCGGCCGGCCAGGGCCGGGTAGCGGTCCAGCATCGAAAACGATGTGTGCCCGTTGCCGGGGAGTTGAATCGTATCCCTCGCGAGCTCATTGCCCGCATCGTCGCGCTGAATGGCGGTGATGTTGGCTTGTGTGGTGGCGACGTTCACCAGGGCAACGCCCGTCGAGAAGCCGATGGAGCTGTCGTAGGTGAGCAACACGACACCCTTGCCACTGGCCTCCAGCGGCGAGGTGCCTTCGGAATCGTGTCCATCCCCGCCGTGCTGGCGGAAGATGGCGTAGCCGGCGAGCGTGGCCGAGCTTTGGACGTCGGCCCAGCCGACGGTGGTGGTGGAGATGGGCGCCTCGGTCTCAATGAGCAGCGTGGCGTTGGGCGCCAGGGTTGCCTCCACGGCTCCGCCGGCTTGTGTAACAGAGGTGCCCTGCTGCGTGATGGTGAGGGGTAGGTCAAGGGCCGTGCCATCTTCCGCCATGAACTGGACGTGCACCTGCGCGGCAACCGCGTTGACGTTCAGCAGATTGACGCTCGTCTTCCAGCCTCCGCCCGAGGCGACCTGCGAGATGACGCCGGTGCGCGGCAGACTACCGGCGGAACCGACAGTGAGCGTGATGGAGGCGGCGGTGAAGAGGCCGGTGGAATCGCTGACGCGTACCGAGAAGAAGAAGTTGCCGGCCGAGGTGGGCTGCCCGGTGAGAAGCCCTGAGGTGGACAGCATGAGACCCGGCGGCAGGGCTCCGGAGTTCAAGGCCCAGATGAAGGGCGCAGTGCCGCCGGCCACGGTGAACTGAGCGGAATAGATGGCGCCCAGCGTGCCGTTCGGCAAGGTGGATGCGCTGGAGATCTGGAGGGCCGTACCGATGGTGATCACGTAATTGGCCGTCGCACTGCCTCCGGCCGCATCAGTGACGCGAACGCTAAACGTGGAGGTGCCGACCGCCGTGGGCACGCCAGAGAGGTTGCCCGCGGCGGAGAGCGTCAGGCCGGGCGTGAGCGTACCGGAGGCGAGGGTCCAAGTGTAGGGTAGGGTGCCACCCGCGGCGGTGAGCGTCTGCGCGTACACAACACCAACGGAGCCGTTGGGCAGCGTGGTGGAGGAGACGACCAAGCCGACGGCGACGGCGAAGCTATAGGATTGGTAGGCCTCGTGGCTTGCGGAGTCGACCACACGGATGGTGAGACCGTAGGTGCCGGAAGTGGTGGGCGTTCCGGAGATCACACCGGCGGCGCTGAGCGCCAGACCGGGCGGCAACACGCTGGCCACGATGGATCCGGAATACAGGTCCCACTTGTACGGCGGCGTGCCACCAACTGCGGCCAGCGTCAGAGAATATGCGGCGCCCACAGAGGCCGTGGGCAGAGCCGTGGTGGTGATGGCCAGACCAGAGGACGGGACAACCGTGCTGGTGCGCGAAGCCTGCGCGCTCTGGCTGTCGGTTGCACGCATGGTGTAGCCATAGGAACGGGCTGCGGTGGGTGCACCCGCGATGGTGCCGTTCAAGTTGACGGTGAGACCGGGTGAAGTCGCGCCAGGGGCAAGGCTCGCGGTGTAGACCACGCTGCCGCCGGTGCCAGCGAGGGTCGGACTGTATGCACCGCCGACCACTCCGTTGGGGACAGATGCCATGCTGATGGTCAATGCGGGCACCGTGCCCTGGATCACAATGTTGAAGAGAATGGAGTTCGAGCCCACGGCAAGCTGGATCTGATAGGAACCAGGCGTGGTACCCAGTTGCACACTAGTGGACACATTGCCGGCGGCATCCGACGTCGACACGGAGTTGAGCAGCGTGGCGGAACCTGGCGTGACGACGGACCACTGGACGGCCCTCCCCGCAAGCGGGTTATTCAGCGAATCCGTGATGCGCGCCTGGAGTGGGATGGGGAGGATCTGCGTCGGCAGACCCGACTGATTGTCGCCCTGGGTGATGGCGGGCGTGGGATCGCCCGGCAGCATGGTGAGGTGGACCGTGAGACTGCGGGAGTCGCCCACGTTGACGATGAGGTCGGTTGAGCCTGGCGTGCCGCTGGCCAGCAGTTCGCACGAGGCGATGCCGTCGGAACCAGTGAGCAGTGTACCGCCGGTGCAGGAAGCGACGGGACCGGCGAGCGGGTCCTGGTTGGCCGAGCGCACGGTGAGGCCAACTGCGGGAATGGGCAGGCCGGCGGAACCGCCGTTTGCGCCGCTGGTGGCGACGTTGACGCGAATGGCGTCGGCCACACGCTCACCGGCACGCAGCGTGATGGGCACGCCCTGCAGCGGTTTGAGGAAGTCGACCAGCGGCTGGTAGTTGGCCGGGCCCGTCTGGAACGGATAAGAGACGATAGAGAAACTGACGCTGCCGATGTCTGTGGTAGCGGTTACTGTGTACGACAGGTAGCCGACACCGGGTGAGAACGACCCGCCCGCGACGAACTGAAAGGAGGCCAGTCCGGTGGCGTCAGTGGTGACGGTGCTGGGACTGGCGTGGATGATGCCGCCGACGTCAGTCCACTTCACTGACTTTCCGGCCACGGGATTCCCTGCTCCATCGACAACTTTCACAACCAGCGGTTGTGTGGGTGAGTAAAAGGGGAGGGCGAGCTGGCCGTCGCCGGAGACCTTCTGGATGCGCTGCTGGGCCACGGCCGGCCAAGCGGCGCTGATCAGAGCGCAGAGGAGGAGAAAACGCGCGACGATTAAGTACATCCATTCCAGCATACGCGAGCAAAATATTCGGACGATCACAAGGTGTTCGCTGAGTATTTGCCCGAGCCGCGCAAGCGCCGTTACTTCTTGCCGGGACGGATGTTGCTGCCCTTGCTTTCGATCATCTTCACGTCGGAAGAAAGTGTGAATAGCTCGTCGGTGAGGCCCTGGTTGATGGTGATGGAGTCGGCGTACATCTCGAAATTCCGTTCGCCATTTCTTTCGCGGCGGATCACGTAGGGCCACATGACGCCACCACCGATGTCGCGGTACTTGTCGAAGATAGTGACTTCCTCGATGCGGTCGCGGGTCTTGGCGTCGCGCCGATTCCAATACTGCTTCACCGGCAGCTTCGTCGATTGATGGAACCAGATCTTGGTGACGCGGTTGTCGCTGTCGACGATGTCGACGACGTTGCAGGGCTGGTTCTCGACGATGTCGACACCGGCGGGATCGATGGTGAGACCCGGCTCCTTCAGACGCATACGCAGAGTGTAGAGCACGTTGTGAAAGAGGGTCTCCTGGTAGGTATCGAAGACCGGCTTGTCGAGCGTCTTGGCGCCCTTGTAAGTGATCTCGTACCCGCCCAGTTCGTTGTAGACGACGAAATAGTCCTCGTTCTTCTTGCCAAAGGCACGCCGCTCCCGGATGCCGAAGAAGTTGGGTTTCATCGGCACTGGCGCCAGCAGGTAGCGGGTATAGACTTTCGCGCGGGACATGCCCGAGAGGTTTTCGCGATAGAAGGCGTAGAATCGGCCTTCCTCCACGCGGTCCTGCATGGCGAGGAACTTGTCGCCGCCCAGGGCCTGCAGCGCGTCCTGCACGACACGGGCGGCCTGCTGCGGGGTGCGTACCTCCTGGGCCCGCACAAAAGCAGGCGCGAAGGCGGCGAAGGCCAGAGGGAGGCAGATGGCAAACCGGCTCATTAACTCGATTGTAGCGGCGTGGAGAAGGCGGCAGGCGCCTCGGCCGCCGCACGTGGGCGGGCCCAGAGCTCGCGCAGGCTCACCAGGGTGCCCTGACGTTGCACCAGGACGCGGTCAGTCCAACGGGATCCATCGGCCTGCCGGCTGAAGACGGAAAGGACGTCCGCCGTGATGCGTCGTCCACGCGGCTGACGATAGGCAGGCATGGCGAGTACGCGGCTGAGGCCCTCATCCCGGACCTCCTCGACGAATTCATGGAACGTACACGCATTCGTGACATTCAGTAGCACGTTGGGCTCGCAGCCGTGCCGGTCACCACCGGCGACGGCCGGCAGTGAGGACTCACGAGCCCAGCGCAGGACGCGGCGGTTGTCGCTCCACGGACGCAGGCCGTTCAGTTCGAGCGCGTGGATCCAGGGGCGGTGCAGACGGAGGAACTCGCGGGCGGCCCGTTCGTGCTCGCCGGGCGCGAGTCCCTTCTCGTCCCACAGAGGGTGATTGAAGACGATGAGGACCGACGGATCCTCGGCCAGCCAGTCGAGAATGCCGGGGAGATCGGCCGCGTTGGGCTGCGCAGTGAAACCAGCGAGGACACGCATGCGATCGGTGGCACGGCGCGGCGGCAGGTTGTGCAGGCCCAGGTGAAAGAATGTGGAGCCCCAGGGCACGGTCCACTCCACACTGACAGGCATGTCGCGGCTGCCGTCCTGAGCGCGCAGCAGCAACGGCGCGTCGATGTTGTCGTGATCGGTGATGGAGACCAGGGGGCGCAGGCCGAGCCCCTCGATCTGGCCGCGCTCCAGCCGTAGAGCAGGGGCCGGTGCCAGCGGAGGGGTCCACCAAAGGCCGCGAAACAGCGCGGCGATGCTGCGCACATGGTCGAGGCGCTCCATCGAGTGCGTGGTGTGGCTGTGAAGGGATACGGCGGCGCGAAAGGCGCGCAACCTGGGCGAAGTGGGCCGGGCGATGATCTGCGTGGAATGCGGCATGGCGGTTTCTTCCGCGGTCGCACCCAGAGTGACCGGGCTGTGTGACAGCCCGATGCACCGACTGTGAATTCTCAGTCAAACAGGACGGGAGGTAAATGTTTGATTATGCAGACGCGCCGCAGCACTTCTTGTACTTCTTGCCGCTGCCGCAGGGGCAGGGATCGTTGCGGCCGACCTTCTCGCTGCGCACGGTTTCCAGCGGCGCGCTGACCGGGGCGTGCACTTGGCCGTGGTCGTGGTCGTGATTGTGTTCTTCCTCATCGTCCGGGAAGAAGACAGGCTGATAGCCTTCGCGCTCCAGACGGCGGTCGATGGCCATGCAGACGGACTCTTCCTCGGAGTCGTTGAGGCCGTCGGCGCGCTCGGAGATCATGTCCAGCAGCTTGCCCGCGCTCTTGGGCGTGGTGTTGTGGCGCAGGCTGAGGGCATACGCGAAGAGTGCTTCCTCGCGAACGTCGTCATCGCGGAACATGGGGACGAGTTCCAGCGACAGGTCCGGCAACGGAAAGGCGCCAACGCCCTGGATGGCCTGACGGCGGATATCCAGATCTTCGCTTTTGAGGTTGGTCGAGAAGTACTTCTTATAGCGGGTGTCGAACGAACGCCACATGGTGTGCAGCGCGGCGGCGCGGCAGTCGTCCAGGGCATAGGCGTCCATCAGGGCGTCGTGGACTTCGGGTTCGCCAGTTGCGCCAGCCAGACCGATGAGCGCGCCCAGCCATTCGTCCTTGTGCTCGCGTTTGGTTTCGAGAGCCTTGGTGAGCAGTTCACGCACGGCGGGTTCGGCGACGCGTTCGCCCAGGGCGCGCAGAGCGGCTCCGCGGACCTTCGGCTCGGGGTCACTGGCGG